>JBLNBW010000146.1:0-31636 GCA_050260255.1 Rhodospirillaceae bacterium | reverse complement strand
GGGATGATCATGATCGCCACCAGAATCGCCGTGATCACCAGGAACGTCGCGCTGATCGGCCGTGTGATGAAGACGCTTGGATCGCCGCGCGAGATGAGCAGTGCGCGTCTCAAGTTCTCCTCCATGAGCGGCCCCAGCACGAACGCGAGGATGAGCGGCGCGGGCGGGCAGTCGAGCTTCACGAAAAGATAGCCGAGCAGCCCGAATATCGCCGTCATGTAGATGTCGAGATCCGCGTTGTTCACGCTGTACACGCCGATCGCCATGAACATCATGATGGCCGGGAACAGCAGCCGGTACGGGATGCTGAGGAGCTTCACCCACAGACCGACGAGCGGGAGATTGAGGATCACCAGCATCGCGTTGCCGATCCACATGCTCGCGATGAGACCCCAGAAAAGCTCCGGCCGCTGCGTCATCACCTGCGGCCCCGGTGCAATGCCCTGTATCGTGAGCGCACCGAGCAGCAGCGCCATCGTCGCCCCGTGCGGTATGCCGAGCGTGAGCGTCGTGATGAACGCGCACTGCACCGCGGCGTTGTTGGCCGATTCCGGTGCGGCGACGCCTTCGATCGCGCCTTTACCGAAGCGGCTGGGGTCCTTGGAGATCTTCTTCTCCACCGCATACGACGAGAACGCGCTGATGGTCGGCCCGCCGCCGGGCAGCGTGCCGAAGAAGGCGCCTATCGCCGTGCCGCGTCCGATCGCCGGAGCGGCCGCCTTGATGTCCTGCCACGTCGGCATGAGATTGGTGATCTTCTTCTTCAGCACGTCGCGCGATGCCACGTCTGCGCCGTCCTGCAGGTTGGACAGTATCTCGGCGAAGCCGAAGAGGCCCATGGCCACCATCGCGAAGCTCAAGCCGTCAGTGAGACCCGACACGCCGAAGGTGAACCGCGACACGCCCGAGTTCACGTCGGTGCCGACGATACCGAACAGAAGCCCCAGCAGGATCATGCCGATGGTCTTGATCATCGACCCGTGCGACATGACGGCCGCAGCGAGCAGCGCGCACACCATCAGCGAGAAGTACTCCGGCGCGCCGAACTTCAGCGCGAATTCGGCGAGAGGCGGACCGAGCAGCGCCACGAGAACGGTGCCGACGCTTCCCGCGAAGAACGAGCCGATGGCCGCAATCGCGAGCGCCGGTCCGGCGCGTCCCTGTCGCGCCATCTGGTATCCGTCCATGGTCGTGACCACGGACGCGGATTCGCCGGGGAGATTGATCAGGATCGCGGTCGTCGACCCGCCATATTGCGTGCCGTAATAAATGCCGGCGAGCATGATGATCGCGCCCACCGCGTTCAAGCTGAAGGTGAGCGGCAGCAGCATCGCGATCGCCGCAACCGGGCCTATGCCGGGCAGCACGCCGACCAGCGTGCCGATCAACACGCCGAGAAAGCAGTAGAAGATGTTGATCGGCGAGACGGCGGTGCTGAAGCCGAGCGCCAGATTCGGAAAGATGTTTGCAAGCTCGCCCATATCAGCTCCACCAGAAGAGTTTGAACGGCAACGCGATGCCGTACACGAAAATCCCGACCGCGGCAGCGACCAGCACGATGGCGAGCGGTATGGCTTCCTTCCACATGAAGCGCCGGCCGGCGAGCGAGCTGATGATCACCACGCTAAAGAGCGCGGGCACGAAGCCGATATGATCGATGCCCCAGCCGAAAAGGCAGAACGCGCCCGTGAGGAATATCATCGGCCGCCATGCGAACGGCTTGATGCGGTCGCCTTCGCTCTTCAGCGCCCGCAGCGACACCACGCTGCCTATGAGGATCAGCAGCGCGCCCAGGTACGTCGGGAAATATCCCGGCCCCATGCGCATTGCCGAGCCCATCGTGTAGTCGCGCGCGACCACGATCGCCAGCAATCCGAACGCGATGAACATCACGCCCGAATAAAAATCCTGTTGGTTGGCTATTCTCAACTGCACGGTCTCATCTCCTCGTGGTTGTAGATAATCTTCAGCGTTGCGCGACGGCGCCGATGTCGTGCACGACCTTCGCCCAGCGGTTGCTTTCGTCTTCCCAGAACTGCCGGAATGCCCGAGGCGATTTGCTGAGCACCACCATGGCGTCGGCGGTAGCGAGGCGCTTGCCGACGTCCGGATCGCTCATCGCACGAGTGAACGCGTCGAACAGTGAGGCGACCACCGCTTGCGGCGTGCCTTTTGGGACGAAGGCCCCCTGCCACGAGCCGACCGTCAGATCGGGAAATCCGAGTTCGGCCATGGTGGGCGTCTTCGGCGCGCTGGCAAGGCGTTGTGGCGCGATCACGGCGAGCAGGCGCAGCTTGTCGTTCTTCACGAATGGCAGCACGGACGCGGACGTAAGCATGGTCATAGGCACTTCGCCTTGCACCACGGCGAGCGCCGCGCCGCTGGCGCCCCCTTTATAGGGGACCATGACGGCCTTCAAGCCGGCTTGCTGCATGAAGTATTCGAAGGCCAGCCGCGAGTTGCTGCCGGCGCCTGCCGCCGAGAAATCGAGCTGGCCCGGCCGCGCCTTGATGTAGGCGATGAGCTCTTTGAGGCTGTGCACCGGCAGCGACGGGTGGACGACGACACAGCCGGGCACGTCCACCACTTGCGTGACGGCGGTGAAGGCATCGAGCGGCTTTACCTTGAACTTCGGGAATACCGCGGCGTTGATCGCCATGGTCCCGATGTTCCCGAGCAGCACGGTGTAGCCGTCGGGCGGCGACAGTGCGGCCGCTTCGACACCGACGTAACCGGAAGCGCCGGAGCGGTTGTCGATGACGACGTTCTGCTTCAACGCTGCCGTGAGCTTGGGCTCGATGATCCGGGCCACGAAATCCGACGCACCGCCCGGAGCGAATGGCACCACCAATCGCACCGGATGGTCGGGGTAAGACCCCTGAGCCGCATATGACGGCGCTGCACTCGCGATGGCGAGACAGGCCGCGATAGCGCCCACACGCGCTTCTCGCATCATGACTATCCTCCTCGTTGGAACTTCTTACCGGCGCCGTCTATGCCTGTCCTTGCGGCACCTCTGACTTCGGCAGAGCCCACACGCTGCGCCAAAGTTTTCTTACACGAAACTTACACGACGACAAAAACGCGTTACACTTGCATCGCTTGGGCGCCTGTAGTGCTAAGAGCCCGCTCCCTCCCTGACGGGCCTCCGAGGAGGGCGCTCAAGCACCTTTTCCCAGGGGCGGCCCGCGTGCCGCTCATTTCTTCCACGCCGCGTCCCGTTCGAATCCGAAGCGCTCGAAGATATCGAGTGCCGCCTGCGACCGTATGAAGCTCACATAGGCGCTCACCACCGGCCACCCCCGACCGGCCGTAGTGACTGCCACGGTGTAGAGAATCGGCGGATGCGAATTCTCGGGCAGCATCTGTATCACCTGTGCATGCGGCTCGCGCATCGCTTCGCTGCGATAAACAATCGCACCGTCCACCTCCCGGTTGAGCACGAGCTCCAGGGCGGCGCGCGTGCTGCTCGTCGTGCGCGTCTTGGACCCGAGACGGTCCCACAATCCCAGCTTTGTCAGCGCGGCCTGACCGAACTTGCCGGCCGGATGCTGGCGGGGATCGGGCAGTGCAAGCGATGCCATATCCTTGATCGCCGTTCCCGGCCCCGCTTTCGTGCTGCGTACCGGCCCATAACCGTCACGCGCGACGACGACCAGGCGGTTGCGCACCACCCCGATGAGCACATCGCCGCGCACGAGCTTGTGCTCTTCGAGATACGCCACGGACGCGGGATCCGCGGAAATGAAAACATCGGGGATAGCGCCGCGCGCGATGTCGTTGGCAAGCCGGAAGCTCGGCCCGTACACCGTGGACACGTGCTCGTGGTTGCGCTTCTCGTACGCGGCGTTCACCGATTGCAGCACGTCGCGCAGGCTTGCGGCGGCCGACACCGTGATCGGCTGCGCGCCGACTTCAGTCACCGAGAGGGCGAGCAGCAGCATGGAAGCGCAGCGCATCACGGCGCTCGCAAAGCGGCGCGCGGCAACATGCCGACGACCGACATCAACGAGCGCATGCCGGAACGCACGGATCATGGATACGATGCGAGTCATCGCGCTCGATGAGAGGACGCGATCGAACGGACGGTAGACTGCCTAGATCGGGAAAAGCGGTACGCCAGCAAACGGACTGCGAGCGCGAACGGCGATGCTGAGCCTGACGAACGTCATGTAATCCTCCTCGTTTTCTGTACTTCTGCCCGGCCGGTGCCGGCGCTGTGGTTAGATGGCGACAGTTGCGCAGAAGTTTCCCGTGCCACGCGATTTCGGTGCACACGGGCCCACACTTCGCGCGAAGCCCATCCCTGCCGGAACGTATTTCCGCAAAACCATACTCGCCTGTCAAGGCCGCGCTGACCGAGCCAGCGCTGTCCCAACAGGGCACCCGCCGCCCGCGCTCACGCAGATTGGGTGCGCAGTACTTCCCCGGCCCATTCAAACCGGTTCTTGCCAGCGCTCTTCGCCGCATACAGCGCCCGATCGCCGGCAGCGAGCAGCGTTTTCGCGGAGTCTGCGTCGCGCGGAAACAAGGCCACGCCTATGCTCGCGCTGATGCGCGCTTGGCCGGCGTCGAGCGCGTACGGCGCGGCGAGCACGTCGATCAGCTTGCTCGCCACGAAACCGATGTCGGTGGCGGAATGCAGGTGCGGGAGGCTCGCCACGAATTCGTCGCCGCCGAGCCGCGCCACCACATCGCTCTCGCGCACCGCGCTGCGCAAGCGTCGTGCCACATCGCCGAGGAGCTCGTCACCGCTGTCGTGGCCGTAGGTGTCGTTCACCTGCTTGAAGCCGTCGAGGTCGATGTACATCAGGGCGAGGCTGGAGCCCGTCTTGCGGGCCGCCGCGAGTTGCGCTTCGAGCAGCTCCTGCAGATGACGGCGGTTCACAAGCCCGGTCAGTGCATCGTGGCGCGCCAGGTATTCTTTCTGCCGGTCATGCGACGCGCGGTTGCGGTTTGCTTTCCGGGTCTCGTGGTACACCCACACGGCGAGCACGATGCCCGTAACGACGAACGCGACGGTGAGGACCCATAATTCGAGCATGAGCCGCTCTCGTTGCGCGAGGTGCGCACGCAGCTGCGCATTCTGGGCGTTCTTCAATTCGGTGAGCACCGCGTTCACGTACGCCATCTCCGCCCGCCCGGTCCCCGTCATCGCGAGCTTGATCGTCTGATCGACGCCTTGCGCCCGGCGCACGTTCGAGAGCTTGGACAGAAACGCGAAGCGTGTCTCAACACTCTGCCGGATATTCATCACCAGCATCGTGCTTTGTGGATCGCCAGCGAGCAGGGCGCCTATGGAGGTTACTTCGCGCTCGATGGCGGGCAGCAGCTCGTCATAGCGCCGCAAAAGCGCCGGCTCGCCGACCAGCAGGTAAGCGCGGCCCGTCGATTCCGCATCGAATGCGAGATACTGCAGCCGCGTGACGTGCGAAACGATCTCCTGGCTGTGCCGGACGAGCTCGTCCGTTTCCCGCTGCTCTTTCGACAGAAAGTATGCCGCGGCGGCAAGGCCGAGCAGATAGCACAGCGACAGTGCGAAATTGAAGAAAGCCACCCCGTCGGGCGAGCGAAACCGCATATTCCGGTGCCCCAGCACTGTCGCCGCTTGGAGGAGCGGCGGTGAATGATCGCGGAATTCTACCCCCTCGGGGATGCGTGCTGCGCGGTCAGGATGCACAGCGCGGCGAGGCGCCGTCGGTGCTTTTGCGCAGCACGCGCAGCGAGGATTGGGTTCCTCTCAACTTGGCCACCCGCGTCCCGATCGCCTAAACTGGCAACCCAATTACCAGTGGTTTCGCGATCGACGCGCGCAGGGAGTGCGCGCGTGCTGCCTTATCGTTCCCCGCGGAGATTTCATGAGCGACGACAAAACCGGGCTGCACAAAGGGCTCACCAAATACGGCGACATCGGCTTTTCGCTCTTCCTGCGCAAAGCTTTCATCAAAGGCGCGGGTTACACGGACGATGCGCTGGACCGGGTGATCGTCGGCATCGCGAACACCGGCAGCGCGTACAACCCCTGCCACGGCAACAGCGCGCAGCTCGTCGAAGCGGTGAAGCGCGGCGTCATGCTGGCGGGCGGTCTGCCGATGGACTTCCCGGTGATCTCGATACACGAGAGCTTCGCGTCGCCGACCTCCATGTATTTGCGCAACCTCATGTCGATGGACGTCGAGGAAATGCTGCGCGCGCTGCCGATGGATGCGGTCGTGCTGATCGGCGGCTGCGACAAGACCGTGCCGGCGCAGCTCATGGGTGCAGCGTCGGCCGGCCTGCCGGCGATCGAGCTCGTCACGGGATCCATGCTCACCGGCGCCCACAAGGGAACGCGCGTCGGTGCATGCACCGATTGCCGCCGTTACTGGGGTCAGTACCGTGCCGAGGAGATCGATGCGGACGAGGTGTCGCACATCAACGAGCAGCTCGTCGCGAGCGTGGGCACGTGCTCGGTGATGGGCACGGCGAGCACGATGGCGTGCGTCACGGAAGCGCTGGGCATGATGCTGCCCGGGGGCGCATCGCCCCCCGCCGTCACGGCAGACCGCATACGCATCGCGGAGCGCAGCGGCGCCATCGCCGTCGACATGGCGAAGAAGAAGCTGACGCCCGAGCGCATCATGACGGCCAAGGCATTCGAGAATGCGCTGCGCGTGCTGCTCGCCATCGGTGGCTCGACCAACGGCATCATCCATCTCACCGCCATCGCCGGACGCCTGGGTATCGACCTCGATCTGGAGCGCATACACGCGCTCGGCAAGGAGACGCCGGTGCTGGTCGACCTGAAGCCTTCGGGACAGCATTACATGGAAGACCTGCACAAGGCGGGTGGCGTGCCGGCGCTGCTGCGCGAGCTGCGTCCGCTGCTGCATCTCGACACGCTCACGGTCACGGGACGCACGCTCGGCGAAGAGCTCGACCGTGCTGCACCGGCCTTCGCGCAGGAGGTCATACGTTCGCGCAGCAATCCGATTTATCCGCAGGGCGGCATCGCCGTGCTGCGCGGCAATCTTGCGCCGGGCGGCGCAATCATCAAGCAGTCCGCCGCGAGCGCCGCGCTGATGGAGCACGAAGGACGCGCGGTCGTGTTCGAAGATCTCGAGGATCTTGCGCAACGCGTGGATGACGATGCGCTGGACGTCGAAGCGAACGACGTTCTGGTTCTGCGCAACATCGGTCCGCTCGGCGCACCGGGCATGCCCGAAGCGGGCTACATCCCGATCCCGCGCAAGCTCGCGAGAGCCGGCGTGAAAGACATGGTGCGCATTTCGGACGGACGCATGAGCGGCACCGCGAGTGGAACGATCGTGCTGCACGTGACCCCGGAAGCCGCGATAGGCGGACCGCTCGCGTACGTGCGTACGGGCGACCGCATCCGCTTGAGCGTCTCGAACCGCGAGATAGCGCTGCTCGTCTCGGACGCCGAATTGCACCGCCGGCAACGGGAGAAACCGATCACGCCGCCGCGCGCCGCACGTGGATACCGCAAGCTGTTCCTGCACACGGTGACGCAGGCCGACCGCGGCGTGGACTTCGACTTCCTGCGCGCCGATTCGACGGCCGACCGCGATCCGCTGTAGGCCGCGCATCGATCCGGGTGACATGCGCGATGCCGATCTCTCATCGCATCGGCATCGCGATCCCTCCCCGAGCGGCGCATCGCGTCCTGAGATCACGTTTATCGGCGTCTATCGGCGGTTACAGGGATTTTTTAGACGGCTTGTAGAATTGCCGGACTCTTGGCGTCGCTCGCAACTCGCACTGCATAGGAGACGACAGAAGATGAATACCGTGCGCAGAATCCGCTGTGTGGTGCGTCAGGCAATACTCGAAACAGCACGAGTCCGTGTGCTGCTCGCGGCCCGGACAATGGCCGCGGCGGTCGGCATCGCAGCTCTTTTTGCTGCCAGTACGCCGATTGCGCAAACCTTTCCGACGAAACCGGTCCGTCTCGTGCTGCGCGCGCCGCCCGGGGGCGCCGACGATATTCAGGCTCGCCTGCTCGCATCCGAGCTCACGTCCATACTCGGACAGCAGGTGGTGATCGACTACAAGCCGGGCGCGGGCGGCCTCGTGGCATGGGAGTACATGGCCAAGGCGCCGCCCGACGGATACACGATCATGCTCACCGCCTCGGGACTCACGTCGGTACGCAGCCTGCGGCCGAGCGTTTCGATAGATCCCTGGCGCGATTACGCCTGGGTCTCCATGGTCTCCACGTTCATGCTGATGTTCAGCGCGCATCCCTCGCTGCCGGTCAAGAATCTCAAAGACGTGATCGCACTCGCGAAGAAGCGACCCGGCGAGCTGAGCTATGGATCGACCGGCACGGGCGCCACACCGCATCTCGCGATGGAGTACCTCAAGGCGACCACCAAGATCGACATACAGCACGTGCCCTATCGCGGCGCCGGCCCGATGTGGCTCGACGTGTTCGGCGGACGCCTGGAGCTCGCGACATCGACCACCGCAAGCCCGGTGCCGTACATCAAGGCAGGACGCCTGCGCGCGCTCGGCGTAACGGGCGCCAAGCGCCTTCCCGAATTACCCGACGTGCCTACCGTGGCCGAGGGTGCGGCGCTGCCGGGGTGGGAGTTCGAAGGCTTCTACGCGATCATCGCGCCCGGCGGCACGCCGAAGGACATCGTGAGTCAGCTCTCGACCGCGGTGAACAAGGCGATCGGCGCGCCCGGGTTCAAGGAGAAGTTTCGCGCGGCTGCAGGCGGCTTCGAAGCGGTGTCCAGCACGCCCGAGCAGCTGCTCGACCTCGCCCGGAAAGACGGCGCGAAGGTCGACCGGATCGTGCGGGACGCGAACATCAAGGCGGAATAGGGAAACCTCGTTATGGCGCGCATTGCGATCGGCGGCTTTCAGCACGAAACCAACTGCTTCATCCCGGCACGGACCGATTTCGAATCGTTCAGCACCATAGGCGACCGGCCACCGTTGTCGCGCGGCGAAGATATTTTCGCCAATCTCCCGGGACGTGCGTTCGCGATGTCGGGATTTCTCGCCGACATGGCAAGCCGCCACGAGCTCGTTCCCCTCGTGTGGACGAGCGGTGGCGCCGGCGGCTATGTCACGAGCGACGCCTACGAGCGGATCCTCGGCGAGTTGATCGGCCGCCTGTCGCTCGCGCTGCCGGTCGACGCCGTGTATCTCGATCTGCACGGCGCGATGTGCTCGGTCGACTTTCCGGATGGCGAGGGCGAAATCCTCCGTCGTTTGCGCGCCGTAGTCGGAGAGCGGGTGCCGATTGTCATCAGCCTCGATTACCACACCAATCTCACGCCTGCGATGGCCGAGCTCACCGACGGCATGGCGATCTATCACACGTATCCCCATGTCGACCGGCCTCGAACGGGAAGCCGAGCCGCGCGGATACTGAGCCAGATCCTCGAGCGCGGGAAGCCCACTGCACGGGCGTTTCGCAAGCTGCCGTTTCTCATTCCGCTCAACTTCCAGTGCACGCTGGTCGAGCCGTCGAAGAGCATCGTCGCGCGCTCCGCATCCGGCGAAGGCGGCGACGTGCTCGATCTGTGCTATGGCGCCGGATTCCCGCCGTCCGATTTGTACGATTGCGGCCCGGGTGTCATTGCACACGGGTATTCGCAGAAAGCGGTGGATGGCGCGGCCGACAAGTTGACCGATTACATCAACGAACTCGAGTCCACGTTCGCGCAGCCGCTGCTCGACCCCGATGAGGCTGTGCTCGAGGCAATGCGCATCGCGCGCGACGCCAAGCGGCCGGTCGTCATCGCCGACACACAGGACAATCCGGGCTGTGGCGGCTCAGGCGACACGACGGGCATGCTGGAAGCGCTGGTGCGCAATCGGGCGGACAAGGCAGCGCTATGCGTCCTCGCCGATGCGAACGCCGCGGCAGCTGCACACACCGCCGGCGTCGGCGCCGAGATCACCGTGGACCTAGGCGGCATCGCGCCGATTCCCGGCGTGAAGCCCTTTCACGGCACGTTTCGCGTTGCGCAATTGAGCGACGGGCGCTTCGTGTGCAAAGGCCCGTGCGTCGGCGGCCGCGAAGCGAAGCTCGGACCGAGCGCTCTGCTCAGGATCGGCGGCGTGAGCGTCGTCGTCGCGAGCAAACGCATGCAGGCCTACGACCTCGAAATCTTCCGCCACCTCGGTCTCGAACCGACGGAACAGAAGATTCTGGTCGTGAAGAGCACCTGCCATTTCCGCGCGGACTTCGAGCCGATTGCGGAGAAGGTGCTCGTTGCGATCGCGCCGGGCGGGCATCTCGTTGATGCGCGGCTGTATCCGTATCGCCATCTGCGCGCCGGAGTGCGTCTGGAGCCGCTAGGGCCGGCATTCGTCCCTAAGCCTTAAGAGGAGCGCTGGAGGCCCGAAGCCTGCGGTTTTTATGACGCGCTCCGGGCCATTCACACGCGGCTAGCCGATTATCGGCGAGGGCCGCTGCCACCACCACTACCGCCACCGCCACCACCCCCGCCGCCTCCGCCGCCACCACCACCGCCGCCTCCGCCGCCACCACCACTGCCGCCACCGCCGCCACCACCACCGCCGCCACCGCCGCCACCACCACCGCCGCCACCGCCACCACCGCTACCGCCACTACCGCCACTACCGCCACTACCGCTACCGCCGCCGCCAGTGCTATCGGGAAATGCATCGGCGATGTAAGTAAAGACGTCTCTTACGCGGCCGCCGACCGTTGCGAATGCGGCGGTCGTCCCCACGGCGATCAGTGCGGCGAGAAGCGCGTACTCGATGGCCGCCACACCGTGCTGCCGGCGCCGCAACGGTACGATCGCATGTCTGCCAGCGATTGAAGCGCTCGCGTGCAGCTGTCCGTTCGCGCCGACCGCCATAAAGGCCCTCCCTGAGCCTCGTTCGCGCGCTTAGCATGGCAGGAGACACCTCGTCGCAATATGCGACGGTCATACCGCACGCGTGGTATTTCCGTACCAAGCGGCGTTGAGGAAAAGGAAAATCGCGCTCGCCTAGGCCGCCGTGTTGAGTAGATGATCGGCAACGCGCTGCGCGACGATAGTGCCGCGGCGTTCCGTCGACTCCACCGTGCCGCCTGCGATGTGCGGCGTCAGCAGCAGATTCGGCGGCGGTTCGGCATAGACCGATCCGGCAGGCAGCGGCTCCGGCTCGTACACGTCCACGGCGGCACCCCCCAGGCGGCCGCTTTCCAACGCTTCGACGAGCGCTGCGTCGTCCACGATGCCGCCGCGCGTCGTATTGATCAGTATCGCGCCCTGCTTCATCGCAAAGATACGTTCGCGATTGAAGTAGCCGCGCGTTTCCGGCGTGAGCGGTATGCTGAGCGACACGACGTCCGACTCGGACAACAGGGTATCGATGCCGACGGAACGCACATCGAGCTCGCTGAAGATTTTGTCGTTCGCTGCCTTCGTCCGCGCCCAGGCGATCACGCGCATGCCCAGGCAGCCCGCGAGGCGCGCCACGAGCTGGCCGATAGCGCCGAGGCCGACAATGCCCATGGTCTTCCCCGCCGCTTCGTGGCCGTTGCGCACGCGATCCTGCGGCCACTTCCCGGCCGCCACTTCCGCGGTGCACCCGTACGCCCCTTTGCGCAGCAGGATCAGTGCGGTGCAGATGACGTATTCGGCCACCGAGCGCGCATTCACGCCGCTCGCCGGATACACCGCCACGTTGCGTTGCCCGCATGCAGGCAAATCGATGTTGTCGAGGCCGGAACCCAGCCTGCCCACGGCCCGCAGCCGCGGCGCGCGCGCGAGCAGCGCCTCGTCCACGCGCGTCCTGCTTTTTACGATGATGCCGTCCGCGTCGCGCACGACCTCGAGCAGCCGCGCCCGCTGATCGACGAGCGTCGGCTCGTAGAGTACGTCGAAACGCTCGCGCAGCCACGCAACCGCGTCGCTGTCCATGACTTCCGTGATGATGATGCGCATGCGAACACTCCCGAGGTTCGAAAAAACACGTGAGTGTACGCGAGTAGGACGCGCTGCGCGCGGCGAGGCGGACGATCGTGATCGCGTCGATGCGGGTTCAACGGCGCGGCAACCTTGTCGCGACAGATCCACGACCTGCTGTACCATGTCGAGAGTGCGAAACCTCGGCCGCCATAGAGGCAAAGAGCGCGAAGGAAGCGCGATAGTAAAGACGAATGTTGTGAGAATGCCGAGCGATCCACGAATTTTTTACGACGCGCGCATACCCATTCAAAAAGGCCGTTCGTTCGCGTCCTTAGCGGTAAAGCTCTCAAAAAGCCTCATCACGAGGACGCCAAGGACGCGAAGCGTGAAGCAAGGTAGAAGCGCTCTGGAGGGCGAATGGTCCAGCAATCCGCGGAGGTCAACGATGGCCAGGTGTTGTTGTCATCCTTATATTCCTTGGCGTCCTTCGCGCCCTTAGCGGTAAAGCTTTCCTTAGCATCTTTGGCGGTAGAGTCTTCCTGAGATTTTGGAGCGGAAAATGACCAAGACCAACGACGGTTACTACGAAGCCCTCTGGCCGCGCGGTGCGCGGCAGCAACGCACGCGGCCGCTGGCGAAGCGCCTCGACACGCTCGACGGCAAAGTCGTCGCGCAGCTGTGGGACTATCTCTTCAAGGGCGACCAGGTGTTCGAGCTGCTCGAAGAGGGACTCAAGAAGCGTTATCCGAACGTCAAGTTCGTGAGCTGGCGCGAGTTCGGCAGCAGCCACGGCGGCGAAGAAAAGGAAGCGCTGGCGGCGCTGCCCCAGAAATTCAAAGAGCTCGGAGTGGACGCCGTCATTTCCGGGATGGCGTGTTGAGGCAGCTGCACGCCCGCCGTGTTGCGGGCGAGTGCAGCGTGCGAAGCGGCGGGTTATCCGACCTCTTCCCTGACGTGCGAAGGCTTCTTCAAGCAGGCGGCGGCGACCTCGATCGGCCTCGGCATGCCGAACATCCCGCTCGCGCTGGTGCCCGGCCACATCGGCAACAAGAGTCCCGAGCAACTGCGTCGCGACATCCTCGAAACGACGATGGACCAGGTCATCAAGAACCTCACGGTCGCGCCGGCCGCGAAAGGTGACTCGTCCGAACCGGGCGCACGCGACATCGTGGTGCGCGGCGGCTTTCGCGAGGTGAACCGGTACTTCATCGCGCACGAGTATTCGGACGGGCTTCCGATCGTGCCGCCGACGAAGGACGCGGTCGAGGAGTTCCTGCAGTACACCGATCGCGATCCCGACGAGGTCCTCGGCGTGATTCTTCCCGACAAGCGCGCCGCGACAGTATGGAACGTGGCGGTGAACGGCGTGATGGCGGGCTGCGAGCCGCAGTACATGCCCATCCTCGTTGCGCTGGCGGAAGCGATGGCCGATCCGAAGTACGGCGTGGAGCACAGCGGCAACACGCCCGGCGCCGACACGCTCATCATCTTGAACGGCCCCATCATCAAGGAACTGGGCTTCAACTACACCCAGGGCGCGCTGCGCGACGGCTTCCAGCCCAACACCAGCGTGGGGCGCTTCTGGCGCCTTTATCTGCGCAACGTCGCCGGCTTCCTGCTGCACAAGACCGACAAGGCGACCTACGGCAACACCTGGCGCGTGGTGCTCGCCGAGAACGAAGACGTGCTCCAGCAGATCGGCTGGGAGCCGAACAGCGTCGAAATGGGCTTTAAGGCGGGCGAGAACACCGTCACCATCGCCCGCTACACCGGCGGCGGCTCGCTTTCGTCGGTGACCGGTAGCACGCCGGAAGAAATGCTGCCCTATGTCGCCGACTCGGTGCTGCGCTTCAACAACTGGCAGATTACCTTCACTACCAGCCACGGCAACGGCACGCTGCGTCCGCTCATCGTTTTAAGTCCGATCATCGCCGAGACCATCGCCAAGGCGGGCTGGTCCAAGCTCGACGTGAAGCGCTTCATCTACGAGCACGCGCGGCTGCCCGCGTGGGAATTCGAGCGGCAACTGCGCGACTGGAACATTCGCGGCGTGTGGGATCTGAAAGACGACGTGACTCATGGCCGCATCCCGAAGGTGTTCTACGAGTCCGACGACCCCAACCGTTTAGTACCCATCGTGTGGAAGCCCGAGGACTACATGATCGCGGTCACCGGTGATCCGCTGCGCAACAACGCCTACATCTTTGCGCACAACGGGTTCCTGGGGTATCCGGTGGGGAAGAAAATCGATCCGCTTAAGAGCTAGAAAGAAACGCGAAACCGAAACGACTGATGAACATGAATGAACACAGAGCGGTGCCGTTCCGTTCACCGTTCACTGCTTTTTGGCAACCGCCGATGAAAGGCAACAGGCAAAAGGCAAGACTTGACCCATGCGTGCCCCCATGCGCGCAGTCGGGTTGATCTGGTAAGGGTTGCTATGCGAAACACGGCCAAATCGCGGGGCGGAAGCGGACAGGGGAAGCGGACCGGTTCGACGACCGCCGTCGTTGCCTTGAAGCTCTCCGCCGCCAACCTCGACAACCTCATGCGGGCGCTTGAGATCGACGTCGTGGCGTTGACCGAGATCCTCGTTCCGCGCGGCCACCGGGCCGAGATGGGAATGATCGACGCGCCCGGGATCCACTACAACCTCAAGGGTTCTGGACGGATATCGATCAATGGCGGCCCGGACATGCAGTTGATGCCGCACCTGCTCGTCATCGTTCCCCCGAATACGCCTTTTTCGATCGAGGTCGACGGCGACGGTGCTACCCGCCTGATCAACCGTGATTGTTGGAAGCGCGACGAAGAAGGCCTCTTGCGCGTCGCTGTTCCGAACGAAAAGCCCGAGGTCGTGCAAATTTGCGGCTTCTTCAACGCGTCGTTCGGTCAGTCCGTTGGCCTGTTTCGCGACCTGCGCGAACCGGTCATCGAGCAATTCGAACCGTCGGACAAAATTGACGGCAAGCTTCGCGAGGCCATGAACGAGCTCTTGTTGCAAGAGGTCGGCTTCGGAGCGATGACGGCCTCGCTTTTGAAGCAAGTCATCATTGCATTGGCGCGGCGCTCGCTGAGCTCATCGCGGAGCTGGACCGACCGTTTCTCCATCCTTGCCGACCGCCGGATCACACGCGCGTTCGCCGACATGGTCGCTCGCCCTGGCGCTGCACACACCGTCCAGAGTCTTGCCTACAGCGCAAGCTTGAGCCGTTCCGCCTTCATGGCCCGCTTCTCCGAAATCTTCGGTCGGTCGCCCATGGCCATCCTTCGCGACCTCAGGATGCGCCAGGCCGCACTCGATCTGACGACGACTACGGTGCCCGTCGATGTGGTTGCTCGTAACGCCGGATATGAGAGCCGCTCGAGTTTCGTGCGAGCATTCCGCAAAGCGTACAACGTTGATCCTAGCGAGTACCGGCGGAGCGTGAAGAACGGTGAGCGTGATAACAGCGCTTGAGCCAAACACCGCGCTCCGAGGCATCTCTCCCATCAGGCGCGCGATTTAAAAGGGCGTGCTGGTAGCGACATCCGTTCATCTGTTGAAACGGCTCGTCCGGCTTTCAACGTTGGCTGAGCTCGCTGCTTGGCAGAAGAAAAAACTGGAAGCAGCAAAGGCCGAAAGCAAGCCGCGATCGCTCGTGCACAGCCGACGCTGCGACCCAACCGAGCTCCCGTCCTTAGCCAGATTTGCGCACGCCTGGCGCACTGATCCTCGGCGCTGTTCAGCTCCGGAATCCAGAAAGCGTGTCCGCCCGTCCTGGGATGCCCGATGCGCGTTTCATCGCGCCAGCAGCAGTGGCAACATCGCTTTCGGATATAGCGCCTCTGCGCACGCGTGTTGCTGCATTGCCCGCGCGGAAGATGACGACCTACCACACACAGGCAGGTGGACGATGAAGGCAATCGTTGTGACGGATCAGGCCGCGGGAACGGCCGGGATGAAGCTCGTGGAGCGGCCCGAGCCGGCGGCCGCGATAAACGACGTTATCGTTCAGATTCATGCGTCGGGATTCGTCGGGACTGAATTGACGTGGCCCTCGACCTGGACCGATCGCCGCAACCGGGATCGAACACCGACGATCCCCGGCCACGAGCTGGCCGGAGTGGTCACCGCCCTTGGCTACGGCACGACGGGACTCTCGGTAGGACAGCGCGTGTTCGGCCTCGCGGACTGGTATCGCGACGGCACCCTGGCCGAGTACATAGCGATCGAGGCACGCAACCTCGCGCCGCTGCCGGGCGACGTTGACTTCACAGTGGGCGCGAGCCTGCCTATCTCGGGCCTCACCGCGTGGCAGGGACTGTTCGAGCATGGCCGCCTTCGGGCAGGGCAGAGCGTCCTCGCGCACGGCGCGGCCGGCGCAGTCGGGTCGATGGTGACGCAACTCGCACGATTGGCCGGCGCCCACGTCATCGGCACCGGACGTGCCGCCGACCGTGAGAAGGCGCTCGACTTCGGCGCGCAGGAGTTTGTCGACCTCGACAGCGACACGCTGGAAGGCGTCGGCAAAGTCGATCTGGTGTTCGACGTTATTGGTGGCGACATCCAGAAGCGGTCCGCACCGCTGATTCGAGCCGGAGGAACACTGGTGACCGTCGTCGGGCCGGCCGAGGTGCGGCCCTCCGACGGCCTGGCGATCGACTTCGTTGTCGAGTCCGATCGTGCGCAATTGAGTGAGATCGTCCAGCGGGTGCGGGACGGACGACTGCGGACGAACATCGGCACCGTCTCCACCCTCGACGAAGCAGTCGCCACCTTCAACTCGACCAAGCGGCGCGCGGGGAAGACGGTCATCCGGGTTCGCCCGTGAGGACTCGTCTGAACATTAAGCGTATAGCTCAGGTTTGGCTCCTTCTGATGTTCTGCTGCGCGTACAGCGCGCAGGCACAGGCCGCCACCGCCGGCGATGCAAATAATGCCAGTGCCCCTCTCTCGGCGGACGATCCGGACTACATTGAGGAAGATCCGGTATTGGCAAAGCTTGTCGCCACCCCCGCGCCGACGACGCTCACGCTGAACGCCCTAGACGGAAAGTCGATTGACCTCGCGGACCTCTATGGGAAGCGACCGGTCTATCCGAAGCTTTGGGCGACCTACTGCATTCCGTGCCGCGTTCAGATGCCGGGACTGAAGAAGATCTTCGCTTCTTATGGTGATGAGATGGCGATCATCGCGGTGCACGCTGGGGTGGTGGCGACATCGGGAAGGTGAAGAGGTCGGTCCGAGCGATAACCTGAAAATGCCGGTCGTCATCGATGATGGACGGCTTGGCAAGTGGATCGGCATGAACGCAGCCTTGTTCACCCGGTGATCGGGCGAGACGGTCGCGTAGTTTTTGCGGGCCACCAGGACGGACCGAAGTTGGACGTTGCGATTAAACAAGCGTTGGCCGGTAACGCGTGTCCGACGGTGTACAACTACTAAGCTCGCCGGTCTTGTGACGCTGAAGGCCGACGATGCAATCCCTCCTGTCGAACTGCAACTCCTCGAATGGAGGGTCCGTGACCTTGCCACACGGTCCGGGCTCTCCTCTCGGGGTGTCTACTTCTCGGCCGCTTGGTGTGAGAGCCACATGAAGAGCACGTGTGTTTGCCGAAAGAATGGGGATGACGCCGGGGGAACGGCGCCGAGTGGCGTATAAGGGCGAGCAATCGAGCGTGGTCCAAGACCTATAAGTGCCGGATTGATCCTTCCGGGCATCTTATTGAGCTGATCCAGTCTCGAAGTTCTGCATCGCCGCCGGTAAGTTTGGTGGTGGCGCAATCAAAGCGCCCGCAAAAAAAAGGGGTGATCATGCTTCGTATTCTGGCTGCCGTATTTTTGTTGGTCCTCGTCAGTGCCTGCTCCCGCGAAACGCCGCCGGCCCCGCCACCGCCTACGGTTTCCGTCGCCAATCCTCTTTTGAAGAACGTCGTCGATTGGGACGAATATATCGGCCATTTCGAAGCGCCGCAGTCGGTCGAGCTTCGCGCACGGGTGACCGGGCAAGTCACGCAGATTCTGTTCCGCGACGGCCAAGACGTCCGGAAGGGCCAGCCGCTCTTCGTCATCGATCCGCAGCCCTACAAGGCCGAACTCGACCAGGCGCGCGCGGCGGTGGAGAGCGCCAAGGCGACGCGCGAGAACGCAGTATCGATCGAGGCGCGATCGGCGATCCTCGAAGAGAAGCATACGGTCAGCAAGGAGAAGCTGGAGGCCGATCAGATGCGGCTCCGTACGGCGACCGCCAACCTCCATGCCGCGCAGGCGGCATTGGAAACTGCCGAGTTGAACTATAGTTGGACCACCGTCCGGGCGCCTGTCTCGGGACGCGTTTCGAGCCGTCGCGTCTCGATCGGGGATCATGTCGAGGCGGGGACCACCCTGCTCACGACGGTTGTGTCACTCGACCCGATCTGGTTCGTTTTCGACGGTGCTGAGAGCTTCTATCTGAAATATCTCCGGCAGGCACAGCAGGGCCAACGCCAGTCCTCGAGGAACTTCGAAAATCCGATCGATATCAGGCTCTCCGACGAAACCGGTTTCTTACATCACGGGAAGATGGTGTTCGTCGACAACTCCATCGATATTCATTCGGGAACGATCCGGGCTCACGCCGTCGTCGACAATCATGATCATTTTCTGACCCCCGGCATGTTCGGCCGGGCGCGCCTTCTGGGGTCCGGCAGCTATCGCGCCACGCTCGTACCCGACGAAGCGATCATCACCAGACAGTCGCTGAAGGAGGTTCTGGTGCTTGCGCGTGACGGCACCGTCACGACGCGGACGGTAGAGCTGGGACCGGAGGTTCTGGGGTTGCGGGCGGTAAAGGACGGCCTTGCCCCCACCGATCTCGTCATCCTCGACCATATCACCCAGCTCAAGCCGGGGATGAAAGTCGCCCCGCACCTCACCGCGATCAAGCCGCGCAATGCAGACGCCGGCCCGGCGATGCCGCCGGTCAATGCGCCTGAGCCGTCCGCCGCGACTGCCTTCAACGAGCACTGAGGAGCGATCGATGCGCTTTCCACATTTCTTCATCGAACGACCGATTTTCGCGGCGGTGCTCGCGATCCTGATCACCGTCGTCGGCGTCGTGGCCTACCCGTCCCTGCCGGTCGGGCAGTACCCCGAGGTCGCGCCGCCGACTGTCGTCGTCACCGCGCGGTTTCCCGGGGCGACCGCGGAGACGATGGCTTCGACCGTCGCCGTTCCCCTCGAACAGCAAATCAACGGCGTCGAGCACATGCTTTACATGTCGTCCTCTTCGATCGGCGAAGGCTCCGTGACGATCACGATCACGTTCGCGCTCGGCACCGACGTCAACGAGGCACAGGTCCTCGTCCAGAATCGGGTCAACGAGGCGCTTCCGCGATTGCCCGATCAGACGAGGCAGATCGGCGTGACTGTCCGTAAGGTCTCCGCCGAAGACCTCGTGGGCTTCGCCTTCTACTCTCCCGACAACTCGCTTGATACCGACTTCATCTCGAACTATGTGACCCTGCAGATCAACGATCGCATCAAGCGAATTCCCGGCGTGGGCGATACGGTGCGCTTCGGCGGGCGCGACTACGCGATGCGGATCTGGATCGACCCCGATCAGGCGGCAGCGCGGAATTTGACGGTCGACGAGATCATCGCCGCCATTCGCGGTCAGAATGCCCAGGTCGCAGCCGGCATCATCGGCCAGCCGCCGTTTGGCACAAAGGCCAATGCCTATCAGCTTGGCGTGGATACCGCAGGGCGCCTCGCCACCCCGGAGCAATTCGGCAATATCGTTATCAAGCGGCACGCCGGCGGCGGACTAACCCGGTTGCGCGACGTCGCGAGAGTCGAGCTGGGCGCTCAGGACTATTCGACAAATGCCTTCCTGAACGACCGCAATGCAATCGGCCTGGTCCTCAAACAACAACCCGGAACCAACGCGCTTGCGACGGAGAAACGCGCCAAGGCGCTCGTTGCCGAGCTGTCGAAGGACTTCCCGCCGGGCATGGCTTATTCCGTCGCCCACCATCCGCTCGACTTCGTGTCGGACTCCATCCGCGACGTGAAGGAAACCCTTTTCGTCGCGCTGCTGCTCGTCTCATCGATCGTCCTGCTCTTCCTGCAAAGCTGGAGAGCGGCGATCGTGCCGTTGATCGCCATCCCGATCTCTCTGACCGGAAGTTTCGCCACGATGGCCGCGTTCGGCTTCTCCATGAACAGCCTGTCGCTGTTCGGAATGGTGTTGGCGATCGGCATCGTGGTGGATGACGCGATCGTCGTGGTCGAGAACATCGAGCGGCTGATCGTCGAGGAAAATCTCTCGCCGAAGGAGGCGGCGCACAAGACGATGAGCGAAGTGTCAGGCGCGCTCGTGGCCATCGCCCTCGTGCTCTGCGGCGTGTTCCTGCCGACAGCCTTCATCCCGGGCTTCTCGGGCGAGTTCTACAAGCAGTTCGCGTTGACGATCGTTTCGGCAACGGTGGTGTCGGCGTTCATCTCGCTGACGCTGTCGCCGGCACTGGCGGCGTTGTCGCTCAAACCTGCCGACCAACGATCGGGGCCCCAACCCGGCATTCTCGGCGTTCCAGGCCGATTTGCCCGCTGGTTCAATCACCTGTTTGACCGAATGTCGGTTCACTACGGCCACCTCACCGGCAAGCTTGTCCGGCGCCTCGTGATCCTCACGGTTATCTATGGCCTGCTAATACTCATAACCGGGTGGCGCTTCTACGTCACGCCGCAGGGATTCATTCCTTCGCAGGACCAGGACCTGCTGCTCAACGTTCTGCAACTGCCTCCTGGCTCGTCGCTCGAACGGACGACGCAAATCTCAAAACAGGTCCAAGCTGCGGCGGCAACAGTTCCCGAGATCGATCACTCATTAACCTTTGCCGGGTTCGATGGCGCGACCTACTCCAACGCCTCGAACACGGCCCTCATTCCCGTTCACCTGAAACCGCAGTCCGAACGCAAGGCGACGATCGACGAGGTCGCGGACAAGCTTCGCAAGGCCTTTTCGAATATAACTGGCGCCAACGTACTGGTGATCGCGCCACCACCGGTCCGAAGCATCGGCACGGCCAGCGGATTCAAGATGGAAATCGAGGATCGCACCGGCCTGGGCTATGCGGCGCTTGAGAAGGCCGCGCAGGATGTGATCGCCGAAGCGAACAAGAATCCCGCGCTGCAGCGAGTTTTTACGACCTACAACACCGGGACGCCGCGTCTTAATGTTTCGATCGATCGCGAGAAGGCGGAGCAGCTCGGCGTGCCCGTGGATCGCGTATTCTCGACCCTCGGTACTTATCTGGGCTCGACGTACATCAACGATTTCAATTATCTCGGCCGTACCTGGCAGGTGATCGCTCAAGCCGACACATCGTACCGGCAATCGGCCGCCGACATCCTTCAACTCCGCACGCGCTCGGAAAGTGGAAAGATGGTCCCGCTGGGCGCCATCGCGGATGTTCAAAAGCAATCCGGCCCGTATCGCGTCGTGCGATACAACATGTTCCCGTCCGCGGAGATACAGGGCGACGCCGCCCCCGGCTATTCGTCCGGCCAGGCGCTGCAAGCGATGGAGGAGATAGCCGCGCGCGTTCTGCCGGAGGGCATGGGCATCGAGTGGACCGAGCTCTCCTACCAGCAGAAGCAAGCGGGCGATACCGGCATCTACGTCTTTGGGCTGGCCGTGCTGTTCGTCTTCCTGCTTCTGGCCGCTCAGTATGAGAGCGTTGTACTGCCGCTGGCAGTGATCCTCATCGTTCCAATGTGCCTGCTCGCCGCCATCCTGGGGATCAACGTGCTCGGAATGGACAACAACATCCTCACGCAGATCGGCCTCGTGGTGCTGATCGGCCTCGCAGCGAAGAACGCGATTCTGATCGTCGAGTTCGCGAGACAAGGCGAAGCCGAAGGCTTGACCCATCGGGAAGCTGCAATCCGAGCGGCCCATCAGCGTCTTCGTCCGATCCTGATGACGTCGATCGCGTTCATCCTGGGCGTGCTTCCGCTCCTTATCGCGGACGGCGCCGGGTCAGAGATGCGCAAGGCGCTAGGCGTCGCGGTGTTCTTCGGGATGATCGGGGTCACCTTCTTCGGGCTGATTTTCACGCCGAGCTTCTACGTCATCAATCGCCTCATGGCGGAATGGATTACTGCGCGGGTGAAGCGCTTCCGCGCGCGGCTTGGCGGACATGCCGCCGCTGACTCACCAGAGATAAAGCCGACCGCTCTCACCACGCCGACAGGAGACGTAGCATGATGACCATACGAACGCTCGCTACGCCGGTGCTTCTGGCCAGCGCATTGGGGTTGGGTGCCTGTGCAGTCGGCCCGGACTATCGAGCTCCCGAGATTTCAAAGGTCGCAAAACAGCCCTTCAGGGAAGCGGCGGCCACCGGCGTCACCGCTGCAGCACCGGCGTCATCTACCTGGTGGGAGCTCTATTCTGACCCTACGTTGTCCCGATTGATCGAGGATGCCTTCCGGTACAACACCGACATCCGCGTGGCCGCGGCAAATCTGAGGCTTGCTCGCGCGCAACTCTCCGAGGCCCGAACCGGGCGCTTGCCCAAGACGGATCTGTCGGCGTCTTACTCTCGACAGCGGGTAGGCGCCGACCAGATCGGACCGGCCCCGGGCGGGATCGGGGCATCAGGCGCTGACGCGGCATTCGCGCCCGATCATTATGATTCAAGTTTCTACCAGGCCGCGTTCGATGCCAGCTACGAGCTTGACGTATTCGGACGGGTTTCGCGGTCGATCGAGGCGGCGCGCGGCGACGCCCAGGCGGCTCAGGCGGCGCTCGATGGAATCAGAATCTCGATCGCGGCGCAGGTGGCACAAAGCTATGCCGATGCTTGCGGTGCGGCCATGCAAGCCGAGGTGGCGCGAGAAACGGCGAGGATCGCGGGCGAGACCCGCGACCTGACCCAACGCCTGCTCGATGCGGGTTCGGGCACGCAGCGGGACGTCGATCAAGCCAATGTCCTCGTGGAACAGGCGAACGCCCAGGTGCCGAGCTTCGAGGGAGAACGGCACGCGCAGCTTTATGCGCTGGCGACGCTGACCGGCAGGCCGCCGGCAGAAATCGATGCCGCGGGTTCCGAGTGCCGTGTCGTACCGAAGGTCAAGACCCTGATCCCGATCGGCGACGGCGCAGCCCTCCTGGCGCGGCGGCCGGACGTGCGCGCGGCCGAGCGCAAGCTCGCAGCCGATACCGCTCGGATCGGCATCGCGACCGCCTCCCTCTTCCCGTCCATCACGCTGCTCGGATCGGTGTCGCTCGGCGCGCCGAGGATCGGCAATCTCGGCAAGTCATCGTCTTTCGGCTATTCGCTCGGACCGCTGATTTCCTGGGCGTTCCCCAATTTCGCCGTGGCGCGGGCCAAGATCCGGCAAGCGCAGGCCGGCTCCGACGCATCGCTGGCCGAGTTCCAGGGCACGATCCTGACAGCGCTGCGCGAGACCGAACAGGCGCTGGCGCGCTATGCCGCCGCACTCGAACAAAATGCCGCGCTCACACGCGCGGCGGCGTCGGCGCGGAGTGCCGCCGACCAGACCAAGCAACGCTTCAATTCGGGGCGCGATAACTTCCTTGATCTCCTCGTGGCCGAACAAAACTGGGCGGCGGCGCGGCAGGCGCTGGCCCAGTCCGACACGCACGTCGCCGATTTGCAGGTTTCCCTCTTCAAGGCGCTAGGCGGAGGCTGGGAGAACGCTCCCCTCCCGCTGGACGTTCCGCCGCCGCGGAGCCCAAATCAGGAGCACGCAGCAACAACCGGTTCGTAAATACATACATCCCGAAGCGGTGGTGCCCTTTGAAGTTGGCCATCGATTCGAGCTTCTGCTGGGGGATGAGAAGAGAAAGGATTCAGACCATACGGTTTTCAACTGTGTACATCGATGCCAATATCATCATCGAGATCGTCACACTGGTGGCCATGTACTGCCTGACGAATTTCTTCGACAACGTGTTCGATCGCGATACGGACTTCCCCGCCATCGCGCCGGCCGGCTCGATCTGAGCTGTACCGTCGCAACTTCTGGAAACCATTAGGATCGATCACATGCATATTCTCCATGTTGATAGCAGTCCACGAAAAAAATCGCATAGCCGTGAGCTTTCGGCCGCGATCGTCCAAAAGATTCTCGAGGTTGCGCCCGGGGCAAACATCAGCCGGCGTGATTTGGGTTTCGAACCTTTACCCCACACCGTGGCCGACTATGCCGCCGCGTTGGCGTCGCCCGCCACATTAGCCGCCCCTCCAAAGGGTTCTCTGGATGTTTCCGAAGCGCTTATCCGGGAAGTCGAAGCGGCCGATGTGATTGTCATCGGAACGCCCATGTACAACTTTACGATTCCCTCGGTTCTCAAAGCGTGGATCGATCAAATCTTGCGCGCCGGTCGCACGTGGAAGTCGACGCCGGCAGGGAAGGTCGGGGTGCTTCGAGACCGTCCGGTATTCATCGGTGTTGCCTCCGGCGCCATCTTTACCGGCGACCGAGCCAACCAACCGGACTTTCTCACTCCGTACCTCACGTTGGCGTTGAACTCCATTGGACTAGAAGCTCTGCAATTCCTTCGCATTCAGGCCACTGCGTTCCTGAGTGATGACCAGGCCGTATTAGCGAGGGAGAAAGCACTCGCGGCGATCGACCTGACGGTCATGGGAGAGCTTCAAGGCGTCGATAGTTGCCGGCCAATGCTTTCAGGCACCGGTCGTCCGTATCGCGAGGCCCCGCCGGTCCGGGGAGCGTCGCGCCAGAAGCTCCCTAAGGCCGTGCCGCAAGCTTTTTGCACGTCCGCATCATAATTCCTCCGGCCTCCGCCGGACTATCAACACGAGGTCTTTCGATGATGTTACGTACAGCTACGAGAGTCACAGCCGCTGATGGCGAGGCGCTTCCCGAAATCGGCGACAGGATCACCGACAAATCAGCCGCACCCGATGATGGCGCCGTGCGCAAATGGATTGGACCGAAGGCGTTCGGGTACTGGGCCGAACTACGGAACTGGATCGACGAATGGTACCCTGGAGTTTTCGCACCGGACTGGCTCTACGGCGGCAAGAACCGCGGTTGGTCCTTGCGCTACAAGAAGACCAAAGCGTTCTGCACCTTAGTGCCCGAATACCGCCGGTTTTCGACTTTGGTGGTCATGGGTCGTGCAGAGCGAGAGAAGTTTGAGGAGCGGCGTTATGTCTGGCGTCCGCAATTGGTCAAGCTCTACGATGCAGCCAAAACATACATCGACGGAAAATGGCTAACAGTTGCCATCTCATCGGCACGTGATCTGCGTGATGTGACAGAGCTTCTGACTATGAAGCGCCCGCCACCGTCGCACAGCAATTCGACATCAAGGTCGTCGCGGAAGGCGTCGCGCCGATAACCAGTTGCGTGACAGACCGAAAAGACCTTCCACGCCTACAATTTACCCGAACCAACAAAACTCTGACGAGATGCGCGCGACCGAGACCGACACTCGCTCATCGCGACGATCGAGCCGGCGATGGTCAGCCTCTGAGGGTTGGGAATCACGATGTATGAGATTCGGGCCAAGACAGTAGTGCGGCGCGCACAACCCGGCGACAAAAGGAGAAAGCTCATGAAGATCCGAACCATCATAGCCGCCACCTGCGCTGCCTTTGCCTTCTCGATCGGCGCCCTTGTTGCCCATGATGGCCAAGCGCAAACCGTCACGAAGAACTTCGAGGCGGCGATTCCCAATATTCCTGGAAAGTCGCTGATTGCCCTGGAGGTCGATTACGCTCCGGGTGCGTTTTCTCCGCCCCATACCCACGCGAAGTCGGCGTTCATCTACGCCTACGTGATCTCGGGCGCGATCGAGTCGAAGGTGAATAATGGCGAGGCGCACATCTATCGGGCGGGGGAGAGTTGGTCCGAAGCGCCGGGTGCGCTTCATGCGATCAGCCGCAACGCGAGCAAGACCGAGCCGGCGAAGCTGCTGGCCGTCTTCGTCCTCGACACCAACGACAAGACGCTGACCACGCCGGTCAAATAATCTTCAGAGAAGAGCAACATGAACACGTCGCTCTGTTGTGTTGAGGCGGTCATGGCCGCCCGCTGAACATGCGATCGGCGCGATCTGACTCTCATTTCATAGGTTGATGATGCGCGAGTTTGTTCACCCGCAAAATTGGAGCGGCGTCCTCCACAAACGCCTCGACCATTTCACCCTCGTTCCTGCCGCCTCGGCTCTCTGCTATCCTTTTTTGCTCAAGGCTTTCCATACCCTCGTCAGCACGCAGGCCGTAACACCTTCGCCACTGGTGATCGCCGGTGCGGCGTTGATCCTGGCCGTTGCTTTCGGCGTGCCATTTCTCGGGCTTGCGCTCGCTTGCCGTCCCACGGCCAATTTGGGGGCTAGGCGGCTGGCCTATGCTAGCGTGGCATCGCCAACGCTCTATGTTTTTCTCGGCGTTGTCCAAGCACTGGTTCATAGTCCCATCCCCGATGAAATCGTGTGGGTGGTGATTTGGCTTGCAACCGCGATCTGGTCGCAGTCCGCCCGAAATCTAGTCGCCGCAACCGCTCCTGCGGTAGGGCGCTGGCGCATTGTCCATGGCCTAACGGCAGCAGTTCTCTGCCTTTACGTGCTGTTTCATCTTGGCAATCACCTCTTCGGCTTGATCGGTCCAGAGGCGCATGCGGCCGTCATGAAAAGTGGGCGTGCGGTTTATCGCGCCGTAGCGGTCGAACCGCTCCTCGTCGGAGCGATGCTTTTCCAGATCGCCACAGGCCTCTACCTCGCATGGCGCTGGAGTGCCGCCGCCCATGACTTCCACCGGACATTTCAGGTCGCTTCCGGAGCCTATCTCTCGCTGTTCATCCTCGGGCATATGAACTCGGTTTTCATTTATGCCCGCAGCTTTCTTGGCATACCGACAGATTGGAATTTCGCGATCGGTGCTCCGACCGGTCTCATTCATGATGCCTGGAACATCCGCCTCCTACCTCACTACGCCCTCGGCGTCTTCTTCGTCCTCAGCCACATCGCGTCAGGCCTGAGAGTGGTGCTGAGCGCGCATGGCGTCGATCGACGTAACGCCGATCGCCTTTGGATGACATGCGTCGCGATGAGCATCGTTGTCGCGGCCGCGATCATCGCCGGGATGTGCGGTGTCAGAGCCTAGCCGGCGCGCACTTCCTTGATGGCGCCGCGCACGCGAAAGAACCCGTCGCCGGCCGGTTCCCCGGACAAGGTTGCGCGCTACGTGGCCGATAAGCTTGCGCACTGGGGCCCTGTAGTGCGTACAACCGGTTTGCAACCGCAATAAGACGTATGAGCGTTTCAAATTCCCGAGGTGCTATGTCCCAAGTCGATTGGCTGAGCCATCTCCTGCAAATGATCACCATCACTGGCCGGCTGGAGGTCCGCTGTGCCTACGGTGCACCATGGCGTGTGGCATGGGCTCAGTCCGCGGCGCACGAAATTCCCTACCACGTCGTGCTCAAGGGCCGGGCCATTATCGAGGATCCGGAGACGGGGACAACGAGGGAGCTGGTGGGCGGAGATATCGTGCTGTTGCCCCACGGATCGGCGCACGTGCTACACGATGGCAGCGGACATGCGCCGGCGCTTACCTACAATCGCCAAGGTTCTGCTGGATGGATGCTCAGCGAGAATGATGGTCAGGGCGAGCATCTCGACATGTTGTGCGGGCGATTTTTCATCGGGCCTCCCCATGATCGGCTGATTCGCGATTATCTACCCACGAATCTCGTGGTACGGGCCATCGAAGACCATGGTGAAGAGGGCATCGGGTCTGCGTCGAACCACCTGGCCAGTCTCGTGGGGTTGATGCGCATGGAGTCCGCGGGCGACAAACCGGGCGGATACGCCATACTCAACGCGCTTACCTCGGCGCTGTTCACGCTGGCACTGCGCGCGGCGAGCGAATCCGAGCAAGCCCCGGCAGGCTTGTTGGCGCTGGCCGGCCATCCACGACTGGCCCCGGCCATTTCGGCCATGTTCGCCGATCCGGCTCGCCCTTGGAATCTGCCTGATCTGGCCGACTTGTGCAGCATGTCACGCGCCACGTTCATGCGGCACTTTCAAGACAAGCTGGGGCGATCGGCCATCGAACTGCTGAGCGATATCCGGATGAGCCTGGCCGCCAACGAGCTGAAGAAGCCAGGGGTGACCACTGAGGCCGTCGCCGAGTCGGTTGGATATCAATCCGTATCGGCATTCCGACGCGCGTTCACCGACAGGATGGGGATGACGCCGGGGCAATGGCGCCGTCTGGCGCGCGATGGCGAGTAATGCGTTGCAGCCTGGATGAGACGCTAGACGCGCCAGCGCGCGTCCACCATTTCTTCCCTTCGGGCGAGCGACCCGCGACGCGCTGATCCATACTTGCAACCACCTGAATCTCGATCTCGACGAGGCGACTTGCGCCGTGGTGTGCCGCGGTCAGGAAGATGGATTGCCTCGTTGTTTTGATCCTTTTGGGCATTTTATTGAGCAAATCCAGTCTCGAACCCGGTATCGGTTAGACCTAAAGTGGCGGCTCCTAATCACCTGATCAAAGAGTCACGCCATGAGCCGTAACGCTGTTCCCGCCCTCGAGTCCGCCACCGGTGATATCTACGCGCAAATCAAGAAGGTTGCCGGTGGCCGCTCATCACCGTCACCAATACCTTCAACCGTATTAACGACACCGACGTCGACTTTCCGCCCGTAGAGTAAGTCGCCTAGCCGGGCGAGCATGGCATCACACATCCAGGTTTCGTCCGACAGCTTCAGAAGCTTGAATGACAACAGCTGTGCACAAAGCGAAAGCACTCGTGTACCTCGATTTATCTCTTCACTCATAGGAGTAACCATGACCAACGGAACCACCAAGACCAATGCCGTCATCGAATGTATCTTGAGCCGCAGCGCCGCCAAGTATTACGACCCCGCCGCGACCTTGAGCGACGACCAGATTCGCGAGCTGGTGCGAATCGGCACCGCCGCGCCGACATCCTTCCACTTGCAGAACTGGCGCTTCATCGCCGTACGCACACCGGAAGCGAAGGCTCGGCTGCGTCCCATCGCCTGGAATCAGCCCGCGATCACCGAAGCGGCCGTTACCTTCATCGTCTGCGGCCAGTTGGCCGATTCCGGCGTAATACCAGAGCGCCTGGCGCCTGTGGTGAAAGCGGGCATCATGCCGGCCGCGATGGTGCCGGAGTGGGAGAACCCTGCACGCGATCTGTATATGGAGTACCCGCAGCGCCAGCGCGACGAGGCGGTACGCACCGCCACCTTCGGCGCGGCGGCGATGATCTACGCGGCCCGTTCGCTGGGCCTCGGTTCGACGCCGATGATCGGTTTCGATGCCGAAGCAGTGCACCGCGAGTTCGGACTGGCCGAGAACGAAGTACCGGTCATGCTGTTGTCGATAGGGGCGGAGCGTCCGGGAAACTGGCCGCAGAAGCCGCGTCGTCCAGTGGCCGATGTGCTGAATCTGGTCTAAGTATTACAAGCCATCTCAAAACTCCCTGTAACCGCCGATAGACGCAGATAAACGCCGATCTATCTATGTTCATCGGCGTTCATCGGCGGTTGCTGCACCTGCAGGTCGTTTTTGAGACCCGTTCTAGTAAAAACAGTAAGGAAGACTACGATGCCAAGAACTGCTGCTCTAAAGCCGGAACAAGTGCCGGCCGCTTCGAAACAGACCCTCGATGCGTTCACCAAGAACATCGGGTTCACCCCGAACATGATGGCGACGTTCGCGCAGAGCCCGATCGCGTTCAACGCATGGGCCACCCTGCTCGGCGCCTTGAGCAAGGCGCTCGACGTGAAGACGCGTGATAGCATCGGCCTCGCCATCTCCGAAGTGAATGGCTGCAACTACTGCCTGACGGTTCACAGCTTTACGGCCGAGCATATGGCGAAGCTGCCGGCCGATGAAATCATTCTCGCTCGGAAGGGCCATGCCAGTGACCCGAAGCGGGACGCCGCCGTCCAGTTTGCGCGCAAAGTCATCGAGACCCGCGGCCAAGTCAGTGACGCCGATCTGAAAGCCGTCCGCGATGCCGACTACACGGATGCGAACGTCATGGAGATCGTCGCGCTGGTGGCCATGTATTCCCTGACGAACTTTTTCAATAACGTGTTCGATCCAGAGAAGGACTTTCCCGCCGTTACGCCGGCCGGCTCGATCTGAACTCGCTCCGGTCGCATCGACCATGTAATGCAGGGGTGACGCCAAAGCCCAGATGCACTCAGGAAAGAGTCTTGGGAATGCGTCTGGGCTTTTCGTATGACCCGACAAGTTTAAGAGGAACAAAATGACGCTCGATCATCCAATTTTCACGCGCTGGCCGGCGCAGTACCCCGATCGGCTGCAACTCTTTTCCCTGCCGACACCCAACGGAGTGAAGATCGGCATCATGCTGGAGGAAACAGGCCTTGCCTATGAGCCGCACCGCATCGACATCATGGCGAACGAAAACCACGATCCGGCCTTTCTCGCGCTCAACCCCAATGGCAAGATTCCAGCGATCTACGATCCCAACGGGCCGAGTGGACGGCCGCTGGCGTTGTTCGAATCGGGCGCAATCCTGATCTATCTCGCCGACAAGACGGGGCAGTTCCTCTCCACCGATCCCAACAGGCGCTACGAAACGATCCAGTGGGTGATGTGGCAGATGGGCGGAGTCGGGCCGATGTTCGGACAGGTCGGCTTCTTCAACAAATTCGCCGGCAAAGCTTATGAGGACAAGCGACCGCGCGACCGCTACGCAACCGAATCAGCGCGGCTGCTCGGTGTCCTCGACGAACGGCTCGCGGGCCGCGACTGGGTGATGGGCGCTGACTACAGCATCGCCGATATGTCGCTGCTCGGCTGGGTGCGCAACCTGATCGGCTTTTACGAAGCGCGTGAGCTCGTCGGCTTCGACCGCTTTCTTCATGTGCAGGCCTGGCTCGATCGCGGTCTCGCGCGGCCGGCGGTGCAGCGCGGGCTGGAAGTGACGGCAGCCTAGAATCACAGGAGCATTCGATGCAATCAATCGAGATCAAAGGCGTTGATAACAACGATTTTGATATTTGGCTTCCGCTGTGGAAAGACTATCAGCGATTTTACGAAGTGGATATTCCCGAGTCCGTGACGCTCAAGACCTGGGAACGCTTCTTGGACCCAGTCGAGCCGATGCATGCAGCGCTTGCCATGGTGGGTGAACAAGCATTGGGGCTGGTGCATTCGCTCTACCATCGATCCACCTGGACGACGGGCGACTACTGCTATCTTCAGGACCTGTTTGTTGCGGACGATGCGCGTGGCAGCGGTATCGGCCGCGCGCTGATCGAGCATGTCTACGCGGATGCAAAACGTCGCGGGGCGTCCCGTGTGTACTGGCTGACGCACGAATCAAACCATAACGCCATGCACCTTTACGACCGCATCGCTGATCGCTCGGGTTTCATCCAGTACCGAAAACTACTTGTCTGACGGTGTGCAGCCTGAAGAACGAAATAAATAAGAGCCCGGCAGATATACGAGATGTCACCCGACCTGTTGTCTTCGTGTTCTCCGTGCCCTTCGTGGCGAAGCTCTCGCTCTAGTCACTCGCCGTCCCCTGCCGTGCAGGAGAGCTTAAGAGACAGCCCCCTAACCAAATGCGCGCCAACCACGGAACGCGGGCTAATCTCTTAACGCTGCGCGGCAAGGATACATTCGACTGATTCGACCCCTGGTTTTCGCCATGACTGCGCGAGTACACATGCCCAGGAAGAGCCGGAGCGCTTCGCCCTCCCCTG
>JBLNBW010000145.1:0-11586 GCA_050260255.1 Rhodospirillaceae bacterium | reverse complement strand
ACCCAGTACATCTCCGGCGTGCGCGAGACGGTATCGAAGACGCTCGGCATCCAACCGGACAAGGTGCGCGTGGTGTGTCCGTTCACCGGCGGCGGTTTCGGGTGCAAAGGGTCGACGTGGTCGCATGTGGTGCTCGCGGCGATGGCCGCGCAGCGCGTCGGAAGGCCGGTCAAGCTCGTGCTGGCGCGCCCGCAGATGTTCGGCCCGGTCGGTGGCCGGCCGTGCACCGAACAGCGCATTGCGCTCGGCGCCACACAGGATGGCCGTCTGCAGGCCGTGCGCCACGACGTCGTGTCGCACACTTCGGTGATGGAGGATTTCGCGGAGCCGTGCGCGAGTCCGACGCGCGAGCTCTACGCCTGCGACAATCTCGCCACCTCGCATCGCCTCGTGCCGCTCAACGTCGGTGTGCCGACGTTCCAGCGCGCGCCCGGGGAGTCGACCGGCACGTTCGCGCTCGAGTCGGCGATGGACGAGCTCGCGTATCGGATCGGCATCGACCCGCTCGAGCTGCGGCTGCGCAACTACGCGGACACGCAGCCTGGAGAGAAGAAGCCCTGGTCGAGCAAGAAGCTCCGCGAAGCGTACGCCGAGGGCGCGCAGCGCTTCGGCTGGGCCAGGCGGACTCCGCAGCCGCGCTCGATGAAGGACGGTCATCTGCTCATCGGATGGGGCATGGCCACTGCGACGTATCCTGCGCACCAGCGTGAGGCGAGCGCGGTGGCGCGCATTCTCGCCGACGGCACGGCGCAGGTGCGCTCCGGCACGCAGGACCTCGGCACCGGCACCTATACCGTGATGACGCAGACCGCAGCGGACGCGCTGGCGCTGCCCGTGAACCAGGTGCGCTTCGAGCTCGGCGACACGCTGATGCCGCCGGCCGGCGTGTCGGGCGGATCGACGACAGTCGTGAGCGTCGCCCCGGCCGTCAAGGCCGCGTGCGAGGCGGCGCTCGGCAAGCTGATTGCCGCGGCGGTGGCATCGCCCGGCTCCGCGCTGTCGGGCGCACGCGCCGAAGACGTCGTTGCGGACAACGGCTGGCTCATGCTGCGCAACGATCGCGCGCGCCGTGAGCCGTATGCCGCGGTGATTGCGCGCAGCGGCGGCGAGCCCGTCGAAGGGCAGGCGAGTGCGAAGGAAGACGAAAAAGCGAAGGCGCTCGGCACGCGCTCCTTCGGCGCGGTGTTCACCGAAGTACGCGTCGATGAAGAGCTCGGTCGGATTACCGTGCCGCGCATCGTCGGCTCTTACAGTGTCGGGCGCGTGATGAACGAAAAGCTCGCCCGCAGTCAGCTGATCGGCGGCCTGGTGTGGGGCGTCAGCATGGCGCTCATGGAAGAGACTCTGATGGACGCGCGCAACGGCCGCATCGCCAACGCCAATCTCACAGAATATCACGTACCGGTGAACGCCGACATCGGCACGATAGACGTCACCTTCATCGACGAGAACGACACGGCCTTCAATCCCGTCGGTGCGCGCGGCATCGGCGAGATCGGCATCACCGGCATCCCGGCGGCGATCGCCAATGCCATCTACCATGCCACCGGCAAGCGGGTGCGCGACCTGCCGATACATTTCGATGAGTTGATGAAGGCCGCCTAGAGGCCGGACCAAGCTCGAGCACAAACGCGGCGGCCGGCACCGCGTGGAGCACGCCGCACCCAGGCAAAGCGGCATGTTGCCGTCGAAGTGTTGTTCCCTTGCGCCTTTGTCGGGTAACTTTCTGTTTCGAGCTTCAAGTGCTGCTCTTACGGAAAGCGAATGAATAACGACCTCCGCGCGGTGGATCTCGTGGTCTGCGACATGGCGGGCACCACGGTGCTCGACGAAGGCCAGGTGCCGGCAGCGTTCACGGCCGCGCTTGCCGAGCACGGCGTCGAGATAAAGCCCGATGCGATCGACAAGCTGCGCGGCGCGTCGAAGCGGCAGGCGATCTCCGAGCTTCTGCCGGTAACCGCGGATCGAGTCGAACGGACCGAGCGCGTGTATCGCTCGTTTCGTGCGCAGCTCGAACGCGTCTTCGGCGCAGGCGTGCGCGCCGTCCCCGGCGCAGCGGAGACACTGCGTCTCCTACGCGGTCGGAGAATGAAGATCGCGCTCAACACCGGCTTCGACCGCGACACCACCGAGCTGCTTTTGACTGCACTCGGCTGGCATGACGGTTTCGTCGACGCGGTGGTGTGCGGCGACGAAGTGGCGCAGGGCCGTCCGGCGCCGGACCTGATACGCGCGTGCATGACGGCGACCGGGATCAGCGATCCGGCGCGGGTGGCCGCCGTGGGCGATACCATCCTGGATCTTCGTGCGGGGCGGAACGCGGGCGTGCGCTACAACATCGGCGTGCTGTCCGGCGCCCACCGACGCGAGCAGCTCGAACGCGAGCCGCACACGCACCTCATTCCCAGCATCGCGGATCTGCCTGCGGCGCTCGGCGTGCGATAGCGTACGCCTGTGAATCGTTCCCGAAATTCGCTACGATACGCACCCGGCTAAAGAGAGGCCGAGTCACGGCCCAGTGCCGGTGCGACCGCGCGGTGACGCGCCCCTACGATCGACCAAGGAGAGAGGAACCATGGCGAAATTCACCCTCAGCGTGAACGGCAAGACGCAGAACGTCGACGCCGAGTCCGATACCCCGTTGTTATACGTGCTGCGCGACAAGCTGGAATTGCACGGGCCGAAGTTCGGCTGCGGGCTCGGCCAGTGCGGCGCGTGCACGGTCATGCTCGACGGCGTTGCGACCCGCTCGTGCGTCATTCCGGTCTCCAAGGTCGGCACGCGCGCGGTGACGACACTCGAAGGCCTCGGCACGAGCGCGAAGCCCCATCCGGTGCAACAGGCATTCATCGACGAGCAGGCCGCCCAATGCGGTTACTGCATCAACGGCATGGTGATGACGAGCGCCGCATTCCTCGCGAAGAACAAGAACCCGAGCGACGCCGACATCAAGCGCGCGCTCGCAGGCAACCTGTGCCGGTGCGGCACCCACGTGCGCATTGTGCGCGCGGTGAAGCGCGCCGCGAAATCGATGGCGTGAGGAGACCGACATGAACCGCAGAGATTTTCTGAAGCAGGGCGGAGCGCTCGTTGTCGGCTTCTCATTCAGCGGCGCCATCGCGCAAGCGGCAACAGTCACCGGCACGCCGGTGAAGAGCATGAACAAGACGGACGTCGATGCCTGGCTGGCGGTCGGCAAGGACGGCACGATCACGGTCTACAGCGGCAAGGTGGATCTCGGCACGGGCACGCGGACGGCGCTGGCGCAAATGGTCGCCGAAGAGCTCGACGTGCCGTTCTCGAAAATCGAAATGGTGATGGGCGACACGGCGACCACCATCGATCAGGGCCAGACGGCGGGCAGCCTCACCATACCGGTCGGCGGCGGGCAGCTGCGCCAGGCCGCGGCGACCGCGCGCAAGGCGCTGGTGACGAAGGCCGCGCAGCAGCTTGGCGCCTCGCCTGCGGATCTCATCGTGCAGGACGGCGTCGTGACGGCGCGCAGCGGCGGCAAGCGCGTGAGCTACGCCGAGCTCGTGGGCAACGGCCGGCTCGACATGAAGGTCGATCCCAAAATCACGCTGAAGGACCCGAAGGAGCACAAGCTCGTCGGCAAATCGATCCCGCGCGTGGACATTCCCGCCAAGCTTACCGGCGAGCACACGTACATCCACGATTTCCGTGTGCCCGGCATGCTCCATGCGCGCGTCATTCGTCCCGCGGCGATAGGGAGCAAGCTGCAGAGCTACGATGAATCGTCGGTGCGCGACATTCCCGGCTTCGTGAAGGTGGTGCGCAAGCAGGACTTCCTCGCCGTCGTCGCGAAGGACGAGTGGAGCGCGGTGCAGGCCGCGCGGAAATTGAAAGTGAACTGGTCGGCGTGGGAAGGCCTGCCCGACGAAAAGCGCGTGTACGAAGAATGGCGCAAGCTGCCGGTGGCGATGAGCCAAACGCCGACCAATACCGGCGACGTGCAGAAAGCGCTCGGTCAGGCGCCGAAAAAGCTGAAGGCGACGTACGAGTTCGCGATCCACTCTCACGCATCGATGGGCCCGGCGTGCGCGGTGGCCGACTTCCGCAACGACGCCTGCACCATCTGGTCGCCGTCGCAGGCGACCCACTCGCTGCAAAGTGAAGTCGCCAGCGTGCTCGGGGTGGCGAAGGACAAGGTGCATCTCATGTATCTCGACGGCTCGGGCTGCTACGGCCGCAACGGACATGAAGACTGCACGGCAGATGCGGCGCTCGTTTCCATGCTCGCCGGCACGCCGGTGCGCGTGCAATGGATGCGCGAGGACGAGCTCGGGTGGGACCCGAAAAGCCCGCCCACCGTCGTCGATTTCGAAGCCGGCCTCGATGCATCGGGCAATGTTTCCGCGTGGCGCTCGCAGTTCATCATCGCGCATCGCGAAGGGACGCTGGACGACTTTCCGCTGCTCGCCGCCGTGTCGTCCGGCGTGCCGCGCAAAGGGCACTACACCGGCAATCTCGAGAACAATGCGGCATCGCCGTACTCGTTTGCGAACGCGCACACCGAAGTGCGCCGCGTGAACAACAACGGCCTGCGCACGGCGCACCTGCGCACGCCGGGCCGCATGCAGAACACCTTTGCGAACGAGTCGTTCATGGACGAGCTGGCCGCGGCCGCCGGCGCCGATCCGCTGCATTTCCGTCTCAAGTATCTTCCCGATGCACGCGGCCAGACGGTGCTTGCGACGGTCGCGCGCATGGCCAATTGGGAAAGCCGGCCGGCGCACAGCGTGCCGCAAGGCAAGGGCGACATCGCCCGCGGCCGCGGCCTGGCGTACGTGAAGTACAACAACGCCATCACCTACGTTGGCCTGATCGCCGACGTGGAAGTGAACAAGCGCACGGGCAAGATCCGCGTGACCGACGTCTGGTGCAGCCACGACTGCGGCCAGGTGATCAATCCGGACGGCGCGATCAACCAGATCGAAGGCGGCATCGTGCAGACGATCAGCCGCACGCTGATGGAGGAAGTGCGCTTCGACCGCTCGCGCGTCACCAGCGTCGACTGGAATTCCTATCCCATACTGCGTTTCCCGGACGTGCCCGACATTCACGTCGAGCTCATCAACCGTCCGGATCAGACGCCATGGGGTGCGGGTGAGATGTCGGCGACCGTGGTGCCTGCTGCGATCTCCAACGCGGTGTATGACGCGGTCGGCATCCGGCTGCGCAGCGTGCCGTTTACGAAGGAGAAGGTTCTGGCCGCGCTGAAGGAGACGAAGCCGTTGCAGCGGGCGTGACAGCGCGGACGATGGCGGGGAGACTACACCCCCTCAAAAAAAGGGCTGCCTCGGCAGCCCTTTTTTATTTGTCGGTCATCGGCTAGTGCAGATGCTTGTTTCTCGGGTGCAGCGGGATCACGGTCGAAGTGACGTTGCTGTCCGGCGTGGCAGGCTGCAGCGCAGCGCCCTTCTCGAAGAGATCGTTGATGAGCGCCGCCACCTGGTCCACCTCGGCTTTGCCGATGTGGCGCGTCAGGAGATTGGTCACGTCCTCCACCACGCACTGGCGGCGGAACTCATGGATCGCCTCGGGCGTGGGCCCGATGAACATCTGGTAGAACTCATCGTCGCCATGGTCCGGATAGTAGGTCACCTCGATCTCGGAGGCGTACTCGGTGAGCGGCCCGAGATTGTGCAGCGCCTCGGTGAGGCGGCTGTGGAAGCTGCGGCCCACTTCGCCCGTCCAGCAGATGTTGATCACGCGCTCGCGCGTGTCGAAGCTGATGCCCGGCTCCTCGCGCTCCAGGCTGTGCGCATCGGCGATGTGATCGACGTCGAGGTAGTCGAGCCAGGGCCGCAAGGCCTGCTCGGCTTGCGCCAGGCGGACGCCTTTGCACAGGAATGCAGAGCCGTGAACGTGGACTTCCATACGCATAGGAACCTCGGAGGGCAACTCGGGAAACGGCAGGAGATGCAAGGATAGCACACCGGCCCGGCGACCCCTCGCCGCGCGCGTCAGCCCCTCGCGCATGATGGAATCCGGCGGCGACTGAGCGTCCGCCTGACGGGGCGTCACGAGCCGAATGGTGGCACCACATTATGGTCTTCCGTAAGGTTGTGTAAGCCTTCTCCGATACAATCGCCCGACCATGCACCCCACCGCTCCGAAAGGCGTTTCGGCGCCGCCCGTGGTCCGGCTCGCGCTGTCGCGGCCGTACACGTTCATCGTCATGGCGCTCCTCATCGTGCTCGCCACGCCATTCGTGCTGCGCAACATGGCGACCGATATCTTCCCGGAGATCAACATCCCGGTGGTGAGCATCATCTGGACGTACAACGGGCTGCCCGCGCAGGAAATGGGGCAGCGCATCGCCGGGCAGAGCGAGCGCGGGCTCACCACGACGGTGAGCGACATCGAGCACATCGAATCGACGTCGCTTGCCGGCATCACCGTCATCAAGGTGTTCTTTCAGCCGAGCGCCAACATACAAACCGCGCTGGCGCAGGTGGTCGCGGCGATGCAAACGCAGGTGCGGCAGCTTCCGCCGGGCATCACACCGCCGCTCGTCATCAAGTACTCCGCGTCCTCGATTCCCGTCATACAGCTCGCGCTCTCCAGTCCGACGCGTCCCGAGCAGTCGGTGTTCGATGCGGCGGTGAATCAGCTACGTCCGCAGCTCGTGACGATACCCGGCGTGGCGGTGCCGTTTCCGTACGGCGGCAAGATTCGCGTGATCTCGGTCGATCTCGACATCCAGGCGCTGCAGGCGCGCGGGCTGGCGCCGGCCGACGTCGTCGCCGCCGTGAACAGCCAGAACCTGATCCTGCCGTCCGGCACGGCGAAATTCGGGCCGACGGAATACAGCGTGCGCATGAACGCCTCGCCGGACGCGATCAGCGGCTTGAGCGACCTGCCGGTGCGCACGAGTGCGGGCGCGACGACGTACCTGCGCGACGTCGCATCCGTGCGTGACGGCTTTTCGCCGCAGACCAACATCGTGCGCCAGGACGGCGAGCGCGGCGTGCTGCTGTCGATCTTGAAGAATGCCGGCGTGTCGACGCTCGACATCGTGCAGAACGTGAAGGACCTCCTGCCGCGCGCGACCCAGATACTGCCGGAAGACATCAAGGTGAGCTCGCTGTTCGACCAGTCGGTGTTCGTCAAGGCGGCCGTGAGCGGCGTCGTGATCGAGGCGCTGATCGCGGCGGTGCTCACCGCGCTCATGGTCCTGCTGTTCCTCGGCAACTGGCGCAGCACGTTCATCATCGCGCTCACGATACCGCTCTCGGTTCTCGCCTCGATTCTTGCACTGTTCGCGCTCGGCGAGACGCTCAACATCATGACCCTCGGCGGGCTGGCGCTCTCGGTCGGTATCCTGGTCGACCAGGCGATCGTGACCATAGAGAACATCGAGCGCCATCTTCACGCCGGGACGCCGCTCACGGAGGCGATACTCGTGGGCGCGGGCGAGATCGGCGTGCCGGCCTTCGTGTCCACGCTGTGCATCTGCATCGTCTTCGTGCCGATGTTCTTCCTGTCCGGCGTTGCGCGCTTCCTGTTCGTGCCGATGGCCGAAGCGGTGGTGTTCGCGATGGCCGCGTCGTACATCCTGTCGCGAACGCTGGTGCCGACGCTGTGCATGCTGCTCATGAAAAGCGGCCATGCGTCGGACGCGGCGAAGCCAAGCCTGCTGCAGCGCCTGTACCGCAGCTTCGATCAGCAGTTCGAGCGCGTGCGCCGCGCGTACACGCTGACGCTCTCCGCGATGCTGGCAAAGCGCAGAGCCTTTGCCTTTCTCTTCCTCGGCTTCTGCGTGCTCTCGTGCCTGCTCTACCCGATACTCGGACGGGATTTCTTCCCGAGCGTGGACGCGGGGCAGATCCGCCTCCACATCCGGGCACCGACCGGAACGCGGATCGAGGAGACGGCGCGCATCGCCGATGCGGTGGAAGCGGCGATACGCGAGCTGATACCGCGCAGCGAGCTCGAGACGGTGCTCGATAACCTCGGCGTGCCCAACAGCGGCATCAATCTGTCGTACAGCAACGCGGGCACCTTCGGCATGCTGGACGGCGAAATTCTCATGTCGCTGCGGGAAGGGCATCGGCCGACGGAAGAGTACGTCACCCTGCTGCGTACCGAGCTTCCGAAGCGCTTTCCCGGCGTCGAGTTTTTCTTTCAGCCGGCGGACATCGTCACGCAGATCTTGAACTTCGGCCTGCCTGCCGCGATCGACGTGCAGTTCCGCGGCCCCAACCTCACGAAGAACGCCGAGCTCGCCGCGGAGATCGCCAAGTCGATACGCCAGATTCCCGGCGCGGTGGACGTGCACGTGCATCAGCGCCTCGACAATCCGGCGGTGGACCTGGAAATGGATCGCACGCGGCTGCAGCAGGTGGGCCTCACGGCGTTCAACGTCGGGCAGAACGTGTTGGTCTCGCTCTCGGGCAGCTTTCAGACCGCGCCGGCGTTCTGGCTCAATCCGCAGAACGGCGTGGTGTACCAGATCGCGGTCCAGACGCCCCAGTACCGCGTCGACTCGCTCGACGCCCTGCTCAACATTCCGGTCGGCACGCCTGCCACGGCGGGCAGCACCAGCCAGCTGCTGGGCAATCTGGTCGAAGCGCGCCCCGGACGCAGCCTTGCCGTCGTGTCCCGCTACAACATCATGCCGGCCGTCGACGTGTACGTGAGCGTGCAGGGCACCGATCTTGCGAGCGTGGCGAGCCGCGTCCAGGAGAAGGTCGACGAGATCCAGGCGAAGCTCCCGCGCGGCAGCACCGTCACGATGCGCGGGCAGGTGGAGACGATGAATTCGTCGTTCATGGGCCTCGGCATAGGGCTCGCGATGGCGATCGTGCTGGTGTATCTGCTCGTCGTGGTGAATTTCCAGTCGTGGATAGACGCGGCCATCATCATTGCGGCGCTGCCGGCGGCGCTCGCAGGCATCGCATGGATGCTCTTCATCACCGGCACGACCCTCAGCGTGCCGGCGCTCACCGGGGCGATCATGACCATGGGTGTGGCAACCGCGAACAGCATACTGCTCGTCGCGTTCGCACGTGATCGCCAGCTCGAAGGCGTGCCGGCGCTGTCGGCCGCGCTGGAAGCCGGCGCAACGCGCATACGGCCGGTGCTGATGACCGCGCTCGCCATGATCATCGGCATGATCCCCATGGCCCTCGGCATAGGCGAAGGCGCCGAGCAGAATGCGCCGCTCGGCCGTGCGGTGATCGGCGGGTTGATCTTCGCCACCGTTTCGACGTTGTTGTTCGTGCCCGTGGTGTACGCGGGGATACACCGGCGCCTCGACCAGCGGCGCGCGGCCCGGGAATCGGGTCGGCAAGCGGTCGGCGCTGCGCACCAGGAGAATTGATCGATGTCCCAGGAAAGACATTCCGCGCTCGGCATGCATGCGCTCGATACGGGCGATGCCGAGCTCTTGAAGCGGCGGCAGATCGTGCGCCGTGCGAAGATCGCAGCCGTGGTGGTGATCGTGCTGCTCGCTGCCGGCGCCGGCCGGACGGTCATGAGCCGTATCTCCAGCGCGCGTGCGCTCGAGGCGGGCAGCGTCGAGCTCGCCAAGCAGTACGTGAAGATCACCCATCCGAAGATCGGCCAGGAAGGGCAGACGGTAGCCCTGCCCGGCACGCTGCAGGGCTATGTGCAGTCGCCGATAGCCGCGCGCGCAAGCGGCTATCTGCGCAAGTGGTACAAGGACATCGGCAGCCGCGTGCAGCAGGGCGAAGTGCTGGCCGAGATCGAAAGTCCCGAGCTCGATCAGCAGCTCACGCAGGCGATGGCGGCGCGCGAGCAGGCGGCCTCCAGCATGGCGCTCGCGAAGAGCACCGTCGAACGCTGGGAGGCGCTGCGCAAGAAGGACGCGGTGTCGCAGCAGGAGCTCGACGAGAAGCGCAGCGCGTACGCCCAGGCGCAGGCGAACGTCGCCGCCGCAGAGGCGAACGTCCGTCGGCTGCAGGAGCTCACCGGATTCAAGCGCGTCGTGGCGCCGTTCTCGGGCATCGTCACGCGGCGTAACGTGGATGTGGGTGATCTCATCGACGCCGGCGGCGGCGCGGGTCGCGCGCTCTTCCTGCTGTCGCAGACCGATCCGCTGCGAGTCTACGTGAACGTGCCGCAGGCGTACTCGCAGCTCGTGAAGGCGGGGCAGAAGGTGACGGTCACGCAATCCGAGCTGCGCGGCGAGAAATTCCGCGGCGAAGTGGCGCGTACGTCCGGCTCTATCGATACCCAGACGCGAACCATGCAGGTGGAGGTCGTCCTGCCCAACCGCGAAGGCCGCCTGCTGCCCGGCGCCTACGTGCAGGTCGAGCTGCCGCTCGAAGCAAGCAAGGCCATGACCATCTCGACCAACACGCTCATGTTCCGCAGCGACGGCACGCGCGTGGCGGTGGTGAACGACGACGGCAAGGTGCAGCTGCGCGCCGTGAAGCTCGGGCGCAACTACGGCGACACGATAGAAGTGCTCGACGGACTGCAGCCGGCCGACCGCATCGTGATGCATCCGCCCGATGCCCTGAGCGACGGCGACGTCGTCGCCATCGCGCCTGCCGCGACCGCCTCGGCGAAAGCGACACAATGACGGCACGCCGGTTGATCGTTGCCGCGACCGGCATGGCTTTCGTTGCGGCGTGCGCAGGGGGACCGGAGTACCGCAAGCCGGCGCTCGACATGCCGGTCGCCTGGCAAGTGGAAGCGCCGTGGCGCGTGGGCACGCCGAACGATGCGGCGCCCAAAGGGCCGTGGTGGCATGCATTCGTCGACGCGCAGCTCGACGCCCTGATCCAGCAGGCGCTCACCGGCAGCCCGACGCTTGCGCTCGCGAACGCCCGGCTTACGCAGGCCCGCTCGCAGCTCAATGCGGCGAGCGCTGCGCTCTATCCGCAGCTCAATCTCAACCTGCGCGATACGCGCCAGGCGCTGTCCGCCAACCGGCCGCTCACCAACCCGCGCCAGCCGCAATTCTCGACGACGCAGAACGATTACGTCGCGCTGCTCAACGCGAGTTACGAAGCGGACTTCTCGGGGCGCGTGCAGCGGACGATAGAAGCGGCGGTGGCGACCGCGGAGCAGTCGGCGGCGGATTTCGAAAACGTGCGCCTGCTGCTCACGGCCGATGTCGCAACCGCCTACTTCAACGCGCGGGCCATCGACATCGAGCTCGACGTGCTCACGCGTTCGATAGAGCTGCAGCGGCGTGTGCTGGGCCTTGCCACCGCGCGGCATGATCTGGGCGTCGCCTCGGGCCTGGACGTTGCGCAACAGCAGGCGCTGCTCGACAGCACACTCGCGCAAGTCGATGTGCTGAAGCGGACGCGCGCGCAGTTCGAACATGCGCTGGCGACACTCACCGGCGTGCCGGCACCGCAGTTCTCGCTCGCGCCGGACGTGCGCAGGCCCGCACCGCCCGCCGTACCGATAGGCGTGCCTTCGGACGTGCTCGAGCGTCGCCCCGACGTGGCCGCCGCGGAGCGCGCCATGGCTGCGGCGAACGCGCAGGTCGGCATAGCGAACGCCGCGTTCTATCCGAGCATCGTGCTCGGCGCCTCGTATGGCGCGGAAAGCCGCGTGCTGCACAGCTTGTTCGATCTC
>JBLNBW010000144.1:0-12916 GCA_050260255.1 Rhodospirillaceae bacterium | reverse complement strand
GTATGCACGTGCAGGTCGCCCTTCAGCTGCGCGCGCTCGAGCAGGTGTGGCAAGCGCCCGGTACGTGCCGCTTCGATTTCTCCCCGGTCCTCGCGCAGCTCCGGCGGTATGTAAGGCAACCCGACGGCTTCGAAGACGGACGCCTCCGTCTCCCCGGCAATGCGACGCGTGCCGCGGAAAACGCCGTACTCGTTGATTTTCAGCCCGCGCTCCTGTCCCATGCGGCGAATTGCGATGTTGTGCGGCTTCGATCCGGTGAAGTAATGCAACGCGGCGCCATAGCATTCGGTCGCGACGAGCCGCAGGTCCACCTGCAACCCGCACTTCAAAGCGACCGTGCAGCGCGTTTCGCCGCGGGCCGGGACACTGTGCACTTCGTCGTAGCTGCAGAATGCGGCCATCACGCCCGCGTGCGCGTCTGCGGTTACCAGGATGTCGAGATCGCCGACGGTATCGCGCGCCCGGCGATAGCTCCCCGCCGCGACCGCCTCGCGCACGCCCTTCACCGCTTTGAGCCGTGCGACGAGCGGGTTTGCGTACTGAGCCGCCGTCGCGAGCTTCCAGCGGCGCGCCACACCGCTCTTCTTCTCCAGCGCTTCGAGGATGTAGAGCTCGGTTTTTTCTCCGAAACCCGGGATCGCGCGGATGCGGCCGGCACGCGCAGCGCTCTCCAAGTCCTCCGCCGTATGGACATGCAGCGTGTCGTGCAGAGCGCGCACCCGTTTGGGTCCGAGCCCCGGTATGGCGAGCAATCGTGTGATCGCCGGCGGCAGCTCCCGGTGCAACTGCTGGAGCAGCTTGCAGCTGCCCGTGGTCGCGATTTCCTTCACTTTGTCGGCGAGATCGGCGCCTATGCCGGGAAGCTTGGGAAGCTCCTCTCCCCGCTCGAGTACGGCCGCGACCTCGCTCGGCAGCTCGCCCACCATGCGCGCCGCGTTGCGATAAGCGCGCACGCGGAACGGATTGCCCCCTTCGATTTCGAGCAGGTCGGCGATCTCGGTGAAAACGGCCGCAATGTCGGTGTTGTGTACAGGCATGGCGCCCTAAAGCTTCGGCGACTCCTCGTGCGCGTACGTCCTTTCGCGCTTGCTCTCGCATTGCACGCACCGCCGTGCGGCGGGCTGGGCCGCAAGACGCTCGTACGCGATGTCGGTGCCGCACATGATGCAGGCACCGTACGCGTTGACTTTCAGGCGCGTGATCGCTGACTGCACCTCGCGCAGCTCCTGGACGTCCCGGTGTATCGCCGCCAGATCGAGATCGGCGAGCATGTTGGCCACCGCGTCGTCCGCCTCGTCGTGCACGATGCCGGCCAGATCGACGTGATGCTGCTGCTCGGAGCGCAGCAGCTGCGCGCGTATCCCTTCCCGCAACACCCGTTCGCGGTCCTGCAGCACCTTCGCAAAATGCTCGAGCTGAGCGGCGGTAAGATGGCTCATGGCTGCCTCCGTGGGAACGCTTCGGGACGGGGCCGAAATGAATGCTACGCGGGTATAGTCGACGAGGCGTCGATGCAAGTCAACGGCAACGTCGACGGCGTGGGCGGTGAACGCAATCGCGCAAGGCGCCGTCTGCTCGAGACGACCGCCGTGCGAGGGTCGGATCAGACGGCGCGTGCGAGCTGGTAGAAGGCGAAGCTCGCCAGCCACGCGAGGGTCAGCGGCCAGACGAGTGCGAGCACGGTGAAGGAGACGCTACGAGCTTCCTGCCGGATCGTCGCTATCGTGGAGAGACACGGCGTGTAGAGCAGCGTGAAGATCATGAAACTGTACGCCTGCACCCATGTGATCTGGCTTGCGATCGCCGAAATGAGCGCCGTGCCTTCCCGCGCATAGATCACAGCGAGCGATCCGATGACGATCTCCTTCGCCACGAAACCGAAAATGAGTGCGATGGTGAGCTGCGGATCGATGCCGAGAGGACTCAGAACGGGATTGAGGAACAGCCCGATCTGCCCTGCCCAGGTGTCCGAGCTTCCCGGCGCGGCGCTGGTCGGAAAATGCGTCAACACCCAGACCAGCACCACGCCTGCGACGATGAAGCGCGTGGCCCGCCGCAGAAAATGCCGCAGCTCGTGCCAGCCGCGCAGAACGATCTGACGTAACGTCGGGAACCGATACGGCGGCATTTCGAGCACGAAACTGTCGTTGTTGGCGTACCGCCCCTTGAAGAGCAGCGAGGTGAGCATGACCGCAGCAATGCTCAGGACGTACAGCGAGAAAAGCGCGATAGGCCCGCTGCGCGCCGAGAACAACGCCGCGATGAAGAAGACGAACACCTGCAGTCTTGCGGAGCACAACGACATCGGTATGGCGAGCATGGTAAGCAGCCGCAGGCCCCGCGATCGCATCACGCGCGTGCCCATGAGCGCGGGCACGTTGCAGCCGAAGCCCATGAGCACCATCACGAAGCTTCTTCCATCCAGCCCGAACCGCGACATCAGCGCATCCATGAGAAACGCCGCGCGGGACAGATAGCCCGTGTCTTCGACGATCGCCATGCAGATGAAGAAGAGAATGATGAGCGGAACGAAGCTTGCGACGGTGGTAAGCCCGTTGTAGATGCCGTCGAGAAGCAGCCCTTTCGCGGCGTCGGGCAGAAACGCGAGCAGCGGCTCGAGCGCACCGGTGCGCAGCGCATTGAATACCGCGCCCAGCCCGTCCTGCAGCGGCTTGCCTACGGCGAAGACGAACTGGAACAGCAGGAACATCACCGCGAAGAAGATCGGCAGGCCGAACCAGGGATGGAGCAGTACCCGGTCCAGTTTCTCGGTCAATGTGTGCGACGCCTGCGCGGGAACGAACACTGTATCCTGCAGCGCCGCGTCTATGGCTTGATCGTCGAGCGGCGCTCGTCGAGCTGCGGAAGCAGCGGTCGCATGGCGCAGCGCATCCGTCATCTCACCACGCAACGCTTCCATCCCCTGCCCGTATTTCGCGGACAAAAGACAGACCGGCACACCGAGGCGCTCCTGCAGGCGCCGCACATCGATCGTGATGCCGAGCGCTTTGGCCTCGTCGGCCATGTTGAGCACCGCGAGCAGCGGGACGCGATGCCGCTCGAGCTGCGCCAGCAAGTGCAACTGCCGCTCGATTTGAGCCGCGTTGAGCACCACCACCGCGAGGTCGACCGTGTTATGCCGGAGGAAATCGACGACGACGGCCTCGTCATCGGAGTAGCCGCGCAAATCGTAGACGCCGGGCAGATCGACGAGCTCGACCATGCTGTCGCCCAGCAGAATTTTTGCAGCAAGCAGATCGACGGTGATGCCGGGCCAGTTGCCGACCCGGGCGTGGGCGCCGGTCAGGCGGTTGAACAGCGTGGATTTGCCCGTATTGGGCATGCCGACCAGCGCAACGCGTTTCATGGCGCTGCCTGGCCGCTACGACGCGTGCGGGCGGACGCGGATGGCGCGGGCCTCGCATGCCCGCAGCATGAGATCGGTAGTCCCAATCCGGATGTGCAGCGGCCCCGAGAACCGGCCGCGGCGCAGCAGCCGCACCGTTTTGCCGACACGCACACCGAGCCCGGCGAGGCGATGGTAAAGATCTTCGCTTACGTCCAGGGCGATGACGGTGGCGCTATCGCCAGGACGCAGGGCGCCGAGCGTATTGCTTGTCGTGGGCATTATCGGCATAACGCAAATAGGAATGGTTATCATTGTCCCGGCTGCGCATCGCACAGTCAAGGCGCCTGATGGAGTGGCTTGTCGCGATGGGCTGGAGTGGCTGGCGCCCCGTCCATCCTTGAATCGCCAATCGGACGCAGGCTCTAGCGGGCGCTCGATCCGTCGCCGTATTCGATGAGATAGCGTCCCGGACCGGCACCCGGGCGGCCCACGATCCGTAGCAGGCTCTCGAGCCGGACATCGTCGTTCGCATTCGCCCGCGCTTCCCCGGTGAAGCGCAAGCGGCCGCCGGAAACTTCTCCCGCGCCAACGAGATGCAGGCGCCCGCGCACCGTGCCGACAGTGAACCGCAAAGCATCACCCTCGCCGATCACGCGTACGCTGTAGTCGCCCAGGGCAGGCCCGGGAATCTGCGCGGTCGCAGCGCCGCTCCAGGCGAGATCGAACTGTCCGGTGCAGAGCGGCCAGCGCCAGTTGCAACGAAACGCCGTGCCGCGGGCGATGACGGTGCCGGCCCATCCGTAGTCGCCGATGGTGCTCGGCAGCAGTACGGCAAGCGGCGCCGCGGGAAAGCTCGCCTCGACGTCGGCTAGCGACCACCCATCGGCGCCGGCAACAAGCTGCGCTCTGCCGCCATCGTCGAACTGAAGCTGCGCGGCGACGACGCCGCTCGCGAGCCGGTGCCACAGCACATGCCACGTCACACCGCGCGCCGGAGACCAGTAGCCGCTCGTCCGATCGTATGTATAAAGCACCGCCCGGCCCCGCCATACCGTGCCTTCGGTTCCAGCGAGACGCCAGCGTTCGTTGGTCGCACGCGCGACGGCGGGTGCCAGCGACGAGGCGGGGAACTGTGCCGCAATCGCGAACAGCGTGAAGGCGGCACCCAGAAAGAGCCACCGTTTCATGTGTCCTTTGTGACGCCCGATCGGCATGCCGCGTCGAGAAGAATGCCCCGCATGGCAGCCTCAGAAGGGATCGGGCAATGCAAACAGCGCGTCGATGTCTGCAATCCCTTGTGTCGGACCTGCACGAACCTGGCACGACACCAGCCGCACCTGGCCGTCCCGCTGCAAGGCCGCCGTCCACTCGAGCCAGCGGTCGAACGGCACGGCCGCGCGCACGCGCAGGCGCCGGGGTCCCTCGAGCTTGAGCTGCGGCGCGATTTGCCGTATCCCGGCCGTCTCCGCCGCCGACATGGCCATGGCGAGCAGCGCATTGCCGTCGGCCGGCGCAGCCGCTGCGGCCTCGGCCTTGAGCGCCTGCAGATTGGCTGCCTTGCGCTGCAGCGTTTCGACGTGCTGCTGCAATTGCGGAAGCTGTTTCTTCAGTCGGCTGCGCGCCTGGTGGCTCGACCAGAGAAGCTGTGCGAACAGCGTAAGGGCGACAACGACTGCAAGCGTGATAAGAAATGTTTTTTCGCGCGGCTGCCTGCAAGCCCAGAAATGACGCAGGCGTTCGTAATATTGCGTCATGTGCCGAACCGGACGCTGAACGACGTTTCGATGCCCGACCCTGTCTGCCGGGAGTCCTGGAGCGTGAGTCGCAAACCTCGCCGCGCGAGCGCCTCGCGCAGACGCTCCGGCGCGCGGCCGTCTTTCAGAATCACCGTGAACTCGAGTCTGCCGTCCTCATAGCCCAAGCTGCGGTAGTGGAGCGACGGTCCGAGCGCATCCGACACTGCATCCAGCAGCGGCAGAAAATCGCTTTCCCCCATGCGGCCGCGCTCACGCATGAGCGGCTCGTAGAGGCGCTGCATCTGCAGCACCGGATCGACGATCGTCTGCACTTGCGGAAATGCGCCGCGAAAGATTTCCAGCGTCTGGGCGCGCAGCTGATCGGTGCGATGGGCAAGCCATGCCCATTCGCCCAGGCTGAACACCGTGTAGAGCACGAGAGCGGCCGCGCCGGTTACGAAGGCGGGTCTGAAGGGAGCCCACGCGGCATAACGCGATCGCGGAGGAGCGAAATCGCCCACGAGCAGGTTAATCGCCCCGCGTGCACACCATGTCGCCCACGCGTAGTCGCCGGCACGCCTTGCCTGCACGCCGAGCATTGCATGCCATGCATCCGCATCGAACGGCGCATCGTGCGTGCAATACACGTCCATCACTGCGGGAAGCTCGCCGGCGGCGCGCGCCGACTGCACCGCGAGAATGAGTTCGGCCGGCGGCTCGCGACCGGTCGCTTCGAAGGAAAACCCCGCCTGCATCGGCAACCGGACGTATCCTTTTGCGCCGTTCATCACCACCGTCCATGCGCTGTCGGCCACAGGCGCGAGCTCGAGCTCGCTGTACGCGCGGCGCGGCGTGCGGCCCAGCTGTTTCAGCGCGATCATGAGTGCGCTCAAGCGCGCTTTGGCGATCACCCATACGACGGTGCAGCCGTCGGGACCGCGCGCCCCCGCGACGACATGCTCGTCCTGAACGTCGCCGAGGAGGTGCTCCTCGATCGCATAGCCGATCACGTTCGCATCATCGTGCCTTACGCCTTTCGGCAACTGCGCTTTAACCGCAAGACACTGGTCGGCGCTCAACACGAGCTCGCATGCCTCGGACTGCGGCCAGTGCTGCGGCTCGCTCGCTCCGCGCTCGGCGAGGTTGCCGCTCGCGTCGTACAGCGCCCATTCGCACTTCGTGGCCCGGGCGGGCCACCCGGTATCGATACGCAATCGCAGTGTGGTCATTCGTATTTCTGCCAAAGTATCCGGGGCCATTCATTCGGCCGCGATCGTTCGAGCAATGCCTCGGTAACCGTGCCTGCGCGCCGGTAACGTGCATGCACGCGCACCAGAAAGAAACTGCTGCGCGTATCGACGGCACTCGGATTCACGGGAACGACGCCTTGCGGCAAGTAGGTGGCGAGATCGCCCGCGTTGCGCAGCGGTATGCGATCACGCTGCTCGATCACCTGGCGCACCTGCGTCAGCGAAAGCTGCGGCAACAGTGCAGCAAGGACCGGAGCGCTTGCGGTATTGATGTTGACGGCATTGTATCGAGGCAACGCCGTCACATATGGACGAAGGCGCTCGACGATGCCCCGGTCGAAGCCTCGAACGCGCAGCAGGTCGCCGACGTCGGTGAGCGGCTGGCCGGCCGTGCGGTAGGGCGGCGTGAGACGCAGATAGTAGTCGTCCTCGGCGCCGCCGGGCGTCACCTCATCATCGGCATCGACCCAGTCGCCGAGGGCAGCCGCAAGGCTAGGCGATATCTGCAGCGCGCCGAGCAGACGCGAAAATACCTCCATGTCGCTCATGCTGATCGCGCCGCTACGCACGACGTTGTTGAGATTCCACTTGCCGCTTTCGTCCGTGATCGCACCGGCGACCTCGCCTTCTTCCACCTTCGTCGGCGGAACCCTGGTCGCCCATGGCTCCGTTGCGTAATCGAAGCTGCTCGTGCGCGCGTCGTACGCCAGCACGGCGCGCGCCCAGTCGATCGCTGCGGTGGTAATCCACCTCGCCTGGCCGAGATCGCGCTGACCTTCGACCTGCCGCAGCCACATGTCATGCCGCCAGAGCATCGCAGCAGCGATGGTCGTCGCGAATGCAACGACGAGCAGCGCCATGATGAGCGCTGCGCCGCGCTGCCGTGCTGCGGCCGCCGGCTTCACGGCAGCGCAAACACGCGTTGCACCGGCGGCTCACCCGCAAGCGCAAGCTCAATGGAAACAGCTCTCGGCAGCGCTTCGCTGGCGGTGCCTTCCGGCCAACGATCTGTCCACCGCCCCCGGGAATCGAGATACGAAAGCCGCCAGCCGCTCACATTCTCGAGCAGCGGATGCACCTGGGGCTGCGATACCGGGGTCCTGTCGAGGACGGGCCAGACGAGCAATTCGAGCGTCCGTTCGCGCAGCCGGTACCCAAGCCGCAGATCGTTCTCACCCGGCGCCGATTTCCGCGTGAATTCGAGTTCCGTCGCCGTACTCACCGGCGCGAGCAGCGGCCGCCCCCACAATTGCGGCAGCTTCGCCCCCGCTTCGTCGCGTACCGCGCGATCGGTCGCTTGCGAAATATCCGTGCCGATGCGCTCGAAGAACAGCGCGATCGCCTGCCAGCGATCGGTGACCTTCTCGAGATGATCGTTGGCGCGTGCCATCGCCTCGAAGCCGCGATACGACATCACCGACAGCACCGCAAGCAGGAATATCGCGACGAGCAGCTCGATGAGCGTAAAGCCCCGTCCCGACGATGCGTGCGCGCTGAGGAGTCGTGTGTGCAATCGCATCCCCTACGGCGCCGCTTTCACCAGAAAGCCGCTCATGATGCCCAACGCCGGATCCGGCCGGTCCGCGGCGAATACCCGCACCTCGACCCGCAGAAATTGCGTGTTCTGAGTGGTGATCACCTTTTCTTCCCAGCGAAACTGCTTGCCGGCCTGTATGGCCTCGCCCTGGTATACGCCCACCGGCATCCAATCGCGGCGCGCGCGGTGCTCGGCGAGCCGGTTCTGCGCCACCCACCCGGCAAGCAGGCGGTCCCTGATCTCCCCGGAGTTGGCAACGCCGATACTGCTCGCACGTAAAGCCGCGATCAGCGCGAGAGAGAGCACCGCGAGCGCAACGAGCACCTCGACGAGCGTGAAGCCACACGCTCGATCGCCGACCGTCATGTGGCACCCCGCGTGATGAGATCCACCCGTCCATTCGGCCGCGCACGGAGTACGTATCCGCCTTGCGGGCCTTCCACCTCGACCCGGAAAAGAGGCGCCGCCGTCGAAGCGAAGATGAGCCAGCCGCCCGGCGGCAGCCGCCGTCCCTCGATGTAGACGTTCTCGATGCGCATCCCTTCGGAAAGCCTGCGCGGCAGCAGCGAAGTGTCCTGCGTGACCGGCTGCCATCGGCGTTCCAGGTCGGCCTGTAGAAACCGGTAACCCCGCTCTTCGGCAACCCAGGCGATGGGGCGTCCGGTCATCTGTGCTTCCTGGGCCGCAAGCTCCAGCACGAGCTGCAGCCGGGCCGCCTCGTGGTTCGCCTGCTGCCGCGGATCCGGCGCCGTGGCGAGGGTCACGAGCGCGGACACGACGCCCAGTATCGCGAGCACGACGATGAGCTCGATGAGCGTGAAGCCGCCGTGTGCGCAGCGACGGCTACAGCATCCAGTTGCCGATGTCCGCATCGACACCCTGCCCCCCCGCTACGCCGTCAGCACCGAAGCTGAATATATCGATCTCGCCGTGCAGCCCCGGGTTGAGATACTGGTACGGCTTGGACCACGGGTCGAGCGGCAGCTTCTCGATGTAGCCGCCGCCCTTCCAGTTCTCGGGTACGGGCGCGAGGGTGGGCTTGCTCACCAGAGCCTGCAGCCCTTGCTCCGTCGTCGGATAACGCCTGTTGTCGAGGCGGTAGAGCTTGAGCGCCTGTGCAAGCGTCGCGATGTCCTGTCTCGCGGCGACCACCCGTGCTTCATCCGGTCGGCTCATGATCTTCGGCACTACGAGAGCGGCCAATATGCCGAGGATGGCGACCACGACCATGAGCTCGATCAGGGTAAAGCCGGCTTGCGGGTCAAAGCGCGCGCGTTTCAAACGAGTCTCCTCAATGCAATAACAGGTTCACCTGAATGATGGGCATCAGTATCGCGAGCACGATCGTGAGCACCATGACGCCCATCGCCAGTATCAGCAGCGGCTCGAACAGTGACAGCGCGAAGGCCGCGCGCTGGTCGAATTCCGCCTGCTGCAGATCGGCCGCGCGCGACAGCATCCCGGGCAACGTCCCGCTCGCCTCGCCGCTTGCGATGAGATGGATGAGCAGCGGCGGAAAGAGCCGCTCGCTCGCCAGCGCACGATTGAGCGGCCGGCCCTCGCGCACGAGCTCCATCGCGCGCCCTACCGAGCGCCGCAACACCACGTTGGATATCACTTCCTTCCCGGCTTCCAGCGCCGTCAGCAGCGGCACTCCGCTTCCGACGAGTATGGCCATGGTGCTCGCGAAGCGAGCGCTGTCGAGCGTGCGCAAGAACCGTCCGGCCACGGGGAGCTTCAGCAGCCGCGCGTGCCACCGCAAGCGCACAGCTTCGACGCGCAGCGCTCGCCGCGCGAGCGCGACGGCGGCGATCACGAGCGCAAGCAGCCATGGCCAGCCCTCGCGCAGCACGTCGCTCACGAATATGAGCAACTGCGTGAGGAAAGGCAGCGCCTGGTTGCTGTTTCTGAACACGCCGACGATCTGCGGCACGACGTAGCCCACGAGACCCGCGCTCACGAGGCCGGCGACGCACACGACGATCGCCGGATAGAGCATCGCCTGCAGAACCTTCTGGCGGCTCGACTGCGATTTCTCCAGGTAGTCGGCAAGACGGACCAATAGCAGGGAAAGCTCGCCCGACTTCTCGCCCGCGTTCACCAGCGCCCGGTAAATCGGCGGGAAGACGTCGCCATAAGCCGCGAGCGCCATATGGAGCGAATGCCCGCCCAGCACGTCGGCACGCACGCCGGCCATGACGTCGCGCGCACGCTCGTCTTCGGTCTGCTCGATGAGCGCGGTGAGCGACTGCTCGACCGTCAATCCGGCGGCAAGCAATGTTGCCCACTGACGCGTCATCAGATTGAGCGTGGAGGCCCGGATGCCGCGACGTCCTACTCGCAGACCATTGTCGCGGCGCTGATTGACGGGCACGATCTCCACCGGGGCGAGCTGTTGCTCGCGCAGCTTGCCGCGCGCGAGCCGCCCGGTCTCCGCCTCCAGCACGCCGCGCACTTCGCGGCCGGTGGTGTCCAACGCTCGATAGCTGAATGCGGCCATGACGGTCTGCCGGCTAATCGCGCGTCGCGCGCAGGATTTCCTCGAGCATGCTGTGCCCGGCAGCCACCCACCGCAGACCGTCCTCACGAAGGAATCGCACGTGCGCGACGTCGCGCGCATGCTCGCGTATCGCCTGGTCGGACGCCCTGTCGTGAATCATGCGGCGCAACGGGTCGCTGATTTGGAGCAGCTCGTAAATGCCCATACGACCGGAGTAGCCCGTGTGGCTGCACGCTGGGCAGCCCACCGCGCGATACAGCGTCGAAGGTGTCTGCATGCCGGCGAACTCAGCGCGCTCGGCCGGGTCGGGCGCATGCGGCTGTTTGCATGCGTCGCACAGCCTGCGCACCAGACGCTGCGCCAGCACGCCGATCAGGCTCGATGCGAGGAGAAAAGGCTCCACCCCCATGTCGACCAGACGCGTGACGGCGCTCGCCGTATCGTTCGTGTGCAACGTCGCCAGCACCAGGTGCCCGGTAAGGCTCGCCTGCACCGCGATCTGCGCGGTCTCGAGGTCACGGATCTCGCCGATCATGATGACATCCGGGTCCTGACGCAGAATCGATCGCAGCGCCCTCGCAAACGTGAGATCGATACGGGTGTTGACCTGGATCTGGCCGATGTTCGACAGCTCGTACTCGACCGGATCCTCCACCGTCATGATGTTGATCTCCGCCGCATTGAGACGCGACAGAGCCGCATAAAGCGTGGTCGTCTTGCCCGATCCCGTGGGCCCCGTGACGAGAAAAATGCCGTGCGGCCGGCGGATCATGCTGTCCACCTGCGCGAGCGTATCGGGCGCCATGCCCAGCACGTCGAGCGCAAGACGCGCCGGGTTCTTGTCGAGCAGCCGCAGGACGGCACGCTCGCCCTGACTTGCGGGCACGGTGGACACGCGCACATCGATGGGCCTGCCGCCGATGCGCACGCTGATGCGGCCGTCCTGCGGCAGGCGTTTTTCCGCGATATCGAGCTGCGCCATGATCTTGATGCGCGAGATCATCGGTATATGCAGCATGCGATGCGGCCGTATCACGTCGCGCAGCACGCCGTCGATGCGGAAACGCACCGCGCAATGCTGCTCGAACGGCTCGACATGTATATCGGATGCCCCTTCGCGCACGGCTTGCGTGAGGAGTGCGTTGATCATGCGGATGATGGGCGCGTCGTCCGCGCTCTCGAGCAAGTCCTCGATCGGCGGCAGCTCCTGGACGAGCCGCGACAGATCGAGCTCCTGCCCGATATCGTCGGCCACCTCTGCCGCGGTCTGGTCGGCATGGCTGTACGCCTGCCCGAGCTGCCGCTCGAACGCCGGACCGTCGAGCATCCGCACTGCGCTTATGCGTATGCCGTAGGCACGCCGCGCTTCCGCGAGCGCCGTGGGCGACGTGCCGGCATGCACGTAGGCCTCGACGCCGGCTTCTGCTTCACCGCCGAGAACGATCCCGCGCGACCTGGCAAACGTGTACGGCAGGCGCAGCGGAGGAGTCGCAGCCCGTGTCATTGGAGAGGCGGTTGCACTGTAGCGGGCGGCAGCACCTGCGGCTCCACCTGAGGCGTGGTGCGCGGTGCCGGCAGCGTCTGCAAGGGAGGCAGGACGGGAGGCGCCGATTCGCCGGGCATGAGCTTCGCGTTGTCGCCGGTTTTCACCTGTTCCCCGATCACGTAGTCGTAGCGGCTGGCCGCGAGATCGCGGCTCTCCTCGGCGCTGCGCAGTATGCGCGGCTGCAGAAACACCATGAGATTGGTCTTGTTGCGGTTGCGCGTTTGATAGCGGAACAGATTGCCGAGAACGGGAATGTCGCCGAGCACCGGTACTTTCTCTTCGCTCGTGCCGTACGTGTCCTGTATGAGGCCGCCGAGCACGACGATGTCGTTGTCGTCGACCACTACCGTGGATTCGATCGAGCGCTTGTTCATCGTCGGGCCGTGCGTATCGTTGACCGTCGCCGCATCGACGCTCGATGCTTCCTGGAAGATCTGCAGCTTCACCGTGCCGCCCTGCGAAATCTGCGGCCGTATTCTGAGCTGCGTGCCGATGTCGCGCCGTTCGAACGTCTGGAACGGCGAGACGGTAGCCGCCGCGCCCGTCTGCGCGTACGAGCCCGTCACCAGCGGAACGTTCTGACCGATCAGGATGCGCGCTTCTTCGTTGTCGAGCGTGAGCAGGCTCGGCGTGGAGAGTATGTTGCCTTTGGCGTCGGTCTCCAGAAAGCGCGCCAGCACGCCGATGTCGGGGCGACCGCTCGACGAGCCCTTGATGACGCCGATGTTGATGCCGGCCGGTATGCTGAGAGCGCCGGTGGCTGCGTTGCTCGAGGCCTGAGCGATGCTTTGTATGAGACCGACGATGTTCGCGTTACCGGTGCTGAAGTTCGTGCCGCCGACGACCGCGATGCCGTTCCCGCGGGCGCCGCTGATCGTCTGCCACTGCACGCCCCATTCGGACGCGCGCTGCGAGCTCAACTCTACGATCAGCGCCTCGATGTGGACCTGCGCGCGCCGCCGATCCAGCATGTCCACCACGCGACGCAAATTGTTGTA
>JBLNBW010000143.1:0-11266 GCA_050260255.1 Rhodospirillaceae bacterium | reverse complement strand
GGTGACCGACTATGCCATATACATGCTCGATCCCGACGGCATCGTGACGAGCTGGAACACCGGCGCGCAGAACATCAAAGGCTACAGCGCGGACGAGATCATCGGAAAGCACTTCTCGCGGTTTTATACGAGCGAAGACATCGAAGCCGGCAAGCCGTGGGAGCAGCTCGCGCGTGCACGCCGCGAAGGACGAGCGGAATCGGAAGGCTGGCGCATCAAGAAGGACGGCAGCCGCTTCTGGTCGCGCGTGGTGGTTACGGCGCTACGCGATGCCGACGGAGTGCTGCGCGGCTTCGCCAAGGTCACACAGGATCTCACCGCGCAGCGGCACATGCACGACCTGGAAGTGGCGACGAAGAACGTCAACGAATTCATCGGCGTGCTCGCGCACGAGATGAGGAATCCGCTCGCGCCGATACGCATGGCGGTGCAGATCATGGCGGGCGCCGCGCCGGAGGACCCCGTCCAGAAAACGATGCGCGACACGATAGACCGTCAAAGCGCCCATCTCGCGCGCATTGTGGACGACATGCTGGATATCGCACGGCTCACCCGCGGCACGCTGCCCATGACCAACGATGCCGTCGACCTCGCCGACGTGGTGCGTGACGCCATCGAGACCGCCCGGTCGGTGATCGATGCACGCAATCATCGCCTGCACGTCGATCTGCCGCCGGAGGAACTCGTCGTGCAGGGCGATATACATCGTCTGACGCAGATGATGGCAAACCTCGTCAACAACGCCGCGCGCTACACGTACCCCGGCGGCAACATCTGGATACAAGGCCGCAGCGAGAGCCGACAGGCGGTCCTCACCGTCCGCGACGACGGCTGCGGCATAGATCCGCGCATGCTCGACCGCATTTTCGGCATGTTCGTGCAGGGCCGCTCGCCGCTCCAGCGCGCCGGTGGCGGATTGGGTGTCGGTCTTGCGCTCGCGCGCCGCATCGCGGAGCTGCACGGCGGCTCGCTCGAAGCGCGCAGCGAAGGTGAAAACAAGGGTAGCGAGTTCACGGTCAGAATGCCGCTCGCGGAAGAAACAGCCGTGCGGGCGAGACCCCAGCAGAACGCACCCGCGGTGACGGCCGCGCCTGCGCTGCGGCGCGTGCTGGTCGTCGATGACAATACCGATGCGGCAGACTCGCTCGGGTTGCTCCTGAAGTCGCTCGGACACGAAACCAGGATCGTGCACGACGGCCACGATGCGCTCGAAGTGGCCGCGCAGTTCCGCCCGGATATCGTCCTTCTCGACATCGGCATGCCCGGACTCGACGGATACGAGGTCGCGAAGCGGCTGCGCACCCTCCACCGCGACTACGATGTACGCATCATCGCAGTGACGGGCTGGGGCCAGGAAGCCGATCGCCGGAAATCCCAGGAGGCCGGCTTCGACCTCCACCTAGTGAAGCCGGTGAACACTCATGATCTTGCGCGTGCATTGAACGAGCGCAGCGGTTCGACATTGCACTAGCCGACCTACCCGGCGCCCCCGCTCACTGCCACCAGCCCTCTTCGCCGCCGAGACATATGCAGAAAAGCCAGCTCTTCGCTGGCTTTTTCTTTTGCCGGTGTCGCTCAGCGCTTGCCGGTGACCCTTTCCCAGCCGTAGCGCACCGCAGCCTTGAACTTGTCCCATGCGCCGCCGGGATAGCGCGTCTCCCAGTCTCGCCGCGCGTCGGCTTCGATGTCGTTCCAGCTGCGGTTGCGATAGCGCTCGTCCTCGCCCAGCATCGAGCCGTAACGATACGCAGGCAAGTACTGCTCGTATGCGCCGCCCGCAGTACCGTAGCTCGTCTGCCAGTGCGAGCGATAATCGGCATCGTACTCGTCGTACGTCTTGGTGCCGCTCGCCGCGCGCGGCGCACCGCCCGGCCCCAACTGCTCGACATCGACTTCGGCGTGGCGAACCACGTCGTTCACCTTCTCGGTGCGCTCCGTCGTTTCCTTGTCCACGACCACTTCTTCCACGACGCGCGCACGCTTTGCGACCACCGGCTCCTCGACCGTCTCGCGCACTTCTATCGTACCCTCCTTGAACGCCGCGACGTCCGCCTCGGTCGCTGGCCTGTCGGCAGGCCGGCGCTCGACGCGAACGCGCTCTTCCCGCAACCGCACCTGCTCGTCGACGGGCGACTCGTCCATGTGCGTGTAGATCCGTACGCCGCCCCGTTCCCGCCGGCGCTTGCCGACCTGCAGTTCCTCACTGACGACGGGTATCACTTTCTCGCCTTCGCCGCCGCGGAACTCGGCCGGTGCGCTGCCCGACAATCCTTCCGTGGTCGTTCCGGCCCGGCCGCTTTCGCGCCACCCCTTCGCGCGCTCCTGGATATCGATTGCGCCGCTGGCGTTCAGCACGTCCGCAGCTTTATCCGCCTCGTCTTCCGTAGCGGCGTGTACACAGACGACCGTGCTGCCGCGCCGCACCGCCTCGGAATAATAGGCTGCATCCGCGCGATCGTCGTGAGCGCCGAACAGCGAGCGGAAGAAATGCGCGATGCGTTCGCCGAAAGACTCATCGCGCGTCGCCTCTGCCGTGGTGGCCGTGGCCGCTTCGTTTGCGCTGACATTCACCCGGTCGCGGCTGAAGCCGGCGGCCGCCAAATCGTTCAGTGCGCGCTCGGCGTGCGCGTAGCTGTCGAATACGCCTATGACTGTGTTTCGTGGCATGTTGCGTCCTTTCTCGTTGCGTGTCGATTTACGGCTCGCCGCCTTTCTTCTCGTGCGCGGGCGAGCTCACCTGGCGTCGCAACTCCTCGGCCTGCTGCCGTTTCTTTTCGAGCAGCGATTCCGCCGTTTGCGCCTCGCTGCGGTTAGACGGGTGCATGGCCGGCGTGCCCTGCAGAGTGCTGTCCTCGACCCGCTCCACCGCCGCATGCTCGCGCCGCAACATGACGCGCTGCGGCTGCCTGAACTCCGACTTGCGCCGCGTAATGCGGATTTCCTCTTTGAGCATCAGCCGCTTCTCGACGACCAGCACTTCTTCGAGCACCGGCACGATCATGGTATCTCCCTCGTAGCGCACGGCGACCGGCGCATCCACGGCTCGATTGACGGGCACCCGCTCGACATCGACTTCCTCGCGCAGCAGCGCCTCGTCCACCAGCGCCTCGCGCTCTTCCACCGTCTTCACCACGCGCGCGCCGCCACCTGTCTCGACCCGGCGCTTGCGCACGTCGAGCTCTTCCTGCACGACAGGAATCACTGCTTTCTCATGCATGGCCGTGGCGGTATCGCTCGCCTCTGCACGATGCTCTGTAGTCTTGGAAGGTTTTGTCATGATCGCTGCCTTTAGTGCGCTCCGCAGCGTGGCCGCACGTGATGCAACGGGAGCGTCGCAGGAAGTACGCAATCGCAGTGCCCGCGCGACGATGCAGCCGGGCCGTAGCGTCGGGGGCACGCAGGTTGCAGCGACTTTACTGGCATTCATGAGGAGGTCGACCATGTCCAAAGCCGTCTTCTGCATCGCAGCCTCGGAATTGCAAGCTCGGGAGATCGTGGACAAGCTTAAGGTGATGGGCTTTTCGCCGAACGACATCTCAGTGCTTTTCCCCGATCGCTCAGGGACGCGCGACTTCGCGTACGAACAGCACACCAAAGCGCCCGAGGGCGCGACGACGGGCGGGCTGGTCGGCGCAGGCACCGGCGGCGTCCTCGGCTGGCTTGCCGGCGTCGGAACGCTCGCCATTCCGGGGATAGGACCTGTGCTGGCAGCGGGACCCATCATGGCAGCGCTTGCGGGCGTCGCCGTCGGCGGTGCGGCAGGCGGCGTGATCGGCGCGCTGATCGGAATGGGAATCCCCGAGTACGAAGCGAAACGCTACGAGGGCAAGCTGCGCGAAGGCAATATCCTGATCTCGGTCCACACGGAAGACGCGAAGCAGCGCGCGCGCGCGAAAGACGTGTTCGAGCTGGCGGGCGCGCATGACATCAGCTATACCGGCGAAGCGAACGTCCCGCGGGACAGAGAAGCCTGAACGCGCAGGCTGGCGTCATCGGGCTACCGGGTGAGACGAGAACCTGCGCGGCCCGTGTAGGTCGCAAGCCACGCCTCGAGCTCGCCCGGCGGCAAGGGCTTGCAGAAGAGATAACCCTGCACCTTGTTGCATGCCGCCGCGGCGAGAAACGCCGTCTGCTCGTCACGCTCGACGCCTTCTGCGACGACCGAAAGGTCCAGGCTGCGCGCCATGGTGACGATCGTCTGCGTGATCACCGCCGAGTCGCCGTTCTCCGGCAAGTCGCGCACGAATGTCTGGTCGATCTTGAGCTGTTCTATCGGCATGTAGCGCAGATAGCTCAGACTCGAATAGCCTTTGCCGAAATCGTCTATCGTCAGTCGCACGCCCTGCTGATGCAGTTCCTGCAGCATCGCCGCCATCACTTCCGGCCCTTCCATCACGACGGATTCCGTCAGCTCGAGCTCCAGTGATCGAGCCGGCAGCCCCGTCTGCGCGAGTATCGAGCGTATCGTTTTGCCGAAGTGCGCGCGACGGAACTGAAGGGCGGATACGTTCACCGCCACCGGGACATCGATGATTCCCGTGTCGCGCCAGTGCTTGTTTTGGGCGCACGCCCTGCGCAGCACCCATTCCCCGATCTTGACGATGAGCCCCGAATCCTCGGCGACCGGTATGAATTCAGCCGGCGGCACGTCGCCGCGCGCCGGATGCGCCCAGCGCAGCAGCGCCTCCAGTCCCACCACGGCCCCTGTCTTGAGATCGAGCTGCGGCTGATAGACGAGATACAGCTGTTCGCGCTCCACCGCCGTGCGCAGCTCGCCCTCCAGCGAAAGGCGCTCGCGCGCACGCACGTTCATGCTCTGCGTGTAGAACTGGAAGCGGTTGCGTCCCTGCTCTTTGGCAGCGTACATGGCCGCATCGGCATTACGAAGCAGATCGGACATGTGCTCGCCGTTTTCGGGGTAGACGGCAATGCCTATGCTCACCGACGTCGCGAGGTCGTGTCCGCCGATCGAGTACGGCCGCGCCACTTCCTCCATGAGTTTCTCGGCGATGCGCGCCGCGTCGTCGACGTGGTGGATCTCAGGCAGCAGCACGAGAAACTCATCGCCCCCATGACGGCTGACGGTGTCCGCTGCTCGCACGCATTCGCCCAGCCGCCTCGCTATCGCGATGAGAAGCTCGTCGCCTATCGCGTGCCCCAGCGTATCGTTGATGAGCTTGAAGCGATCCAGATCCACGAAGAGCAGCGCGACGTGGTTGTGTTTGCGCTCCGCGTTCGCGATCGCAATTTCCACCCGGTCCTCCAGCAGCGTCCGGTTCGGCAGCCCGGTGAGCGGATCGTGATGCGCGAGGTACTCGAGGTGTTCTTCGTAGGCCTTGAACTGCGAGATGTCGTTGAACACGCTGACGTAATGGGTCGTCGCGCCCGACTCGTCCTTCAGTGCGCTGATGCTGAGGAACTCCGGGTATATCTCGCCGTTTTTCCGCCGGCTCCAGACCTCGCCCTGCCAACGCCCTTCGCGCCGCACGCGCTCCCACAAGCCCTGGTAGAAGGCACTGTCCTGTTTGTCGGAGTACAGGACTGCTGGCGTCTTGCCGAGCACCTCTTCCTCGGCGTACCCGGTAATGGACGTATAGGCCTTGTTGATCGAAACCACCCGGTTGTCGGCGTCGGTGATCATCACGCCGTCGGCGATGTTCTCGAAGGCAAGCGCAGACAGCCGCAGCTGTTCTTCGACACGCCGCTTGTCGGTGAAGTCGCGCGCGATCACCATACCCGCCGCGATCACGCCGTCGGCCTCGTGCACCGGCAGTATGTGAAGAGACCAGTCCCGCCCGCCGCGGGCACCGACCGTCGTCTCGATGACATGCCCGCACAGCGCACGCCTGAAATAGTCGTTCATCGCCGAGCGCGCCGACACCGGGAACGCTTCGCTGACCGGCCGACCGACGAATTCCTGCGGATCGCGGCCCGTCAGACGGAACGCTGCGCCGTCTGCGATCTGACACCGTAGATCGCGATCGAACAACATGACGGCGCCATCCGGGAAGTTGCCGACGAGCATGCGATATCGCGCTTCGCTCTCCCGCACGCGCGCCTCCGCTTCCTGGCGCTGCCGCTCGCTCTCCATGTTCTCCATGGCGAACGAGATGTCCGAGGCCATTTCGCCCAGCAGGCGTACGAGCTCCGCATCGAAGAAGTTCGCCTCAGCGGCATAGAGCGACAGACAGCCGCATGGACGGCCGTTACGGCGCAGCGGAAAAGCGGCGCCGCTCCGAATTCCCCGGCGCGCGGCGCGCTGCCTCCAGTAGTCCGTCGTTTCCGCGGACATGAAGTCGGCGACGACGTGAGCGCGGTTCTCGCGTATCGAGCGGCCGGATGGGCCGTGCCCGGCCGGAGAACGAGGATCTACGCTGGCGGTGATATCCACCGCGTAATCGGCGGCGGCACCCGCCGTGGCAATCGGCCGGACGAGGTTCGTTTCCTCGTCGAGGATGCCTATCCATGCCGCGAGCAAGCCGGTCTTTTCCACCGCGATGGCGCACACGCGCTTGAACAGCTCTTCCGGGTCGCGTATGCGCACGATGGCTTCGTTGGTTTCGCTCAGCGCTGCATAGAACGATGTCCAGCGCGACAGCAGGGTCTCGGTCTTCTTCTGCTCGGTGATGTCGATGTGCCCGCCGATAATGCGCACCGGCTCGCCCTTTTCGTCCCGGTGCACGGACGCGCGCGAGAGTATCCAGCGGTAGGAGCCGTCCTTGTGCCGCATCCGGAACTCGTTGTCGTACGTGGTGCGCTTGTCGCGCAGCGCCGCTTCGCGCACCGCACGGCTGTGCGCCAGGTCGTCCGGATGGCACAGTCGCGCGAATTCGGTCGGCACGTTGGCGACCTCGTGATCGCCGTAGCCGAGCTGAGCTTTCCACTCGCGGGAGTAGGTCACTTCACCGGTGCGCAGGTTGCGATCCCAGAATCCCACCTCCGCACTGGCCACGGCAAGCTCGAGCTTATTCTGCGCTTCGGCCAGCGCTTCTTCCGCTGCCTTGCGCGCCGTGATGTCTTCGACGACGGACACGACGTGAAGCGGCGTGCCGAGCTCGTTGCGCACGATCGAGAGCGAGAGGTTTACCCAGATCTCCCGGCCGTCCTTCCGCACGTAGCGCTTGTTGCGCGTATAGGCCGGCACGCTGCCGTCGACCAGCTTGCGGTTGTTCTCGATCGAGGCCGGGACATCGTCGGGTGGCGTCACGTCGAGCGAAGTCATCTGCAGCAGTTCTGCTTCGCTGTAGCCGAGTATGTCGCAAAGCTTCTGGTTTACGCGCAGCCAGCGAGGGTTCTCCGGGTCGGCCGAGCGCAGCGCCATGCCGACCGCCGCCTGATCGAACGCGGCCCGGAGGCGCTGCTCGCTCTGGGACAGCGCGATCTCGGCCTGCCGCAGCTGCGACATGTCCTGGAAGATGAGCGATGCGCCCTCCACTTCCCCGCTTGCTCCGCGCAACGGAGAAACGCTCGTCAGAACGTCTATGCTGCGGCCGTCCTTCGTCACCCGCTCGCTGCGGAACGGCGGTATCGATTCGCCGCGACAAAGCCGCTCGTTCGCCGAGTCGATCGCCGGCATGCTGCGCCGGGGATGCAGGAATGAAACATGGCGGCCGATGGCTTCCTGCGCCGTATACCCGAACATGCGTGCTGCACCGGCATTCCACGAGGTCACGATGCCGTCCATGGTCCGGGTCACCATGGCGTCGTTGGAATGCTCGACGATAGCGGCCAGGCGCTGCTGCGCCGCGGCGGCGCGCTTCTGCTCGCGTATGTCGCGATAGATGCGTGCCACACCGATGATGCGTCCCTCGTCATCCATGATGGGCGAGCGCGTCACCGATACGTCCACGGAGCGGCCGTCCTTTGCGATTCTCACGACGTCGTGGCTGGTGACGGTCTCTCCCCCCGCAACACGAGCGAGGCTCGCCTCGGTCTCCTCGTCGCCGCCGGGCGGCAAAAGCATGCGGATGTGCCGGCCGACCGCTTCAGCGGCGGTATAGCCGAACAGCCGCTCCGCTGCGGGGTTCCACGATGTGATGGTCCGGTCAAGATCCGTGCTTACGATGGCGTCGTCCGCGCCTTCCACGATAGCGGCAAGACGTGCGCGTTCTTCCTGCGCATGCAATCGGGCCGCGGCTTCCCGGCGCCGCAGCGTCTGATAGACCGCTATTGCAGCAAGCAGCAGCATGGTGAGGAAGGCGCCAACGAGCAGACCGGCTCGATAGCGAATCAAGCGGCCGACCTCTGCGGCGTCGACCTTCGTGATGAGCAGCCAGTCGGTATGCGGCACCTCCGCAATGGCGGCGAGCACCGCTGCGCCCCTGTAATCGACACCGGCAACCACACCGCGCGCACCTCGCGCGGCCTGCGCCGCGACGAGCTCCACATGATCGGCACTGAACGGCGTGGCGGCGTCGGGATGGCGCACGCGATTGAGATGATAGATATCCTTGCCTTCGATGCGCACGAGCAAGGTCTCGGCGCTTTGGTCTCGGCGTTCCAGCGACCGGGCAGCCACGAGCTTGTCCGTGTCTATCTCGAGCAGCACCACGGCAGGCAATCGCTCCCCGCCCGGCCCGTGTATCGGCGCCGCGATGTTGAGGTCGTGCTCGGCCTCCGCCTTCCGATGCACCGTCGAGGCAATCGCCGCATCCTGCCGCAGCGCCTTGCGAACCGTGCCGAGCTCTTCGCGTACGAGCGACGCCGGCGACCCGGCGGTCGAAGCGACGATGCGGCCGTCGACGTCGGCTATCGCGACGTGGCTGTAGTTGTAGGCTTGCTTGAGCAGTTCGAGCCGATGGCGAATGATTTCCCCGCGCCCTGCGCCCGGCCGGTCCATCGCTTCCTTCACGTGCGCGCCGAATTCAGTGTCGCGAGACAGCAGGCTCGCGTCGCTGAGGCGTCCGGCAAGCCATTGCGACAAGCGTGCGCTTTCCAGTATGGCGATGGATTCGAGACGTGATTTGCGCTCGGCGAGAAAATCCGCCTGGTAACGCATGAAGCCGAAGTAGCCGAGGCCGGCCTCGAGGATGAGAAGGAACGATGCGAGAAAGATCAGGCGCGCGTTGGATTTCGGGAGGCGGCCGGGAAATCTGCTGCGTGAGCTGCTGACTGCCATGTCCTCGTCGTCGTTTTATTTCGGATTCAGGCGCTATATTCCGGCGCCCGGCGCGCCGCCCCCCGTTCATGACAGGGCAGGCGCACCCGCCCGGACGTCACGGTCACGAGGCGGCCTCTATGCAGCGTGCCGTTGGAGGACTGATCAGGCACGCGGCCCTTGCAATGCAAGTGAGCGAGCGACGGGTAAGCAGACATCTCGCACCCGCACCCGTCGGAGCCGCATCCAGGCCTCTTCATGAAACATGGTTGCGCATGTTGAACGACCGGCTTGCTTTCCGCAAGAGCATTGCGCCTAAAAAGAGGACCACGTGCGTAGGCCGGCATTGCGGACAGCCTGCCGCTGATGCGATGCGCATGCGCCCTTGAGGACAACGGCAGGGCAGTGGGCCGCAAAACCGTCCGTCCCATCAACGCCGGTGGGATGGCATTGAGCGACTTTTCCTGCTCCCTTACCCGTTGCGACGCGACGGTGCCGCGGCGCGCCGCGGCAGCCGTATAGGCGAGGCATTACTGGCGACGGCGAGCGTTGCGCTCTATGCGGAATGCGAGCGACATCAAGGCGAGCATCGCGATCAGCGTCGCGCCTGCGACGACGAGGCGTCCGTAGCCGGGCAGCGACCAGCCGACGCCGGCACTGACTTCCATCGCCGAGAGCACAAGGATAAAGGCTGCGATGGCGAGACAAGTCGCGCCGAACCAGCAGACGCCGGAACGAGTGCGTGGGGTATCCATCGAAATGAATTGCGTGTTGGACACCATCGAGCTTACGCGTGCGGCACATGCGAGGTACTGATGCGCGTCAACTGCCGACAGGTTGCAACCGCGGATGCGTTCAAGGGAAAATCCGCCCTGTTCTGCTCAGTCCCGCGGGCACCCTACCCGCGACCGCCGCCAAAACCCGAACAAGACGCGCCGATGCAACCGGATTGCACGCACTGGGAGTTTTGCCTGTGTTATCGCGATGGCGAGTTCTCGCACTGGGAATGGCGGTGCGTCGGCCGGGAAGGAACAGTGACGAGCGGCACGGCCTTTCCTACGCTGTCGGCGTGCGTTCACGACGCAATGAAACACGGCTACAGGGGCGGCGGAAAAATGCTTCCGGGTATAGTGGGCGAAGCAGACGGTAACTGAGCGACTGAAGCGCACGCCCGGCGCGCCGATCTGCACTCCATTACGCCTCTCGCGGCGTGCCGCCTTACTTCATTCCAACATTACCTGTCGATGTAGCCGCCGGGCGGTAAAACGCCCTGCGCACCATGCTCTGCGCTGGCTAGACTGTCCGCATTAGAAAAAGAGCTGTAAGGGGTGCGGCAGTGAAGAACACCGGAGCGGGGTCGTGCGTAATGCTCGCATGCCTGTCGTCGCTGCTCGCGACATCTGCGGCGCAGGCGCAGAACGCCTCGGCACAGCAAGCACCGCGTCCCTTCTTCCAGCGCGTGCTTCCCGCCGTGATGCTGCACGACAACAGCCGCGGAGACTATGGCTTGCGCCTTCATCTCGAGTACTTCGGGTCGGTAACGGGCAACCTCGAGCTTCACCGCCATCAGTACTTCATCGACGACAATCTGAAAATGCAGCATCCTCGCACTTCGGTCGCCTGGTCGGTGCGTTGGCGCTTCTGAAGATCTGCGCATCGTAAAGCGGCGCTTGCGCCCGCTCCTCGCCATCTCTATCCAGTCCGGCTGCTTTTCCGATCTGATCGTCGTTATCCGCCGCGAACCGACGCGGCATGCTCGAAGATCGCGCCGTTCGTACGGCTGCGTACTGTCATGCTGCGAGACGCCGCGTAAGATCGATTGATTCGGAAGTCGTCGTCCATCTGCCGCAGTAAGTCGTGAAGTCCGCAAACAGATGCACGTTCCTGCTTTTCACCATAAAGGCCGCACCAGCGGAGTTCGACTTGGCGCGCCCGGCGCCGCCGCTCGCAATGGTGTCGCGCTCAAGCTCGCGGAAGAATTCCCCTGGCATGCTGTCGAAGAGCTCGTCATCCAGCACATCATGCGATCCGGCGCGAAATCGGTGGCCGACATCGGCGGTGGCCGATGCCCTCGTATCTCCCTCGATGTCGCGCGGAGAATGGAGCTTGATTACTGCGTGCTCGACATCAGTGCGCAAGAGCTCGCGCTTGCGCCACCCGGCTACAGGA
>JBLNBW010000142.1:0-5538 GCA_050260255.1 Rhodospirillaceae bacterium | reverse complement strand
GACACGATCGCGTGCGAGCCGAGGGACAGCCGGGCCGGGTTGTATACGATCGCCTCGTCCCCGATGCACACCACGTCTTCGCAGTCGAGATTCCACGGCGCCCAGATGCGCGCCCTTGGATAAATGTGGCAGCCGGGCCCGATACGGGCGCCGAAGAGGCGCAGCAGCCACGCCCGCCACGCGTGCATCGGCCGCGGCGAGAACCGGAACAGCGTCCCCTGCACCACGCTCCATAGCAACCGCGTGAGGCGGTTGCGCAGCGAGAAGGCGGGCTTGAGGTAGGGATCTGCGTCGGTGGTGAATTCCATCGCGGGGGCTACCGGCGGGGTTCATGGGCGCGCTCACCATGCAATCGGCGTGCCGCGGTCACGGCAGCGATATCTTGACCGCCGGGCGCGTCCTGACGGCCGCCGGCCTGGTGCGCTTCCATGCCTTGAGCATGGGTGACTCGACATAGTGATAGAAAAAGAGCCCCACCATGACGATCAGCATGAGGCAGACGCCGACGAACAGGTTGGCGTTCACGTGCGCGAGCCCCATCCACACGAACAGCTTGGCGCACAGTCCCGGCACGAAAAAATGGGTGAGGTAGATGGAGTACGAGGCGTCGCCCAGATGCAACACCGGGCGGGGGAAGGTCCACCTCGACTCGAGCAGCACCGCGCCGGTCACCAGCAGCGCGGCCGGCACGCCGAGCACCAGCACGCGGTAGAGCTCGACCACGTGGCGTGGCGCTTCCTCGTCGCGCGGAATGTCCATGAACCAGTAGCGCAGCAACAGCGCGCCGCCCGCCATCATTGCGACCGGCGCCCATGCCGGCACGCGCAGATGCTGCACCGCCCGCGCGATCACGACGCCGGCGAAAAATTCCAGCAGAAGGGGCGAGGTAATGAGGAAACCGAGCGAGCTCGTCGGCCAGGGCGCGCCGTGCTGGAGCAGTTGTCCGAGGGCGACGCTGCCCGCAAAGACGAGGACGAAAGCGCCCAGGCTGCGGTGCATGCCAACCCACAGCATGAGACCGAACACGAAGTAGAAGTACATCTCGTAGTTGAGCGTCCAGCCGGGCACGAGCGGTGGCAGCGCGGTGCCGTCCGGGCGCGCCGCCGGCAGAAAGAGGTATGACTTGATCGCGTGGACGAGCTCGAACCGGTAGCTGTTGAAGAAGTGCGGCAATGCGATCGCAGCCGCGACCACGATCGAAGTGAGCAGCCAATAGAGGGGCACGACGCGCTTTACCCGTTTCCACATGAACTCGCATGCGTCGGCCTTGCCGCCGCCGAGCTCGCGCGTGCAGTAGGTCATGATGAAGCCGCTGATGACGAAGAAGACGTCTACGCCTATCCACCCGATTTCACCCGCGCCGTGGAACAGCGGTGTGCCCGTCGTCTTCAGACCGTAGGCGCCGGTCAGGATGGGCTGCATGGTGTGGTACCACGCGACCCACAGAGCCGCGAAGGCCCGCAGGGCCTGAACGTTTCGTATCATGGTTTGGGTATGTCTTCATTGGCCGCGCACGCGGTGCGCGAGCTCGGACACGCGGTGCGTACACGCGTGCATGCGCTCCGCGGAACCGGCCGCGGCGTCCCTCGGCGCAGCAAGCTGCATGCCCCGGCACGGTTTCTTCCTGGTACGGCTTTCGCATGGTCGGTGCCGACCTTCCGGCGCCACAGCCGGATACGGACGCCCCATGCACGATTCCCCGACCATGCAACCGCTGCCGGAGCTGCGCCGCCACGTCGCGCACATCATCGACGACGAGGCCGCGGCCGCGCGGCCGGACGGCCCGCCCCGATTGCGCGTGCTCGTATACGGCATCAATTACGCGCCGGAGCTCACCGGGATCGGTAAGTACACGGGCGAGCTCTGCGAATGGCTCGCGCGGCGCGGCCACGATGTAAGAGTGATCACGGCGCCGCCGTACTATCCCGAATGGCGTGTGCGGGAAGGCTACTCGCCGCGCGTGTACCGCACCGAGCACCGCAACGGCGTGCGCGTGCAGCGTTGTCCGCTGTGGGTTCCGCGGCGGCTGTCCGGCGCGCGCCGTATCGTGCATCTCGCGAGCTTTGCAGCGGCAAGCGCGCCGCTCGTCGCTGCGGCATGTTTCTGGCGGCCGCACGTCGTGCTCGCGGTCGAGCCGACGATGTTGTGTGCCCCGTCGGCGTGGCTGCTCGCGCGGCTCTGCGGTGCGAAAGCATGGCTGCACGTGCAGGACTTCGAGCTCGATGCCGCGATGTCGCTCGGCTTGCTGCCCAGGCGGCTGGCGAACGCGGCGTGCGCGCTGGAGCGGCTTGTGATGGGCAGCTTCGATCGCGTATCCACCATCTCGGAAAAAATGGTGGCCCAGCTCGCCGGCAAAGGCGTATCGAGCGGACGCGCGGTGCTGTTTCCCAACTGGGTCGATTGCACGGACATTCATCCGCTTACCGGACCCAGCCGCATGCGTGCCGATCTCGGCATTCCGCCCGAAACCTGTGTCGCCTTGTACTCGGGGAACATGGGGGAAAAGCAGGGCCTGGAGATCGTCATCGAAGCGGCGACGCAACTGGAGAGCGAGCGCAACCTGTTGTTCCTCATGTGCGGCGATGGCGGCGCACGGGCGCGGCTCGAAGCGCGCGCCGCGGGGCTCACGAATGTCCGGTGGCTGCCCTTGCAGCCGGCGGAGAAGCTCAATGCGCTGCTCAACGTTGCGGACATTCACCTCCTGCCGCAGCGCGCCGATGCCGCGGATCTCGTCATGCCCTCCAAACTCACCGGCATGCTCGCGAGCGGCCGTCCCGTGCTCGCGACGGCGCATCCCGGTACCGGGCTCGCCAAAGTCGTGAACGCGTGTGGCGTGGTGACGCCGCCGGGAGACCTCGCGGCTTTCGTCGAGGCGTTGCGCGAGCTCGAGCGCCATGGCATCGCACGGCGCGCGCTCGGCTCGGCTGCCCGCCGCTATGCCGAAGAGCATCTCCACAAGGACACGGTTCTGTCTCGATTCGAGAAAGAGCTGCTCACCTGCGTCGCAGCGAAGGAGTGATAGCGCTGCGCTGGTGAGGCGAACAAAAAAGGCGACCGATGGTCGCCTCTCTTTGTCCGCTCTGAGCCGACGTCACCAGCAATACGGCGTAGGCCTCATCTCAATACGCATTCTTGCCCTTGAGGACGACAAATATCGTCTTGAGAATGATGTACAGATCGAGCCGCAGCGACCAGTTGCGCAGGTAATCGAGATCGTACTCGATGCGGCGCTGCATTTTCTCCAGCGTTTCCGTCTCGCCGCGATAGCCGTTCACCTGGGCCCAGCCGGTGATGCCTGGCTTCACCTTGTGGCGCACCATGTAGCCCTTGATGAGCTTGCGGTAGAGCTCGTTGTGAGCGACGGCGTGGGGCCGCGGGCCCACGATGCTCATACGTCCCTGCAGGACGTTGATGAACTGGGGCAGCTCGTCCAGCGAGGTGCGCCGCAGGAATGCGCCCAGCGGCGTGACGCGCGCATCGTTCTTCTGCGCCTGCTTCACTTCGGTGCCGTCCTCGCAGACGGTCATCGAGCGGAACTTGTAGACCATGATCTCCTTGCCGTCCGCCCCATAGCGGCGCTGCTTGAAGAGCACGGGGCCCGGCGAGGTCCATTTCACGGCGGCGGCGATCGCCAGCATGATGGGCGAGATCATGATCACGATCAGCGTCGCGAGCACGATGTCGGAAAGGCGCTTGATCATGCCGTTCACCCCGTAGAACGGCGACTCGCACACCGCGACCACCGGGATGTTGCCGATGTTGTCGACGCGCGCCTGGATCAGGTCGACGACGAAGATGTCCGGGACGAAGTAAATCGAGGCCGTCGTGTCGGAGAGCTCGTCGAGAAGCTTGAGGATGCGCGGCTGCGTGGCCATCGGCAGGGTGATGAAGATCGCGTCGATGCGGTTGCGCTTCACGTAGCCGGGCAGGTCGGCGATATTGCCGAGCAGCCGGTTCGCGGCTTCCTTGCCGATGCGCTCGGGGCCGCGATCATCGAAGAAGCCCGCGAACGCCACCCCGAGATAAGGCTTGGTCTCGAACTGCTGGGCGAGCCTCATGCCGAGATCGTTGGTGCTGGCGATCACCGCCGTCCGGACGCCTTCGATCGCGAGGATCTTCGGCAGCAGGACGGGGACCGCCCGGTGCGCCGCGAACAGCACCACCGGGACGGCGGCGGCCCACGACAGCAGCACCTCGCGCGGGAAGGCGTCGAGATACTGCGTCGCGTATCCGAGGAACAGCAGAATGATCACGATCAGCGCCCAGCCGAGCATGATCTCCTTCAGCAGCGACCAGGTGCTGGTGGCGAGCGAAATGTTGCCCGGGAACGTCAACGAAAAAACGATCAGCGCCAGTACCACGTAGCGGTTGTAAAAGCCCTCGCCGTTGAAGGCCACCGCTGCGATGAGGCAGCCGATGATCAGCAACGGGTCGAGCGTTGCCCGCAGAAAAGACAGGAACGACACCTGGCTTCGCTGCAGGGTGGTGGTTGTATTTACGGAAGCGAACATGGGGACCTGGAATCGTGCGGTCGTGGGGCCATGCGCCGCGATATCCCTGCCTGGGAAAAGGCGGCGCTGCGGCTCGTCAGACGCGGTTGTAGACGTCCTCGAAGCGCACGATGTCGTCCTCGCCCAGATACGCGCCGGACTGCACTTCGATCAGCTGCAACGGGATCCGGCCCGGATTCTCGAGACGGTGGCACACGCCCAGCGGGATGTAGGTCGACTGATTCTCGGTGAGCAGAATCTCCTCGTCGCCGCGCGTGACCTTCGCGGTGCCGCTCACCACCACCCAGTGCTCGGCGCGGTGATGGTGCATTTGCGAGGACAGCTTGCAGCCGGGATTGACCGTGATGTGCTTGACCTGGAAGCGGCCGCCTTCGTCGACGCTCTCGTAGCTGCCCCACGGGCGGTACACGCGGCGATGCGTGAGCGGCTCGCGGCGCTTGCGCGCCTTCATGTCGTCGACGAGCTGGCGTACGCGCTGCACTTCGTCGCGATGGGCCACCAGAACCGCATCGGGCGTCTCCACGATGACGAGGTCGCTTACCCCTATTGCGGTGACCAGGCGGTGCTCGGCACAGATGTACGTGTTGTTCACGCCGTCCACGGTGACGTCGCCGCGCACGACGTTTCCGGCGGGATCCTTCTGCCCGGTGTCCCACAGCGCTTTCCAGGAGCCGAGATCGGTCCATTCGTAGTCCACCGGCAGCACGGCAGCGTCGCCGGTATGCTCGAGGACGGCGTAGTCCACTGAAATCGACGGGCTCAGCGCAAAGGCTTCCGCCGACAGCCGCAGAAAATCCATGTCGCGCTGCGCGCCATCGACCGCGCTGCAGCAGGCTTTGACCATGAGCGGCTGCAGCCGCTCGAGCTCGTCGAGGTACTTGCGCGCGTTGAACAGGAACATGCCGCTGTTCCAGTAGTACTGTCCGGACGCGACGAAACGCGCCGCGTTTTCCTCGTTGGGCTTTTCGAGGAAGTGGGAAACGGCGTGGCAGGGCGCGCAGTCATCGAGCGGCTCGCCCTTTTCGAT
>JBLNBW010000141.1:0-13346 GCA_050260255.1 Rhodospirillaceae bacterium | reverse complement strand
TGCGTCGGGGTGCCGGCGCATAGACTGCACACCTCTCGGATGGGGATCGCATGAAAATCGAACGTGTGGAAGTGTGGGGCGTGGCGGTCCCGCTCGTGGGCGAATTCAAGAACGCCTATCTCTCGAAATCGGTAGTGAAGAGCGCGATTGTGCGCATTACCGCCACGGGCGGCGTCGTCGGATACGGCAACATCGATCCCACGCCGGGCTACTCCAAGGAAGACACGCCGGCGCATCTTAACGTGCTGCGCAACAAGCTCGCGCCGTTGCTCGTCGGCATGGACCCGACGAACGTTCATGGCGTGCTCGCGAAAATCGAGCCGGCGGTCGAAGGCTTTCTCGATTCCAAGGCGGCGATCGAGATGGCGTGCGTCGATCTCTCGTCCCGAGTGGCCGGCATGCCGGTGTACACGTATCTCGGCGGCGCGGTGAAGGAAAAGCTGCACTTCAACGCGTGGATAGGCATATTGCCGCCGGAGCAGGCGGCGCGCGAAACGCTCGACTGGAAGAACAAGGGCTTCCGGTCCTGCAAGATCAAGGTCGGCGGAAACATCGAAGCGGACCGCGATCGGGTGAAGGCGGTGCGCGAGGCGGTAGGCAAGAATTTCCAGATCCGCATCGACGCGAACGCAGGCTACGACGCCGATACGTCGATCAAGCTCGCGCGCATGGTAGCGCCGTACGGGCTGGAGCATTTCGAGCAGCCGGTGCCGGCGGACGACATCGCAGGCATGGCGCGCGTGCGCCGCGAAGCGAACGCGGTCGGCGTGCCCATCATGGCGGACGAATCGGTGCTGGATCACGCGAGCCTGATCCGCATCATCAAAGCGGACGCGGCGGACATCGTGAAAGTGAAAGTCATGAAGCAGGGCGGCTTTCTCAACACGCGCCGCATGATCGCAACGGCCGAAGCAGCCGGCATACGGTGCGTGGTCGGCCATGGTTTCGGCCTCGGCGTGAACACCATGGCAGAGATCATGCTCGCGGCGACGTCGGCCAACGTGGTGGACGGGCTGGAGTGCGTCGGTCCGCTCAAGACGCGCGACGACATCATCACGAAGCGGATAGACCTCTCTACCGGTACGATGGCGCTGCCGCCCGGCCCCGGCCTCGGCGTGACGCTGGACGACGCCAAGATCGAGCAATACAAATTTCAGTGAGCGGTGAATCGTGAACAGTGAACGGATCAGCGTGCGCCGGCGCCTGCGCCAGCGCTTAAAGAGCGGGCCCCTCATCGTTGCGCCCGGCATCTACGACGCGTATGGCGCGCGCTTCGTCGAGCAGGCGGGCTTCGAGGCGGTGTACATGACGGGCAACGGGGTGTCGGCGAGTCTGCTGGGTCAGCCCGATGTCGGTCTCGCCGACCTCACCCTCATCTCCGCACACGCGCATCGGGTGGCATCGTGCGTGGACATTCCGCTCATCTGTGACGCCGACACGGGCTACGGCAATGCCGTCAACGTTCGCCATACCGTGCGCGAGTTCGAAGCGGCGGGCGTTGCCGCGATCCATCTCGAAGATCAGGTGCTTCCCAAGCGCTGCGGCCAGTTGCCCGGTGCGCGGCCCGTCGTGGAACTGAGCGAAGCGGTGGGCAAGATCGAAGCGGCCGTCGCCGCGCGGCGCGATCCGGACTTCATCATCATCGCGCGTACTGATGCCGCCGCCGGCCACGGTCTCGACGAGGCGATACGCCGGTGCAAGGCGTTCGTCGCGGCCGGTGCGGACGTCGCATTCGCGGAACTCAAGATGTCGCCGTCGATACTGGACGACATCAAGCGCGTGACGAGCGAAGTGGGCGCGCCGTGCCTTGCGAACATCGCAGGCGGAAAACTTGCGGCACTGACGCATAAAGAGCTCGACGCGCTCGGCCTGCGCATCGCGATCTATCCGGGCCTCGGTCGCAACGCGGCCGGTTTTGCGTTGCGCGAAGCGATGCAGACGTTAAGGCGCGACGGCAATGTGCAGGCATTGAAGGACCGCATGCTGAGCGCCGAGGAATATGCGGCGACGATAGGCATAGCCGACGTCGAAGCCTGGGAAAGCCGATATCTGAAATAAGAACGACGAGAAAAGTCGAGGAAACGTTGAAAGCTGCATCGACGCTCCGCATTGCATGGGAGCGGTGCTTTTCGGACCCGTCTGCCCGCGTCGGCGCAGACGTTCCCCGTCTAGCCGATACGCATCGTGGCGCGTTTCGCCAACCTCGGCACACAATCGGTCGCGGACACTTTCGGAGCGTTTCGAGCGCTGCATCGGCAGCGGGCACGCCCAACACGCCAGCGTTGCACGCAGGTCGGGTGCGCGCGTCGATTGAGCGACCGGCCACGAGCAACAAGTAACGAGTAACCAGTCACGGGGTTTAATCCATGGAAGTCACACGCACGCTGGCCCGCTACGTCCTTTCCTCGCGTTATGCCGACATACCTAAGGAGGTAAAGCACGAAGCGGCGCGGTCGTTTCTCAACTGGATGGGGTGCGCCGTCGGCGGTGCGCGGCACGAGACGGTAGAGCGCGCGCTGGCAGCGCTGCAGCCGTTTTCCGGGCCCGCTGAAGCGTCGGTGCTGGGCCGCAGGGAGCGGCTCGACATCATGCTCGCTGCGCTCATGAACGGCATCACTTCCCATACCTTCGATTTCGACGACACGCATCTCAAGACAGTCATACATCCGAGCGGCCCGGTCGCGTCCGCGATACTTGCCCTTGCGGAGCGCAAGCGCGTGAGCGGCGAGGATTTCATGCACGCGTTCATCCTCGGCGTCGAAGTCGAGTGCCGCATCGGCAATGCCGTGTACCCGGATCATTACGACGTGGGCTGGCACACCACCGGCACGGTCGGTGTGTTCGGCGCTGCAGCCGCGGCGGGCAAGCTGCTCGGACTGGACGAGCAGCAGATGGTGTGGGCCCTCGGCATCGCGGCCACCCAATCGTCCGGCATGCGCGAAATGTTCGGCACGATGTGCAAGCCCTTCCATCCGGGCAATGCGGCGCGCAACGGGCTGCTCGCAGCACTGCTGGCGCAGCAGAACTTCACGAGCTCTAACCAGGGCATCGAAGCGAAGCGCGGCTTCGCCCACGTGCTCTCCACCAAGTTCGACGCGGCGCAGATCACAGAAGGTTTGGGCCGAAGCTGGGAGATTTCGCTCAACACCTACAAGCCGTTCGCCTGCGGCATCGTGATCCATCCGATCATCGACGCATGCGTGCAGCTGCGCAACGAGCACAAGCTGAAAGCGGACGATATCGAGGCGATCGACGCACGGGTGCACCCGCTGGTGATCGAGCTGACCGGCAAGAAGACGCCGCAGGTCGGGCTCGAAGGCAAGTTCAGCGTGTTCCACTCCGCGGCCGTTGCGATCATCCACGGCGCCGCAGGGGAGGCGGAGTACAGCGATGCGGTGGTGCGCGATCCGGCTGTCGTTGCGCTGCGTGACCGTGTCACCGCGGTCGTCGACAAATCCGTGCACGAAGACCAGGCACATGTCGCGATCAGGCTGAAGAACGGCAAGACAGTGGAAAAGTTCGTCGAACACGCGATCGGCAGTTTGAAGCGGCCGATGACGGATGCGGACCTCGAGGCGAAATTCCGCGGCCTGTCGAACCCCATACTTCAGCCCACGGCGACGGACAAGTTGATCGAGCTCTGCTGGCGCGCAGACGCCCTGGCGGACATTGCAGAGGTGGCGCGGGCTGCCGTGCCGCAATAAGCCAGAGCCGGAAGCGGCGACAGGCGTCGCACTAGACATAAGCGGAGGAGGTAAAGGATGAAGAGGTCGTGGAAGCAGTGGGCCCTGCCGGCGGTCGCGCTGTGCGTGACGGGGACGGCGATGGCGCAATCGGTCGATTATCCGACGCGGCCGGTGCGCATGATCGTGCCGTTTGCACCGGGCGGCGCCTCGGACGTGGTGGGACGGATCATCGCGCCGAAGCTCGGTGAAGTGCTGGGGCAGCAGATCGTGATCGACAACCGTACCGGGGCGTCGGGGAACATCGGTGTGGAAGTGGCCGCAAACGCCAGTCCCGACGGCTATACCTTTCTTCTCGGCAACAGCGGCACCATGGCGATCAACCCCGCGGTCTTTCCCAAATTCCATGTCCGGCCGGTGCGCGATTTCGTTGCGGTCACGCAGGTGGTGGACGTGCCCGGCATCCTCGTGACCCATCCCTCGGTGCCGGTCTCCAACGTGAAGGACTTCATCGCGTACGTGAAAGCGCGGCCGGGCAAGCTCAACTACGGCTCGTCGGGCGCGGGCAGCCCGCAGCGGCTCGCGATGGAATACTTCATGCGCGAGGCCGGCATCAATATGGTGCACATCCCCTACAAAGGCGGAGCGGGTGGCGCAACGCTCGCGGTGGTGTCCGGGGAGGTGTCGGCAGTCATGACGAGTGTTGCGGCCGTGCTGCCGCACGTGAAAGCGAACAAGCTCAAAGCGCACGGTGTCGTTGCGCCCAAGCGTCTCGCGGTTCTGCCGGACACGCCGACGATGGCGGAGTCCGGCTTCCCGAAGATGACGGCCGGCGCGTGGCAAGGCGTATATCTGCCGCTGAAAACGCCGCGGCCGGTGGTGAACAAGCTTTTTTCCGCCACGCAGAAGGTCATGGCGGACGCCGAGGTCGCGCGCCGCCTGGCGGATCAGGGCGCGGACATCGTCGTGAGCAAGTCGCCCGAAGAATTTGCGGCATTCATGAAATCGGAGAACGAGCTGTACGACAAGCTCGTCAAGCAGGTCGGTGCAGTGGCGGAATAAGGAGAGGAGATCCGTGTTCAAGATCGGCGTATTGCTGGGCGACGATATCGGCCTAGAGGTCGTGCCCGAAGCGGTGAAAGTGATGAAGGCGGCGGCAGCGAAAACCGGCCTGCAGGTGGAGTGGGTGCCGCTGCCGATAGGGCGCAAGGGCCACGAGACCCACGGCCATACCATGCCCGCGGTGACGGTGGAAACGCTCAAGACGGTCGACGGCTGGCTGCAGGGGCCGATAGGGCACAACGCCTATCCGCGCAACGACAGCACCTGGGTGAATCCTCCGCTGCGCAAGATCTTCGAGCTGTACGCGAGCGTAAAGCCGGTGAAGTCGTACGCGAACATCGCGTCCATCCACAAGAACGTCGACATCGTGTTTCTCCGCGAGGTGACCGAAGGCATGCAGTCCGGCAGCGTGGTCGTTGCCGGCAGCGGCGAATTCCGGCCGAACGACGAAATCTCGATCGGCAGCCGGGTCGTCACGCGCAAAGGCGCCAACCGTGTGGCGCGCGCGGCGTTCGACATCGCGCGCACGCGCGAGCGCAAAATCGTGACCGCGGTGCACAAGGAGCCGGTGTATCGCCTGGTGTGCGGGATGTTCGCCGAGGAGTGCCGCAAAGTGGCGAAGGACTATCCCGACGTGAAGCTCACCGAAGTGCTCGTCGACGGGTTCGCCATGAAAGCGGTCATGAATCCGCAGCAGTACGACGTGGTGGTCACGACGAATCAGTTCGGCGATATCCTGACGGACCTGGGCGCCGGCCTCGTGGGCGGCCTCGGGCTTGCGCCGGGCCTGTGCATAGGCGAGCGTCAGGCGATGGCGCAGGCGACGCACGGCTCGGCACCGGACATCGCGGGCAGGAACATCGCCAATCCCTACGCAATGATCATGTCGGGCAAGATGCTGTTCGAGTGGCTCGGCCATCAGCGCGGCGAGAAGAAAGCGGTCGAGGCGGCAAAACGCATCGAAGCCGCCGTCGACAGGGTGATCGCGGAAGCGAAGCATCTCACCGGCGATCTCGGCGGCAAGGCAAGCACCACGGAGATGGGCGACGCCATAGCGGCTGCCGTGTGAGTGGGAACGGGACAACGCAGCCGGCGCTTTGCGGGATGGAGTATTCTCTGCAGGCGGCACGCGCGCAGGGCTCGCGTTGACGAACGACACGAGGCGCGCGCAGGCGCACCACGACCCGGAATGCCGGGCGGCAAGTGAGGAGAAGCGTATGGGGGTGCTCAAGATCGCCATAATGCTCGGGGAGGACATCGGCCTCGAAGTCGTGCCCGAAGCAGTGAAGGTCATGAAAGCCGCCGCGGCGAAGGCCGGTCTCGAGATCGAGTGGTCGGAGCTGCCGATAGGGCGCGTCGCACACGAGCGGCACGGCCACACGATGCCGAAGTACACCACCGACGCGCTGGAGAAAGTCGACGGGTGGATCCTCGGGCCCATAGGCCACAACTCGTATCCGCGCAACGATCCCACCTGGGTGATGCCCCCGATACGCAAGCGCTTCGAGCTCTATGCGAGCGTGAAGCCGGTGAAGTCGTACGACAACATCCCATCGGTTCACAAGAACGTGGATATGGTGATGCTGCGCGAAGTGACGGAAGGGATGCAGTCTTCCGACACCGTGGTGATGGGTGCGGGCGAATTCCGGCCCAACGATGAAATCTCCATCGGCAGCCGGGTGGTCACGCGCAAAGGCGCGAATCGGGTGGCGCGGGCGGCGTTCGAGATCGCACGTACGCGCGCGCGGAAGAAAGTCACCGCGGTCCACAAGGAACCGGTGTACCGTCTCGTGTGCGGGATGTTCGCTGAAGAATGCCGCAAGGTGGCGAAGGAATATCCCGACGTCGAGCTCGAGGAAGTGCTGGTCGACGGTTTTGCGATGAAGGCCGTGATGCGGCCTCAGCAGTACGACGTCGTGGTGACGACCAACCAGTTCGGCGACATCCTGACGGACCTGGGCGCCGGCCTCGTGGGGGGTCTCGGTCTTGCGCCCGGCCTGTGTATCGGCGAGCGGCAGGCCATGGCACAGGCGACGCACGGCTCGGCGCCCGACATCGCCGGCAGGAACATCGCAAATCCGTACGCGATGATCATGTCGGGGCAGATGCTGCTCGAGTGGCTGGGTCGCACGCGCGGTGAACCGAAAGCGCTACAAGCTGCCCAACGCATGGCCGCAGCGGTCGAGCAGGTGATCGCACAGGGCACGCACGTCACCGCCGACCTGGGCGGCAAGGCGGGCACGAAACAAATGGGCGATGCGATCGCCGCTGCCGTATGAGGCGGGCGAGCGCCGCCGTACGACACAATCAGAGAGGATATGCACGCATGAAGATACGAGTCGCGGCCTATGGCCTGATGCTGTTACTGCCGCTCAACGCGCTGGCGCAACAGAAGCTCTCGTGCCAGACCGGCACGGAAGATCGCCATGCCCGGATTGCGATGGAATTGCAGAAGGACAAGGTCAAGCGCTTTGCCTATTACAGCAAGTGGAAGCCCAAGACCTGCTCGATCGAGGCGACCCGCGGCGATGCGTACACCAAATGGTCCGACAAGGGCGCGATGACGACCGTCGCGATGGCGAAGGGCACCGCCATCATCGAGCACGACAAAGGGGTCTACAAGATCACCTTCAAGAACGTGGATCGCGAGTTCTATTGCGGCCTGGACGGCGAGATCAATGGCACCGTGACCGTGTACAAGGGCAAGAACGAATGCGGGCTCGAGGGCGTGATGGAAGAGCCTGTCAACACCGTCGAAGCTAAGGACGGCGAGGAGCCCAAGAAGCAGTAAAACCGGCGCAGGCGCCGCTCGTCAGGACGAGAGATACTTGAGGCCGGCAATGCCTGCGACGATGAGTCCTATGCAGAGGAGGCGGGCAGGCTGCGCTGACTCTGCGAAGAGGACGATACCCAGTATCGCCGTGCCCACGGCGCCTATGCCTGTCCACACGGCGTAACCCGTTCCCACCGGTATCGTTCGCAGCGCGAGCGCGAGAAACCAGATGCTCGCGATCATTGCAGCCAGCGTGATCGCCGATGCAACCGGCCGCGTGAAGCCCGCGGCATACTTGAGGCCTATCGCCCATACGATCTCGAACACGCCGGCGATGAAGAGGTAGGTCCAGGACATTGTTGAAAAGCGTGAATGGTGATTCGTGATTGGTGAGTGGACGCAACGTTGCTGCAAGACGCGTTTACGACTCACCATTCACTATTCAGCATTCACTTCTCACGCAGTCTGCGCCTGGTGGTACTTGTCGTACACCACACCCTCGGCGTACAGCGCTTCGATGTCCTTGCCTGCGTAGCCCGCGCGCTGCAGGATTTCGTCGTTGTGCTGCCCGAGCCAGGGGGCCGGCCGGCGGATCGCTGTGAGCTCGCCCGTCGATTTCACCGGCAGCCCCAGCGTCTTCATCGGCCCGATCTTCGGATGCTCGATGTCGACCACCATCTTGCGCGCCTTGATGTGCGGGTCGTGCATGATCTGGTCGTAGGTGTAGACCGGACCGCCCGGCACCTGCGCTTCATCAAGCTTTTCCACCCAGTGCGCCGTCGGCTGCGTGGCGAACACCGCTTCGATTTCGCGCTCGAGCTCGTCGATGTTCTTCAGGCGCGAGGGCAGGTCCTTGAAGCGCGGATCCGTCATCCACTCGGGCTTGTTGCAGACGATGGTGCAGAAGTTGGTCCAGAGCTTGTTGTTGTTGGCGCCGACGGTGACGTAACCGTCCTTGGTCTTGTACGCCTGATAAGGTGTCGAGCGGCGGTGCCGCGTGCCCGTTGCGGTGGGCAGCTCGCCGCCGCCGAAATAGGCGCCGAACTCCCAGATCGTCCACGCCAGCCCCGCTTCGAGCAGGGAAGTCTCGAGATACTGCCCGGTGCCATGGCGCAGCCGCCCGATGTACGCGCCCAGTATGCCGTAGAGCGCGGTGACGCCGCTTGCGATGTCGTTCATCGCGATGCCGACCTTGGCGGGACGGCCGCCGGGATAGCCCGTCATCATCATGATGCCCGACATGCCTTGCGCGACGATGTCGAATCCGCCTTTCTTGCCGTACGGTCCCGTCTGGCCGAAGCCGGACATGGAGGCGTAGATCACCTTGGGATTGATCTGCCGCACCGACTCGTAATCGATGCCGAGCTTGCGGACCACGCCGGGCCGGAAGTTCTCCGTGATGATGTCCGCTTCCGCCGCGAGCTTCATGAAGATCTCCTTGCCGCGCGGCTCCTTCATGTTCAGCGCGAGGCTCTTCTTGTTGCGATTGAGCACCGCGTAGCAATACGACTCATCGTTGATCTTGGGATCGAAGCGGCGGGAAGCGTCGCCTTCCGGGAAGTTTTCCACCTTGATCACCTCGGCGCCCATGTCGCCGAGCACCATCGTGCAGTACGGACCCGCCATCACCGTGGTGAGGTCGAGCACTTTCACGCCGTCCAAGGGAAATGCCATCGTGCGTTCTCCGGATGTGGCGACTGCGTCGGAGCGCAGCGCCTTTCGATGAGTACGGCGATTCTAGCGTATCGGGCGCCGGCCTGACATGCCGCGACGATTGAACTCGCGCCGTCACTACACGATAATGCCGCATCCGCAGTATCTGCGGTCCGTATAAGGAGGAGGAAATGAGGCTGTTGTCGCTCGCGCTTTGCGCGTCCGCCGCAGTGCTTGCCGGTGTTGCGATCCAAGCCGCGGGGCAGGCGTATCCATCGAAACCCGTTCGCGTCGTCATACCGTGGCCGCCCGGCGGATCGAACGATGTCGTCGGCCGCATCGTGCTGCAGAAGATCTCCGAATCGCTCGGCCAGCAATTCATTGTGGACAACCGGCCAGGCGCTGCAGGATCGATCGGCTCGGACGTGGTCGCGAAAGCGCCGGGAGACGGCTATACGCTCATGGTGCATTCCACGACGCACGTCGGTAATGCGCACTTGTACAAAAAGCTGCCGTACGACACGCTGAAGGATTTCACCGGTGTGGCGATGATGACGGAACAGCCGGGCGTGCTGACCGTACATCCTTCGCTGCCCGTCAAGACGACGAAAGAGTTCGTTGCGCTCGCGAAATCGCGTCCGGGACAGATACTGTATTCCTCGTCGGGCAACGGCAGCGCACCGCATTTGCAGATGGCGCTGCTCACGTCGATGGCGGGCATCAAGCTCGTGCACGTGCCTTATAAAGGCGGCGCGCCACAGGTGACTGCGTTGCTCGCCGGAGAGACCCAGGCGTCGTTTGCGACCATAGGCACGGTCGTCACGGCGATACGCGCCGGGAAGCTGCGCGCGCTTGGCGTCGGGTCCAGCAGGGCGACGAAGGCGCTGCCCGGCGTGCCGACGATATCGGCGTCGGGTGTCCCGGGCTACGAGATGAGCCCGTGGATTGCGATGTTTGCCCCCGCCGGAACGCCGAAGGCCATCATCGACAAGCTGAACGCCGAAGTGAACAAAGTGCTGTCGCTGGCGGATATTCAGGAAAAGCTCGACAGCCAGGGACTCGCGCCGTGGACCATGACCCCGGAAGAGATGAATGCGCGCCTCAAGGCCGATTACGACAAATACGGCAAGCTCATACAGGTCACCGGTGCGAAAGTGGAGTGACACCAGCCAGGCGTAAGGGGTGAGGAGTTAGGGGAGCGTGCCATCCGGCGCGCGAAGCGTTTGCTCCTCACTCCTGCCGCCTCACTCGTCACGCTCTTCATATGGATCTCGGAATCAAGAATGAAACGGCGCTGGTCGTCGGTGCCAGCGAAGGGATAGGCTACGAGTGCGCCAAAGGCCTGCTCGAGGAGGGCGCGAACGTACTTATCTGCTCGCGCAGCGCAACGAAGCTCGAAGCGGCCGCGAAGAGCCTGCGCGCGGCGACGGGGCAGGACGTGCAGCGGTACGATGCGGATATTACGCGCGCCGACGACGTCGAGCGTCTGGCGCAGTGGACGAAAACGCAGCGGCCGCGCATCGACATCCTGGTCGTCGCCGTCGGCGGCAGCCGCCGAGCGCGGTTCGACGAGCTCGACGACGCCGCATGGATGGAGAACTACGAGTTCAACGTGCTGAGCGTCGTGCGTGTAGTGCGTGCGGTTCTTCCGCTGCTGCAGCAATCGCCGGCTGGGCGCATCGTGATACTGGGCGCCGCAGGCGCACGCATGCCTTATCCCAATCAGGTGGTGTCGAACGTGCACAAGGCCGGGCTCATTGCGCTCGTGAAGACGCTCGCGGTGGAGTTTCAGCCGTACAACATCCGCGTGAACTCCGTATCCCCGGGACGCACGCTGACTGCGCTGTGGAAGGATCGGGCCGACAAGCTCGCGAAGGAGCGCGGCGTGTCTCCGGAAGACGTCATCCGCGAGTTCTCGCATGAGATCCCGATGGGGCGATTCGGCAGGCCGGAAGAGATAGCGGCGATGGTCGTGTTCCTCGCCTCGCACAAGGCGAGCTATGTCACCGGGCAGTCGGTACTCGTGGACGGCGGCATCGCGCGCGGCCTCATCTGAGGCGCATGCTGCAGCCTAGATCTGGCTCGCCAGACCGTAGATGCGGTAGAGAAAGTCGGGAACGCGCTCTTCAGGGCAGTCTTCGGGCCAGGCGGCCCGCCGGTCTGTGCGCGTGATACGCATCAATTCGCTGACCGGCAAGCCTATGATGTCGTCGGCAGCGTCGAGATAGCTGCGGCGGCTTTGCGGCTGTGTTTCGTAGCCGAGCTTGATGCGCATAGGCGTTGCGTGCTCGTGTATCGATCGCGAGCCATTATAGCAACGCGTGCCGGCATCTCCCGTGACATTTCACTGATTTGTGGCGCAACGCCCAGCGCGGCACATGACGTCGCGCGTCATATCCCGCCGTTGCGCGTCACGCATCAAAAAAACGCGCATTCGCGCCGCTTCCGCACAGTACAATACGGCGCTTTGACATTATGCTGGAGGAATCGTGAGATTGTTCGGATCGCTGACTTCCCCGTACGTGCGCAAGGCGCGCGTGCTGATCCATGAAAAGCAGCTGCCGGTGGAATTTGTCGTCGAGGACCCGTGGACGGAAGACAGTCCGATCATCGCGAAGAATCCCCTCAGCAAAGTGCCTGTGCTCGAGATCGCACCCGAGCAGTACTACTTCGAATCGTCGCTCGTCGTGCATTTTCTCGATCATGTCGACGGCAAGTCTCTGACGCCGACTGATCCTCAGAACTACTGGCAGGCGCAATGGTGGCAGGCGCTTGGCAACGGCATCATCGATGCGGCGATACAACGCATTTTCGAAACGCGTCGGCCGGCGGAGCACCAGCTGCAGGACCGCATGGAGCGGGAGGCGCTTCGCGTGCGCCGCGCCATCGCGCTTGCCGAGAAAACATTCCAAGGCGGCGAATATCTGCTCGCCACCCGGTTCACGCTGGCAGATCTCGTGCTCGGCGTCGCACTGCAGTACGTCGATTTCCGCTATCCGCACGACTGGCGCGCGTCGAGCCCCAAGCTCGCTCACTGGCATGCCGGTATTGCGCGCCGCCGCTCCTTCGAGGAGACGGTGCCGCCTGGGTTCGTGCCGCCCGCGGCGCAGTAAGGCATGGGGCGAGAGGCAGCGCTGCGGACGCTGCCTCTCGTCTCTCCGCCGTGGGGTGCGACAGCGCGGGAAGCGCAGATCGCATGGTGCGGCGTTCCAATGCAGATGCGCTATCGTGTCGAAAAAGAGCGGGAAACCTCGTCTGCGCAATGTGCAGGGCGGGTAAATATGAGCACCAGGATCACTTGGCGCCCGTGATCACGTAATCCTTGCCACGCTGCTCGAACTCGAACTCGAACTCGACCTGCTTTCCCTGCTGGAATTTATCCATGAGTGCCTTCTCTTGCACTTTGAACATCATGGTCATCGCCGGCCAATTGAGACTCTTGACGGGTTCGTGATTGAGCGTGACCGTCTGCGCCTTGGGGTCGAGGCTTTTTACCGTGCCTTTTGCGGTGTGCTTCCCCGACTTTGCGTCCTTGGCCGCCTGCATTCCGGACATGCCTTTCATGTCCATCTCTTTCATGTCGGCCGCGTTCGCTATTCCGAATGTGACCAGCGTTGCAGCAGCGAGAATAAGCGACTTCATCGGGGTTCTCCTTCATCGGTGGGTGAGTGAGCAGCGGTAGAGCGTCCGTCACTGCGTAGCGGTTGACGCATGAGGAGGTAAGCCGCTGGAATAACGAACATGGAGAGCAGCGGCGCAGTGATCATGCCGCCGAACATCGGCGCCGCGATGCGCGCCATGATTTCTGAGCCGGTGCCGGTTCCCCACATGATGGGGATGAGGCCGGCGATGATCACCGCCACGGTCATCGCCTTCGGACGCACGCGCAGCACCGCGCCTTCGACTATCGCGTGATGCGTCGAGGCGAGCGTGAGAGGCGCCCCGCCATCCGTCCGGTTCTGCAAGGCCTCCTTCAGGTAGAGCAACATGACCACACCGAACTCCGCCGCGACGCCTCCCAGGGCAATGAAACCGATGGCCGTTGCAACCGACATGTGATAGCCCATCAGGTACATCAGCCAGAAGCCGCCGACGAGTGCGAACGGGAGCGTGAGCATGATGAGGGCAGCCTCGTCGAAGCGGCCGAAGGTGAGATACAGCAGAACGAAGATGAT
>JBLNBW010000140.1:0-4119 GCA_050260255.1 Rhodospirillaceae bacterium | reverse complement strand
TTCCACGAACTCCAGCACGACCGTGTTTCGCCACATCCAGGTGGGAAATCGCTTGAAGCCTGACAACGCCGCATCGGCGCTGCTATCGTCCGATGCGCCGCGCACGTAGCGATTCACGCGGTAGGCATCCGGCCAGTCCGCCTCGGCCACGACAGCCGTAAACTGCTTTTCGAGAATCAGCCGCTTCGTGATCTCCGCGCGCTCCCGATAGAACTCGTGCGTCCCATGCGACGCTTCGCCCAGAAGCGCGAAGCGTGCATGGTCGATCAGCGTCAAGAGATCGTCGTAATCCGCCCCCCGGCCAGTGATGCGGCGCATCCCTGCACGAACGGCGCGCAGCTCTCCATCCCCGCGTTTGCTGCCCTGCAAGAGCTCGTACGTCATCACATCCCCGTCATCGCTCGGCCGTCGAGAGATCGGAGCGGAACGCATTGTCCAACAGCTCCTTCACTTCCTCATCCGTGGTTTGCGCGAAGTCCTGGTACCACAGCCCCACGGCGCGAAATGGCTCGGGCGTGGTCGCGCACACGACTTCATCGGCTTCCTGCTCCAATGTAGCGCACGTGTCGGGCGAACCAACCGGGACTGCCACGACGACCCGTCGGGGCTGCCGAGATCGCACCGCGGCCACTGCCGCGCGCATGCTCGCTCCGGTCGCGAGCCCATCGTCCACCACGATTACGATGCGATCTTCGAGTCTCGTTCCGGCCCGATCGCCTCTGTATGCGCGCTCGCGCCTTTCGAGCTCGATTTGCTCTTTTATCGCGACGGCGTCGATCACTGCCTCCGGAACGCCGAGCGTCCGCGTCTCAGGATTGATGATGCGGATACCTCCGCTCGCGATGGCTCCCATCGCATATTCCGGATGGCCGGGCATCCCGAGCTTCCTGACGATCAGTATGTCGAGCGGCACGCGCAGGCGCATCGCGACCTCATAGGCAACCGGAACACCGCCCCGGGGCAACGCAAGCACGACGACGCGCCCGTCATGCATATAGTGCTCGAGCCGTTTAGCGAGTGCCGCCCCGGCTTGTCTTCGGTCTAGAAATGCCATGGTCTCCTCCGCGACGGTCACGCGTGGACGATATCGAGCAGATGCTGCTGGAACCAGCTGCAGGCAAGATCCGCAGCTTCCTGCAGCGTGCCCGGCTCCTCGAAAAGATGCGTGGCCCGGGGCACGATCGCCATACGCTTGGCGCAGCGCATCTGCTCGAACGCTCTTTCGTTGAGCTCGATCACCACGTCGTCCTCGCCACCGACAATGAGCAAAGTCGGCGAGGTCACCCTGGGCAACGCATTGCCGGCGAGGTCGGCTCGCCCACCCCGGGATACGACGGACGCAATACGATTGCCAAGGTGCGCGGCTGCGATCAACGCCGCAGCGCTGCCGGTACTGGCACCGAAATATCCGATACGGAGGCGGCGAATCAGCGCCTGTTGCGCGACCCATTCGGTTGCCGCAGCGAGCCGCGCGGCAAGCAGGCCGATGTCGAAGCGGAAATGGCTGGTATGGCGGTCCTGCGCCTCCTCTTCCCTGGTGAGCAGATCGAAGAGCAACGTGCCGAGTCCGGCGTGCTCGAGAATTCGCGCGACGAAGACATTGCGAGGACTATGACGGCTGCTGCCGCTTCCGTGCGCGAAGAGAACTATCCCTTCGGCGCCCTCCGGCACGACCAACGTGCCTGGCAAGCCGACGTCGTTCGCTTGGACCATCACTTCAGCCCGAAAAGACGGCCTTGACGGATGTGCCATTCGCGACCCCTCGGAATTGGAACCGGCGTTCCTCGCCAGACCAAAGTACGAGTCGCGCGAAATCACCGAGTTCCCGGCGATGCCGCACCCTTGTCCGGCAATGGCGCCGCCATCCGTCGCGATGGTATGCGGGTTGCAGTGAGTAATCTGAAAGGGCGCTTTGCGCGTCCTCGCCGAATCGGTGATTGGAGTACGGGCGCGCCGATAGTGAACCGATTGCCGCCTAAGCTTGTGTCGGGCGACGCCGGCCGCTGCCGGTGACGCGTCGAGTAGAGGCAGGCGAGGCAACAGCGCATTTCCGGATAACACGGCATGGATTGCCAGCCGCGAAAGCGCCCTCGGGAATGTCGCGAGTCACAACGCTGCCAGCGCCGACCACGGCACGCGCCCCGATCCGAACTCCGGCCAGTATCAGAACACCCCCACCGACCCACACATCCGAGCCGATCTCGATCGGTTTTCCGAACTCCTGCTTTCTGCGCAGCTCGTGATCAAGCGGATGCAGCGGCGTAAGAATCTGCACGCCGGGTCCGAAAAGCGTGCAGTCTCCCACCCGCACTTCGCACACGTCGAGCACGACACAGTTGAAGTTGAAGAATACCCGCTCACCAAGGTAGATGTTGGCGCCGTAGTCGCAGTAGAACGGCGGCTGCATCCACACGGTATCACCGCCCCTGCCAAGGAGGTCTTTGAGAATGCGCCGCCGCTCGATTTCTTCCGATTCGCGTGTAGCGTTGAGGGCCAGGCACAAGTCCCGCGCCCGTTCGCGCGCCGTGATGAGCTCGGTATCTAGCGGATCGTACAGCTCGCCGGCCAGCATCTTGTCGCGCTGAGTTCTCATGTGGTGCCCTTCATGCTCAGGTGGATAGCGAACGTTTGTGAGCGATTGGGCGGTCCACGCTGCGAGAATGACGATCTCAACGCCACGCCACAAGCATTCAGGCGAAACGCTCAGTGTGACGGCACGGGGCGAAGCAACAGGCGCTTACCGTCTGCGGCTCGATCGAATGACTCACTCCGCCTTGATGTTCTGCTCCTTGATCACCGCGGCCCATTGCGCCGTTTCCTTCCTGATGCGTTCGGCGAGCTCCTGCGGTGTGCTCGGCTCCGGATCGAGCCCCTGGCGCGCCATCGCCTGCTGGACGTCGGGCAGATCGAGCACTTTAACGACTGCATCGTGCAACCGCTTGACGACGCTCGCGGGCGTGCCGGCCGGAAGAAGGAATGCATACCATGAGCTGACGTCGAAGCCCGGAAAGCCGGATTCGGCAATCGTCGGCAAGTCGGGCGCGACTTTGGAGCGCTTCAACCCGGTCGTCGCGAGCGCCTTGAGCCTACCGGCTTTCACCTGAGGCAGTGACGCGGCGACGCTCGCGAATATGACCTGCGCTTCACCGCCCAGCACCGCGGCCGCCGCCGGACCTCCGCCCTTGTATGCGATCGGCACCATTTGTATGCCTGCACGCTTTTTGAAGAGCTCGCCGGCGAGATGTAGCGGGCTTCCTACGCCAGCGGTCGCGTAGTTGAGCGAGCCCGGCTTCTGCTTCGCAAGCGCGATGAAGTCCTTCAGCGTATTGGCCGGCACCGAGGGATGTACCACGAGGATGTATTGCGCGGTCGCAAGCAGCGTGACCGGCTGCAGAGCCTTCGCCATGTCGAAGGGCAGCTTGTAGAGCGTCGGATTGACCGTAAGAACCGTGTTGAAGCCTTCGAACACGGTGTGCCCGTCGGGCGACGCATGAGCGACGATCTCCGCCGCGAGATTGCCTGCCGCGCCGCCGCGATTGTCCACAACCCAGGGATGACCGAGGGCCTCGTGCAGCTTGGGCGTAATGATGCGGGCAAGCGCATCGGCGCCGCCGCCCGGCGCAAACGGGACCAGCAGGCGCACGGGCCTCGAGGGATAAACGGACTCGCCCGCATAGGTTGCGCCTGCGCATGCGCACAGGAGCGCCATGCACCCTATCTGCGTCCATCGCTTCATGAGTCCTCCTCCTCGTTTGTTATTGCGCCACCGTCAGCCGGACGAGCTCGCCGGCATCATCCATCTGCTCGACCTTCCATAGCGCCTCCAGCAGGCGATCGACGGGCCCCGCGGGCAATGCATGCGCCGCAAGACGCCGGAATTTCGCCTCGACCTCCGCGTCGCTCATCGGATTCTTGTAATGGCCGCGATGATAGTGCACGACCGCCTCGTGCACGGCGCCGGCGGTAGTGGCGAGCTGCATGCGGCACAACATCGCCTGCGGCATCAAACGGTCGGCCTCTTCCGTCGCCTGCACCTTCACTTTCTGCGTCAGTTCGCGCAGGACGTTGTCATGCAGGTAACGCTCGTCGAAATGCTCTTCCTCCACCGTGCCGTGCACG
>JBLNBW010000139.1:0-9115 GCA_050260255.1 Rhodospirillaceae bacterium | reverse complement strand
GGCTCGGCGGCTGCCCATTCGCCGGACACAAAGGCGCCGCGGGCAACGTGTGCACGGAAGACCTCGTCATGATGTGCGAGGAAATAGGCATCGCGACGGGCATCGATCTCGACCGCCTCATCGAATGCGCGCGGCTCGCCGAAGACATCGTGGGCCATCCGCTGCCGGGCTCCGTGATGAAGGGCGGCAGCCTCGCGCGGCTGCGCTCGCAGCTGAAGCCGTCGTGAGGAGGCGGGCGAAAACATGGGCATGACCATCGCCGAAAAAATCCTGGCGCGCAAAAGCGGACAACAGCGCGTGCGACCGGGCGATCTCGTCACCGTCGGCGTCGATACGGTGGTGTTCGTCGATACGAACTTCGTCGGCACGCGCTGGCGCGAGATCCTGAAGCTCGACCATCCCGAGCGCGTCGTCGTCGTGCTCGACCATCGCGCGCCGGCTGCGACACGCCAGTGCGCGCTCATGCACCAGACCGCGCGCCAGTTCGTAGAGCGTTTCGGCATCAAGCGTTTCCACGATGTCGGCTATGACCAGGGCATCAGCCATCAGCTCGTGGCCGATCACGCGTATGCGCTGCCGGGCAGCGTGCTCCTTTGCAGCGATTCGCACACCGGCAGCGGCGGCGTATTCAATTGCCTTGCGCGCGGGGTGGGCGTGCCGGACGTGGTGTATGCGGCGACGACGGGCGAGACGTGGTTCTACGTCGGCGAGACCATACGCTATGAGCTCGAAGGACATCTCCCGCGGGCGGTGACGATGAAAGACGCTTTCCTGCAGATCGCCGGCGAGTACGGTGAGCACGCCAACATCAACGTCGAGTACGGCGGGCCGGGACTCGCGCACTTGAGCCTGAGCGCGCGCAAGACGCTGAGCACCATGTCCACCGAGCTTTCGGCCGATTTCGCGATCTTCGATCCCGACGACGTCATGATCGATTATCTGCGGAGCCGCACGCCCGCCGAGCTCGAATGCGTACGCCCCGACCCCGATGCTGAATATCTCGCGGTACGGCGCGTCGATCTCGGCACGCTGCAGCCGCTCGTCGCGTTGCCCGACAGCGTGATCCGCAACTCGCGGCCGGTTGGCGAAGTGGCCGGGACCGCGATCGACCAGGCGTTCGTCGGCTCGTGCGCGAACGGCACGCTCGAGGACCTCGCGCTCGTCGCGGAAGTGGTGCGCGGCCGCCGTGTGCATCCCCGCGTGCGTTTCATCGTCACGCCGGGCTCGCAGAACGTGTACCGCGCAGCCGCCGAAGCCGGCATTCTCGCAACCATCGTCAATGCCGGCGGCGTAGTGACGGCCGCGACCTGCGGCGCATGCAGCGGCGGACACGCCGGCGTGCTCGGGCCCGACGAGACCTGCATCACGGCATCGACGCGCAACTTCAAGGGACGCATGGGCCACGACAGCGCGAAGATCTACATGGGCTCGCCCGCGACCGTCGCGGCCTCCGCGTTGAAGGGTGCGATCGCCGATCCGCGGGAGTTCCTTCAATGAAATTCTCGGCGCGCGTCTGGAAATTTCCCGACAACGTCAACACCGATCTCATTCTGCCCAGCGCGTCGTTCTACCTCACGCCCGAAGAGCAGACGCGCTTCGTGTTCCAGGCAAACCGGCCCGGCTGGGTCGACGACGTGCGACCGGGCGACATCATCGTCGGCGGAAGCAATTTCGGCATGGGATCGAGCCGGCCCGGCGCGCGCTCGCTCAAGAATCTCGGTCTCGGCTGCCTCATCGCGGACTCGATCAACGGGCTTTTCTTCCGCAACTGCATCAACTTTGCATTCCCGGCGATGGAATGCCGCGGCGTGTCGGCGGCGTTCGAGGAAGGGGACATCGCCGAGGTCGATTTCGATGCCGGCACGGTGCGCAACGCGAGCGCCGGGGCGACACTTCAGGCGAAGGCATTGCCCGCCAAGCTGCTGCAGCTGCTCGAAGCGGGCGGCATTTATCCGCTGCTGGAGCAGCGCGGCATCATTGCGCCGCGAGCCTGAGCCACAACGACAACAGATCGTGCGAGGAGGAACGATGGACAAACGCATTCGACGGATCGCCACACTGGCACTCGCGCTTGTTTGCATTCCCGCAGCGGCGGAAACATATCCGACGAAGCCGGTACGGCTCATCGTCGCGTCGGGCCCCGGCGGCAGCACAGATACCCTCGCACGCACCTTGGGGGACCGGGTGATCCCGGTGTGGAATCAGACGTTCGTGTACGACAACCGGCCTGGTGCGGGCGGGCAGATCGCGGGCGAGCTCACCGCGCGCGCGGTGCCGGACGGTTACACGCTGCTCTTCAGCACCAGCGCCGCCATCGCGGTGAGCGTGAGCCTCTACAAGAAGCTGCCGTACGACCCGGTGAAGGACTTTTCGCCGATCGTTCTCACGGCGACGCAGCCCTACATGCTGATCGCCAATCCGTCGTCGGCGGCCTCGGTGAAAGAGCTGATTGCCATGGCGAAAGCGAAGCCGGGCGAGATCGGTTTTGCGCATACCGGCGTGGGCACCGGAACCCATCTCGCGGGCGAGCTCTTCATGCACGTGACGGGCGTGAAGCTTTTGAGCGTGCCGTACAAATCGATCGGCGCCTCGCTCGTGGCGGTCGTCTCCGGCGAGACGCCGCTCACGTTCACCAGCATCCATTCCGCCTGGTCTCAGGCGAGAACGGGCAGGGCGCGCGCGCTGGCCGTGACCGGCAAGACCCGCTCGCCGGCAGCGCCGCAAGTACCGACCATGGCCGAGGCCGGCGTGCCGAATTACGTTACGGGCAATTGGTACGGCATGCTCGGGCCGGCGCGATTGCCTGCGGCGATCGTCGCGGAGATCAACCGGCAGATCAACACAGCGCTCGCACGCCAGGACGTCAAGGATACCCTCAGCAATCAGGGTTTCGAGGCGGCGGGCGGCACGCCGCAGGAATTCGCGCGGTTCATCAGGAGCGAGATCGCCGCATACGCCGCGCTCATCAAGAGCGCCGGCATCAGCGCCAACTAAGCTCGGCGCACGACGCGAGACGTTACACACAGGGAGAACGAGAGCATGAAAGTCGATGACGCCGTAGCGAATGCCTTCGTGAAGGAAGGAGCGGACACCGTGTTCGGCCTTCTTGGCGATGGCCAGCTCACGTGGTGGTCCGCGATGGCGAAGCACGGCGTGAAGATGATCGACGCGCGGGACGAGGGCGCAGCGCTCGGCATGGCAGACGGCTGGGCGCGGGCTGCGGGCCGCACCGGCGTCTGCAGCGTGACGCAAGGGCCGGGCATCTCCCGCGTCGCCACCTCGCTCATTACCGCGACGCGCTATCGCACGCCGGTGGTGGTTCACACCGCTGCCACGGGCTTCAACAAAGACAACGCGATGCAGTTTCTCGATCAGGAGAAGCTCGTCAGCGCGACGGGTGCAGGCTATATCGAGATCCTGACGCCCGACTATGCCGAGGCGGCGGTACGCCAGGCGTTCTATCGCGCACGGCTCGAAGGCCGCCCGATCGTGCTGTCCGTGCCGCTCGACCTGCAGAAGAAGGAATGCGAGGCGAAAGGCGATGCCTACGTGCCTTCGTCGAAGATGTTCCCCGGTCAGCAGCGCATACGGCCCGACGCTGCGTGCGTCGAGCAGGCGGTCGAGCTCATCGCACAGAGCAAGAAGCCGGCGATCATGATCGGGCGCGGCGCGATGTCGGAGGAAGCGCTCGGCATCGTCCGTCGCCTGGCGAAGCGCATCGGCGCGATCGTCGTGCCGACGCTGCACGCCAAAGGCGCACTCGGCGACGACGACTACTATGCCGGCATCGCCGGTCTGTTCTCCACGCGCACACTGATGCAGCTCGCGGAGGAGACCGATTGCGTGATCGCGCTCGGCACCAGCATGAACAATTACGCCGTGCAGGTGCGCGGCAAGAGCCTGTTCCCCAATGCGCGGGTGGTGCACGTCGACGTCGCCCCACATCTCATGATGGGTACGGGCCGCGGCGCCGACTGCTACCTTCAGGGCGACGCGGCGCTGACCGCGCGCGAGCTCGACGACGCGCTGGCGGCGAAGAAAATCTCGCGCGAAGGCTTTCGTACGGCGGCGGTGCGCAAGGCGCTGCTCGATGCTGCGCGCGATCCTGCGGAATACGAGATCGAGCCGGGTACGATCGATCCGCGGGAAGCGGCGCGCGTGCTGGACGAGCATCTGCCGCAGAACGTCGGCGTAGTCGTGGGCGACGGGCATTTCATGTCGTTTCCGATCATGCACATGAAGAAGCAACGCGATGTTCACGTGTTCTCGACCGCGTTCGGCTCCATCGGGCAGGGACTCTCGACGGGGATCGGTGCTGCAGTGGCTACAGGCGAGCCGCTGCTATGCGTCGAAGGCGACGGCGGTGCGTTGCAGAACATTCAAGAGCTCGATACCGCGCGCCGCCTTGGACTGCCGCTGCTGTATGTGGTGATGAACGACGGCGCGTACGGCGCGGAATTCCACAAGCTCAAGGTGAAGAAGCTCGACGAGCAACTGGCTGCGGTGCCGTCGCCGGATTTCGCCGCGGTGGGACAAGGATTCGGCTGCCGCGGGCGCGTCGCACGCAGCACGGAAGAGCTCGCGGCCGCGGTCGACGAATTCCTCGCGGCCAAGGGGCCAATGGTGATCGACGTCAGGATGTCACGGAACGTGATCTCCATTCCGTATCGCCGCATGCATCTGGGTCAGGACGCGTAAGGCAAGGCGTACGGGGACGCGGCATGCGGATACCGGAGTACGAGGTCTACGCCGTCAAGTTCGCGCAGCGTGAAGCGCGGCGTAACGATCATTTCATCGGCGGCGATTCGCACGACGGGCCGATGCCGACGGCGTATTACGTCTGGCTCATCCGGCGCGATGACGAGGTGATCCTCGTCGACACGGGATTCGACGCCGCGATCGCCGCGAAGCGCAATCGCAAGTTTCTTTATGCGCCACGCCAGGCGCTCGGCCGTCTCGGTGTGGCGACCGAAGCGATACCGCAGGTCGTCGTCACGCATCTGCACAACGACCACGTCGGCACGCTGCGGGATTTTCCGAAAGCCCGGTTCCACGTGCAGGACGACGAGATCGCGTTCGCCACCGGCCGGCACATGGCGCAGGAGTTCTTCAGCCGCCCGTACGAAGTGGAGCAGGTCGTCGACATGGTCCGCCTCGTGTTCGAGCGGCGCGTGCGATTCCACCAGGGCGACAGCGAGATCGCACCGGGCGTGCAGTTGCTCCACGTCGGCGGACACACGGCCGGCATGCAGGCGGTGCGCGTGCACACGCGGCGCGGCTGGGTAGTGGTCGCGTCGGATTCCAGCCATTACTACGAGAACTTCGAGCGCCGGCGCTGCTATCCGCTGGTCCACCGGCCCGATCGCATGCTCGAGGGTTACGAAGCTTTGCTCAATGCCGCCGAGTCGCCGGAGCACGTGATACCAGGCCACGATCCGCTGGTGATGCAGCGCTATGCGTCGCCGTCGTCCGAGCTGGAAGGGGTCGCCGTGCGACTCGACGCAGCGCCCAAAAACCTGAAGTAAGGAGAAATCATGCAGCAAGCGTCTTATGCCTATGACGTGCTCGTCGTCGGTGCCGGCAATGCCGCCTGTTGTGCCGCGCTCGCCGCGCTCGACGAAAAGGCGACGGTCGGCATACTGGAGAAAGCGTCCAAGCGCGACCGCGGCGGCAACAGCGCGCTCACCGCGCATATGCGCTTCGTCTACAACGGCATCGACGACCTGCGGCCGCTGGTGAAGAACATGAGCGATGCCGAGCTCGCGAAGCAGCTCGAGCGCCTGCCGCATCGCACGGAAGCCGAGGTGTGGGACGAATTTATGCGCGTCACCGACAACCAGGCGGACGAGCGCATGCTGCAGGTCCACGTCGCCGAATCGCTGAAGACGGTGCACTGGCTCGCCGGGAAGGGCCACGACTGGGTGCCGACCGGCAACGTCGGCGACAACATCCTGCTCATGAACGGCGGCGGCTACGGACTGCAGCAGCGCAACTTCGCGATCCTCGAGCGCGCCGGCGCGACGTTCCATTACGACACCGCGGCGACGAGCCTCATCCAGGACGCGAAAGGGCGTGTCATCGGCGTGCGGGCGCTGACGCCCGATGGATATGCTGAATTCAGAGGCAAGGCAGTGGTGCTCGCCTGCGGCGGGTTCGAGGCGAATGCCGAAATGCGCGCCCGCTATCTCGGCAAGCATTGGGATACGGTGAAAGTGCGCGGGGTGCCATTCAATACCGGCGACGGCCTGCGGATGGCGCTCGACATCGGCGCGATGCCTCACGGCAGCTGGACCACCTGTCATGCATCGCCGCAGGACATCGCCATGTCGGACTCCAGCGTGCCGTCCGCGTACGCCATGGGGTCGTCGACGGTGGACCAGACCAACCGCTACATGTATCCGTACTCCATCATGGTGAACGTCCACGGCGAGCGCTTCGTAGACGAGTCGGAGGATACGCGCGGCAAGACGTACGCCAAGATGGGCGGTGCGATCCTCGCGCAGCCGGGCGGCATCGCTTTTCAGATCATGGATTCGAAGATCCGCAACATGAATCTGTACTTCGCGAGCTACAACCGGGCGACGACGGCGAAAGCAAGCACACTGGAAGCGCTGGCCGAAGAGCTCGGCATCAACGCGGAGAATCTGGTGAACACCGTGCAGACGTACAACGCCGCCGTGCAGCCGGGCGAATTCCGGCCGAACCGCCTGCAGCTCGACGGCAAGGGCACCAAGGGCATTACCCCGCGCAAAAGCAACTATGCGCTCACGATCGACGAGCCGCCGTTCGAAGGCTGGCCCGTGCGCTGCGGCATCACCTTCACTTACGGCGGACTCAAGATCGATCCGAAGACCGGGCAGGTGCAGCACGTCGCAGGGCGTCCCATTCCCGGCCTTTATGCCGCCGGGGAAATGGTCGGCGGGCTCTTCGTGGGCAATTATCCCTCGGGCTCCGGGATGATGGCCGGCGCCGTGTTCGGCCGGGTTGCCGGCCGGCATGCGGGACGGGAGGCGCGCGCGTGAATATCGTCGTCACCGTGAAGCAGGTGATCGATTCCAATCTGCCGCCCAGCCATCTCGCGCTCGACGCCTCGAAGCGGCGCGTGAGCGCGCCCGCCGGCATACCGCCCGTCATGAACGGGTACGACGCGAATGCGGTCGAGGAGGCGCTGCGATTGCGCGAGCAGCACGGCGGCAAGGTGACGGCGCTGTGTCTCGGCGACGATTCGAGCCGCGAGGTGCTGCGCCACGCCATCGCGATGGGCGCGGACGCTGCGGTGCTGATCGACGACGCGGAGCTGCTCGCAGCCGACAGCGCCGGCACTGGTGAAGCGCTCGCGGCGGCGATCGGAAAGATCGGCGACGTCGATCTCGTGCTGTGCGGACGGCAAGCGTCCGACACCGACGCCGGGCAAGTGCTGCACTGGATTGCCGAAGCGCGCGGCATGCCTTCCGTGACGCCGGTCTCGAAGATCGAGGCGCTCGACGGTGACGCCCTGATCGTGCATCGCCTCATGGACGATGGCGTTCAGCGCTTGCGTGTGCAGCTGCCGGCGCTGATCGGTGTATCGAGCGAGATCAACGAGCCGCGCTTCCCGGCCATTCGCGGCCGCATGGCGGCCGGTCGCGCCCATATACCGGCGTGGACGCGCGCCGACCTCGACATCGAGGCGGCGTCTGCCCGTGTCGAGCTCATTGAGCTCGACATTCCGGTGAGCAGCTCGCGTGCGCAATTGATCGCAGGGGCATCGGCGGCCGCGCAAGGTGCGGCATTGGCCGATACGCTGCACGACTTGGGGCTCGTCTGATGGCCGGCATACTCGTTTTCGCCGACGCGCCGGGCGGCAAGCCGACCGACGACACGTACGGCGCACTTGCTGCCGCACGCGAGCTTGCCACGGCACTCGATGAGCCGTTGCTTTCCGCCCTCATCGGCGCGGAGACGACTTCGGCAGCCGAACATCTGAAGCGCACTACCGCACGCGTTTACGTTGCAGAGGGCGCTGCGTACCTTCGCTACACGAGCGAGAGTTTTGATGCGGCGGCTGCAGCGATCATCGACACTGCCCGGCCCAGCGTGGTGCTGTTCACGCACACCTTGCAGACGCGCGAATGGGTGCCGCGGCTCGCCGCACGCTTGAAGGTGGGGCTGGTGTCGGATTGCACCGGACTTCGGCTCGACGGCCGCGTGCTCGTCGCCATGAAACCCGTGTATGGCGGCAGCGCCATAGCGACCTATGCTGTGCATGGTGCGCCGGCCATGGCGACGGTGAGAGCGGGCGCCTTCCAGCCGGCGTCATCGCCCGACTGCGGCGGCGAAGTTGTGTCCGTCACTGTGCCGACGCTCGAGCCTCGCGTCACCGTGCTGGAAGAAATCGTCGCGGCAACGGACGGCGCGCCGCGTCTCAAAGACGCCAAAGTGATCGTTTCCGGCGGGCGCGGCGTGGGTGGGCCCGATAACTGGCACTACATCGAGGAAGCTTCGAACGCGATCGGCGCGGCGGTCGGCTGCTCGCGGCCGGTCGCCGATGCCGGATGGGTTCCGTCGACGCATCAGGTCGGGTTGAGCGGCACGAGCGTTTCGCCCGATCTCTATATCGCCGTCGGAATTTCCGGTGCGGTCCAGCATCTTGCCGGCATCGCCTCGGCGCGCACGGTCGTGGCGATCAACAGCGATCCCGACGCGGAGATCTTCAACCGCGCCATGTACGGCGTCGTCGGGGACTTCCGTGAAGTGCTGCCGGCATTCGTCGAGCGGGTGCGGCAGTTGCGCGGCTGATGCTTTCTTCATGACACGCGCTGCGATTCTACCGGCGGTCGGCGCTCTGGCGGTGATGGTCGCCGAGCTCGCACCGGTCGCGGAGCTGCGATTCGTCGCCGCACTGCTGCTGATCGCCGGCGCCATCCTCGCCGGAATCGCAGGATCGCAACGGCCGCTGCCGACGACGTTGTCGCGCATCGCGGGCGCGCGCGCCTTGCCGTACGTCGTGCTCGGTGTGCTTGCTTTGCCCGCCGCAATGACCTTCGTTGCCGCACTGATCGGCGCGGGTGGAAACGCCGCCTCGTCGACGTTCCACGCTGAAGGCGTCGCGACGCGCAAGATCCTATACAACGCG
>JBLNBW010000138.1:0-4680 GCA_050260255.1 Rhodospirillaceae bacterium | reverse complement strand
GGCGTGATGAACGTCTTGTGCAGAAGCTCTATGCCGGTGCTGGTGATCTTGTCCGCGCGCTTCTCGATGGATTCGATGTTGTACGCATGCTGCTGCAGCCGCTCCCCGTTTGCCAGCATGGCGCACAGTTCGCGGCTGCCATGCACGACGAGATCGGCCTGCTCGTTGAACAGTCTGAAAAACTGCGCTTCGCGAGGCATCAAACGTCCGAACATGCTTGCACTCCTTGCGTGCCGAGGGGCGGCGGGTATGGCCTTTGCATCGCGCCTCACGCGGGCCGCGATCGTAGCTCGTCCCTGCGGCTCACTCTCTTTATACCATGGCCCTCGAACTCTATCGAAAAAAGCGCAATTTCGAGATCACGCCGGAGCCCGCGGGTCGCACGGTGCGCAAGCGCGACAAGAATCTTGCGTTCGTCATACAGAAGCACGCGGCGAGCCATCTCCATTACGACTTCCGTCTGGAGCTCAACGGCGTGCTGCTCAGCTGGGCAGTGCCGAAAGGACCGAGCCTCGACCCGAACGACAAGCGTCTCGCGATGCACGTCGAAGATCACCCGATCGAGTACGGCGGATTCGAAGGCGTGATACCGCCGCGACAGTACGGCGCGGGGACGGTGCTATTGTGGGATCGCGGCACGTGGACTCCAAAGGACGATCCGGAAGCCGGGTACAGAAAAGGCAAGCTCAAGTTCACCCTCGACGGCGAGAAGCTGCACGGCGGCTGGACGCTGGTGAAGAGCCATGGCGGCAAGTACGGCAAGCAGGGGAACGCATGGTTTCTCATCAAGGAAGACGACGAATACGCCGAGCCCGCGCACGAAGGAAGTGTCGTGGACCATCATCCGAACAGCGTCTTGAGCGGCCGCAGCCTCGAGGAGATTGCAGCCGACAAAGACCGCGTGTGGCGGTCGGATCGCTCGGTGGCGGACAACGTGAAGAGCGGTGCGATCGCGAGACTCCAGCCGAAAGCGTCGAGATCGCCCGATAAAGTGCCGGGGGCAGTGAAGGCGCCGCTGCCCGAGTTCGTCGATCCGCAGCTTGCGACGCTCGTGGACGAGCCGCCCACCGGCAAAGGGTGGGTGCACGAGATGAAGCTCGATGGCTATCGCATACTCGCGCGCATCGACAATGGCACCGCTCGGCTGTACTCGCGCAACGGCAAGGATTGGACAGCGAAATTCCCGGCCATCGCCAGAGGGGCGTCGCGCTTGCCGGTCGACAGCGCATGGGTCGATGGCGAGATCGTCGTGCTCATGCCCGACGGCCGAAGCAGCTTTCAGGCGCTGCAGAACGCGCTGTCGCGAGGCACCGAGGACGTGTATTACTACCTCTTCGACCTGCCGTATCTCGACGGCTACGATCTGCGGCGCGCGACGCTGCTGCAGCGAAAGGCGCTGCTCGAGCAGGTGCTTTCCGCCAAACGCGATCCGCTGCGCTTGAGCGCGCATGCCGAGGCGCCGGGCGCCGAATACTACCGGCAAGCTTGCGATCTCAAGCTCGAGGGCATCATCTGCAAGCGTGCCGACTCGCCGTATACCGCCGGGCGGGGACGCAGCTGGGTCAAGGTGAAGTGCGAGATGCGACAAGAAATGGTCATCGGCGGCTACACGAATCCCGAAGGCACGCGCAAAGGCTTTGGCGCATTGCTGCTCGGCGTGTACGAAGACGGCAAGCTGCGCTTTTCCGGCAAGGTCGGCGCGGGATTCAACACCGCGACGCTGACTGCGCTCAAGAAGAGGCTCGATACGCTGTTGCAGGATGCGCCGCCGTTCGTCAATCCGCCGCAAGGCGCCGAAGCGCGGCGATCGCACTGGGTGAGGCCCGAGCTCGTGGCGGAAGTGCGGTTTACGGAGTGGACGGCCGACGGCACGTTACGTCACCCGTCGTTCCAGGGGCTGCGCGAAGACAAGAAGGCCGCCGAGGTGGTGCGCGAGCGGCCGGCTGCGCTGCAGAGCGAACGCAGCGAAGAGCCGCCGGCGCCTGCGCGCAAGACCGCAGGACGCGAGAAGTCGAGCGGGGCGGCCGCAAAGACCGGGGATGCCGTCGCCGGCATACCGCTCACGAACGCGACCAAGGTGTTGTATCCGGAAGCGGGCATTACCAAGCGCGATCTCGCGAGTTACTACGAGTCGGTCGCCGAGTGGATCCTGCCGCATCTTCACGATCGGCCTCTCACGCTGGTGCGCTGTCCGAACGGATGGAACAAGCAGTGTTTCTTCCAGAAGAACGCCGACGAATCGGTCGATCCGGCGATCGAACGCGTTGCCGTGACGACGAGCGAGGGGCCGGCGCGCTACATGATGGCGAATTCGCTCCCGGCGCTCGTCGCGCTCGTCCAGTTGGGTGTGCTGGAGCTCCATCCGTGGGGATCGTCGCGTCCCAAGCTCGGCTGCCCGGACCGCATGGTCTTCGACTTCGATCCGGACGACGACTTGAAGTGGGAAGACGTGGTGGACGCGGTGGAGCTCATGAAAACGCTGCTCGAGGAGATCGCGCTGCAGGGCTATCTCAAGACCACTGGCGGCAAGGGGCTGCACATCGTCGTGCCCCTCAAGCCCGCGCGCGGCTGGGACGAAATCAAAGGCTTCAGCAAGGCCGTTGCGGAATTCCTGGTGCGCACGTTTCCGGAGCGCTTCACCGACAAGGTGACCAAGAGCCGGCGGCGCGGGAAGATCTTCATCGATTATCTGCGCAACGCCGAAGGTGCCACCGCGATCGCGGCGTATGCCGTCCGCGCTCGTGCCAACGCGCCGGTCGCAACACCGATCGCGTGGAGCGAGCTCAAGCAGGAGGTGAGATTCGACCACTTCAACGTGCGCAACGTGCCGGCACGGTTGAAGCGAATGAGGAAAGACCCGTGGGCCGGTTTCTTCGACAACCGCCAGACGGTCACTGCAGCGATGATGAAAAAGCTGGGCTACACGGCACGGTGAGCGTTTCAGCGACAAACAGAAAAACGCCCGCCGAAGGGCAGCGGGCGTTTCTCTCGAGCTCTATGCCTGTCAGCGCAGGCCGGCCCCCCGCGCGGTGGCGGCGACCGTGACCTGCGAGACGAAGAAGGAACAGAGAGCAGATTTCACGGATCACCTCCTTTCAAAGTTGAAGAACGGAATTGGAGGAGCGGGCGGCCCGAAAGTTCAAAATTCTCGCGCTCAGGGTTGCAGGACGATCTTGACGCATTCGTCGTCCTTGTTGACGAACATGTCGTACCCCCTGGGCGCTTCGTCGAGCTTCATGCGGTGCGTGATCACGAAGCTCGGATCGATGTCGCCGCGCTCTATGCGCTCGAGCAGCGGTTTCATGTAGCGCTGGACGTGGCACTGGCCGGTTCGCATCGTGAGCGATCGGTTCATGAACGAGCCCATGGGAAATTTGTCGACGAAACCGCCGTAGACGCCGACCACGGATATCGTGCCGCCATTCCGGCATGACATGATCGCCTGGCGCAGCGCGAAGGGGCGATCCGTTTCGAGCATGAGGGCCTGCTTGAAACGATCGTAGGCGTACAGCGGCCCCGGCATATGGGCTTCCGTGCCCACCGCGTCTATGCACGCATCGGGGCCCACGCCGCCGGTGAGGTCCATCAGCGTATCGTAGACGTCGACCTGCTCGTAGTTGATCGATTCGGTGGCGCCGGCCTTGTCGCGCGCCATCGCAAGCCGCTCGGGAAAGCGATCGATCGCGATGATGCGTTCGGCGCCCAGCATCCTCGCGCTCGCAATCGCGAATTGCCCCACCGGGCCGCATCCCCACACGGCTATCGTATCGCCGGGCTTGATGTTGCACATCTCCGCGCCCATGTAGCCGGTCGGGAAGATATCGGAGAGGAACAGCGCTTTGTCGTCGGGCATGCCGTCCGGGACCTTGATGGGGCCGACGTCGGCGAACGGCACGCGCGCGTACTCGGCTTGTCCGCCCGCGTAACCGCCCAGCATGTGCGAATAGCCGAATACGCCGGCTGGAGAATGTCCCATCAGCTTTTCGGCCATCCAGGCATTCGGGTTCGAGTTCTCGCACAGCGAATAAGTCTGCGCTTCGCATGCGGAGCATGCGCCGCACGCGATGGGGAACGGTACGACGACGCGATCGCCGACCTTGAGGTTTCTCACCTCGCGGCCCACTTCCACGACCTCGCCCATGAACTCGTGGCCGAGGATATCGCCCTTTTCCACGGTCGGGATGAGACCGTTGTAAAGATGGAGGTCCGAGCCGCAGATCGCCGTGGAGGTGATTTTCACGATGGCGTCGCGCTGATTGAGGATCTTGGGATCCGGCACCTGCTCTATGCGCATGTCGCGCTTGCCGTGCCAGCAGTTCGCTCTCATGGAAGCTCCTGTCTATAGTCGTAAGCCGTCTGCCAAAGCCGGCAGCACGGTGTGCTGTGCGATGCAGCTGTCCGCGATCAGGCCGGCTGTCCGGGATGGGGCTTCATGCCCCCGGTTCCTTCGGGAGTAGCGTCGGAGCGGACGATCTCGCCGATCTCCATCAGCTGCTTGAAGCGGCGCAAATCGTCGTAGATCTGCTGCTCCGGCGATTGGTTGAAAAGCATGGCGAACGCGGTGCCTGCTATACCGCCCGGCGGGCGATACTCGAGCTCGACGCGAACGATCGTGCCGCGATTGCCGGGTCGCGGTTCGAATTCCACGCGACCTGCGTTGTACACGTCGGCGCCTTCGAG
>JBLNBW010000137.1:0-7321 GCA_050260255.1 Rhodospirillaceae bacterium | reverse complement strand
ACAAGGTCTACAGCCCGACGCGAGAGAACCGCGAGCGCTTCGCGAGCAGGTTTGCGCAGCAGCTGCGCGTGCCGTGCACCGCCGTGGACACGCCGGCTGCGGCAGTGCGCAACGCCCGACTCATCATAGCCGCCGCCCGCTCGCATGACGAATCGCCGATACTCCATGGCGCATGGCTCGAGCCCGGCATGATGGTCGTCTCGATAGGGTCCACCGTCCCGGAGCAGCGCGAAGTGGACCCCGCGGTCGTCGATCGGGCGGACATCATCGTGAGCGACGTCGTGGATGAAGTGGCGCACGAAACGGGCGACATGATCGCTGCGCGCGAGGCGGGCGTCGCGTTCGAGCACAAGATGGTGTCTCTCGCCGACGTGGTGAGCGGGCGTGCGATGGCGCGGCAGCAGCCGGACCGCATCGTCTTGTTCAAATCCGTCGGCTCGGGGCTGCAGGACATAGCGGTCTCCGAAATGTGCCACGCCGCCGCCGTACGGGCCGATGCGGGAACCCCATTGCCGATCGGAGACTCATCACCGCAGTACAGATAGCAGCCAGCCACAGAGAGGAGCTTGAATCGTATGGTGCGCTACAAGAAGAACGAAGCGCGGGAATGGGCACGCGAGAACATGCACGGGCTGGCGAACGTCGTGCTTCCGTCGTACACGACCGATCTCAAGCGCCTCAACGAAAAAGGCATACGCCACGACATCCGCAGGGACATCGAATTGGGCTTCTGGGGCACGCTGCTCGTGTCGGAGATGGCGATCACCCTGGAGGAATACCGCGATTTCATCCGCTGGTCGCACGAGGAAGCCGCGGGCAGGCTGACCCTCATCCATCACGCGCTGTTCAACACGCTCGAAGAGAACATCGAGGCAGTGCAGATGGCGGAGAAGGAAGGCTGCGAGCTGGTGCTGCTCGGCTATCCCAGCAACTTCTACGCGACCACCAGCCAGGAAATCTACGACTACACCCGCAAGTTCTGCGAGGCGACGCGGCTGGGCGTCATCATCTTCCCGGTGCCGCACTGGGGCTTCGAGCGCATCCATCCCGCCGGCATGGATCCCGAGCTCGTGAAGCAGATGGTGGCCGACATCCCGAACATCGTGTGCATCAAGGCGGAGTCCGGCATGCCGGCGCCCGGCGGCTTCGTGCAGGCGTGGAAGAACCATTCGCACGAAGTCGTCGTGACCTGCCCGATCGAGGCCGACGCGCTGCCCTTCGCCGCACTCGTGCCGATACAATTCATGGGCACCAGCAACTACGAGTTCTACGGCGACATGATTCCGAAGATGTTCAAGCTCGTGCGCGACGGCCGGTTCGACGAGATGATGAAGCTCTACTGGCAGATTCATCCGGCGCGCACGGTCTACCGGTCCGTCGCCATGACGTATCAGGGCGCGGGCGTACTGCATCGCATGGTGTGGAAGTACCAGGCGTGGCTGCAGGGTTTCAACGGCGGTCCGCTGCGCCAGCCGACGATGAAGATACGCGACGTGCACATGCGCCAGCTGCGGGAAGCGTTAAAGCGGTCGGGGCTTAAGCCCACCGAGGATCCCGACAAGGAGTTTTTCGTAGGAAGAAACCCGGCGTAGCGCGAGCGCGCCACGCAGTGAGGAGTGAGGTGCGAAGAGTCAGGAGCAACACCGCGGCTCTACCCCTCACTCCTAACTCCTCACCCCTTACCTCTCCGAAGGAGGTGTCATGAACTACCGCAAATCCGAAGCGAAAGCTGCCTCGCGCGCGCAGTTCCGCGGCGTATGGGCGGCCATACATACGCCGTTCACGAGCGACTGTCGACTGGACGAGACGGGATTGCGGCGGAACATGCGCCATTACACCGACGCGCTCGCGGTGGACGGCATCTTCTGCGCCGGCACGATGGGCGAGTTCTGGGCGCTCACGAAGGAAGAGCGCAAGCGCGTGGTTGAAATCGTCGTGGAGGAGGCGCGCGGCAAGTGCCGGGTTATCGCGCATACCGGCCACCATTCGCCCGACGAGACGGTCGATCTCACGAATCACGCCGCGAAGGCAGGCGCGGATTTCGTGGTGGTCATCAACCCTTATTATCCGATCGCCGACGATGCGCGCGACGAGGCGATCTACCAGTGGTTTGCCTACGTCAGCGCGCGGACCGACATCGGCATCTGGATGTTCGACACGCCCTTCTCGTGGGTGTCGCTCAGCGCGGAAGTGACCGCGCGCATCGCGACGCTGGAGAACGTGTGCGGCATCAAGGTATCGCGCCCGCTCGACCATTACGCGAAGGTGAACGAGCTCTGTGGCGACCAGATCGTCCTGTCGCATCCTTCCGAAACGGAATTTCTCCATCTCATGCGCAGCCACGGCATGAAGGTGCACATGTCGTCGGCCGCACCCTTTCTCATGCAGGTGGCCGGCTTCACACCCATGCGCGATTATGCGGAGCTCGCGCTGCAGGGCAAGTTCGACGCAGCGCAGGCCATACGCGACGGCATACAGCCGTTACGCGAAGTGCACGAGCAGTGGCTGCGCGAGCCGTGGCTCAAACGCAAGATCATCCCCATCGCACATCTGAAATGCTGGGCCCAGCTCATCGGTCTCGCCGCAGGACCGGTACGCCCGCCGCTGCTGCAGCTCACGGCGGCCGAGCGCGATGCGCTGCGCGCCGATCTCACGCGCGTGGGGTTGCTCGGACGGCTGGCGGAAGGAGCGAACGCGGCGTAACGAGCTCACCAGTCGCGGTTCACCGGTCACGCGGTCAACGAGAGGAGGAGCAGAAACCATGAGACGCATAATCAGCTGGTCGGGCTTCGTGTTGTGCTGCATCGCATGTCAGGCGGGCGCGCAATCCTACCCGAGCAAAGCGATACGCCTGATCGTGCCGTGGAGCGCAGGCAGCGGCACCGATCTCATGTCGCGTACGCTCGCCCAGAAAATGACCGAGGTGCTGGGGCAGCAGGTCGTCGTCGATAACCGCGGCGGCGCAGGCGCTATTATCGGAACCGAGCTCGCTGCGAAAACGCCCCCGGACGGCTACACGCTGTATATCGGCGGCTCGGTGTCGATGGCGATCAGCCCGGCCCTCTACGCCAAGGTGTCCTACGATCCCGTCCGCGACTTCGCCCCCGTCTGCCTCGTCTCGCAGTTCTACAACGCGCTGTCCGTCCACCCCTCGGTGCCCGCGCGCTCGGTGAAGGAATTCATCGCGCTGGCGAAGTCGCATCCCGGCGCGCTCATGATGGGCTCGGCGGGCAGCGGCTCCACCAGCCATCTCGCCGGCGAGCTCTTCAAGAAAATGGCTGCCGTCAACATGGTGCACGTGCCCTACAAGAGCGGCGGGCAACTCGTCGTCGGCGTACTCTCCGGCGAGTCGCATCTTTCGTTCTCGCCGGTGTCGACCGGCATTCCCCATGTACAGAGCGGGAAACTGCGCATGCTGGGCGTGTCCAGTGCCAGGCGGATTGCGTCGCTGCCCGACATGCCGACGATCGCGGAAACGGTGAGCGGCTACGAATACAGCGGCTGGCAGGGCGTGCTGGTGCCGGCCGCGACGCCGGCGGAGATCATCTTGAGCCTGCACGCGGCGATCGTGAAGGCGACGTCGGCGCCGGACTTCAAGGAGTATCTCTACAAGGAGGGATCGGAGTACGTCGGCAGCAATCCGGAGCAGTTCGCAGCGTTTCTGCGCAACGAAGTGAAGAAGAATGCCGAGCTCGTGAAGAGCGCAGGGATCAAGCCGCAGTGACGGCAGCTCGTTACAAGCGCTCTCAAAAGAAGGAAAACGGACAGGATCAACAAGGCACGAACGACCGGCTTTTTCGCCTCAATCGTGTAAATCGTGTAAATCCTGTCTATGGTTTCGGGCATTTTCCCGTAAGGCGCTGCGCGGCGGGCGGATCACCCCGCACGCGGCGCGCTAGGGATTGATCACCCTCACGCTCGTCGTCGTCGGCAATTCCGCCGCATTCTTCTGCAGCCCGATGAGCTGCGCGAGCAGCGACAGCGCCTGCATCGACCGACCCGCGGAGGGACCGCGCGGCACGTAATACGTGCTGCCTTCGTATTCGACCTGCACGACCGCCTGACCGGACGTCGGCTCGCCGGCCTTTATCACGAACATGGGCTCGGGATGATCGTCGCCCGCCCACGCCGTGGGAACATACGTTTTCTCGGCATCGCCGTGGACGCCGTCGAGTTGCGCGCGCGCCAGCTCGCCGAGATAGCTGAGCACCGCTTCGGGCGATCGCAGCACGATGACGTGCTCGTCGCGCCCCCCGCTCGGCTTGCCATCCTCGCCGGCCACCGCGAGCTTCATGTTGCACGTCTTGTTGACGGTGAACACCGGCATCGCATTCGGCTTCTGCAGCTGATAGGCATGACCGGCGATTTCGCGCAGCTCCATGCCGTCCTTCTGCATCGCGATCAGCGTCCCGAGATTCGCCTTGACCGTCGCCGCATCGAGCGGCGGGCCTATCTTCACCGGCCGCGACTCGATATGCAGCCCGCACATGTCCACGAGACGGCGCAAGTCGCCGCTGAACTCGTCGAAGGACCCGCGGTTGAGCGGCGTGTTGGTCACTGCGCTGCCGTCGGGGCGGCGGATCTCGCGTATGAACAGGCTCAGCAGAAAATGCGCGGGCCAGCCCTGGTCCAGATACACCTTCACCGTGGCCGGCGCAACCGGCTGCAGAAAACCGCGCATGAAGTTATGCGTATCGAGGACCGCCACGTCGAAGTTCGGCGCATCGGCCTTGGCCGTGGGCGAGAGGTTGAAGGCGCGCGGCGCATCGACGCCGAAAGGCAGGGACAGCGCGGCGGTCGGTGTGGCGGTGCCTATCGGACCGGCAACCTTGCTGATCGCGGTAAGATAGGTCGGCCGCTGCTTGTACGCTCGCACGACGTTGAGCAGCAGCACCTGGTTCTGGGCATCCTCCACGGCCCGATTGGCCTTCGTGGACTGCTCGGCAATCTGGTACTGCGTGGCACATCCGCAGAGCATGAGAGCGGCCGCGGCGACGGCGGCCTTGAGCCGCAGGCTGCAGCCGGAAATTGGTCGTTTCCCCATGGAGCGCTCGTCTTTTCTGGTTATCGATCGCGGATCGATTGTCGTCGCGACCCGACGCTTGGAAAAGAGAAGCGGTTGGCGTTCCAGACCATATTCCGGCGCCGTCGCGCCCTATCGCGCATCCGTCATCTGGTAAGCTCACGAGGATAAATACAAACCAGAGGTGCTTCGCATGGCCGCCGAGCTCTATCCGCGCTTCTCCAACGCCGAGTTCGATCGCCGTTACGCCGCCGCCCGGGCCCTCATGGCCGCACACGGCATCGACGTGCTGGTCGTGTACGGCAATTCCGGCATCTCCAGACACAATCACGCCGACGTTCATTACCTTTCCGGCTTTCTCGGAAACCGCAACAACTATCTGGTCGTGCCCGCGCGCGGCGAGCCGGTGCTGTTCGTCCAGTCGCACAACCATGTGCCGAACGCACGTGAAGCGGCGTCAGTAGAAGTCGTGTGGGGCGGGCGGGATTCCGGAACGACGGTCGCGCGTCACATCGCCGACATCGCCGGTCTGCCGGGCACGCTGGGCTACGTAGGCGAGGTTCCGGTGCAGACCTATCTCACCTGGCATCGCGAGCTGCCGGGATGGTCCTACAAGGACGTGAGCGCCGCATTCCGCAATCTGCGGCTGGTGAAGAGCGAAGAGGAGATCGCGTGGCTCAAACGCGGCGCCGAGCTGACCGACGCCGCGGTCGAGCACCTCATCGCCAATGTGCGCCCCGGCATGCACGAGTACGAGCTCGGCGGGCTGGTGGAGTCCGCAGCGCTCGCGCGCGGCGGCCTGCCGCACCTGTGCTATCTCTCATCCGGACCGCAGGAAGGCACCGGGGTATGCGTGCCGCGCCAGAACCTGTCGCACCGGATAATCGAGCGCGGCGACGTCGTCAATTTCGAGATCAGCGTGAGCCATTGGGGGTATTCGGGGCAGGTGCAGCGGCCGATTTTCGTTCAAGGCGAGCCCAACGCCGCGTACCGCGGCCTCTGGGATTGCGCGCTCGAAGCGTACGAGCGCTGCGCGCGCGTGCTGCGTGCCGGCGCCACGAGCGAAGACGTGCTCGATGCCGCCGACGTCATCGCCCAGCGCGGCTATACGATCAACGATGGTTTCCTCCATGGCTTCGGCATCGGGCTCCTGCCGCCCAGCATAGGCACACGCCAGGCAAAGCGCGGCATACCGAAGCCGCCATTCCGCTTCGAGGCGAACATGTGCGTCGTGGTGCAGCTGAATGTCGTGACCCCGGACGAGCGCGCGGGCGTTCAGCTCGGCAATCTCTTCCGCATCACCGAGACGGGCGCGGAATGCCTGCACCGGCTGCCGTTGCAATACTTCGTCACGCCCTGACGGGCACGGTTCTGGCTGGCGCGCCTTTCGTCACGCCCGCCCACGGAGGCCTCATGCGTACGCCAGCGAGCATAGCGCAGCACCCGATCCATCCGATGCTGGTTCCGATACCGATCGGACTGTGGCTGTTCTCGTTCGTATGCGATCTCATGTTCGTGTTCGGACACGGGGTGAGTCTCTGGTACACGCTCGCGTTCTACACCATGATAGGCGGCCTCATCGGGGCCGTTCTCGCTGCGATACCGGGCTTCATCGACATGCTTTCCCTCTCCGGAGCGCGCAAGCGCATCGCGCTCACGCACATGTCGATCAACCTTGCCGTCGTCGTGCTCTATGCCTTCAACATCGGCTTGCGCATCAACGGGCCGGAGTACGAAACCGCCACCGTGATCCTCTCCGCCGTTGCCGTCGTCCTGCTCGTCGTGTCCGGCTGGCTCGGCGGGCATATGGTGTACGTCTATCGCGTCGCGGTGAACGCCGAAGAGAAGATGTGACCGCAAGTCTTGCCGCTCCACCGCGCGCCGAGCGTCAATAGCTGCGGCATATAAGACAGCCATCCGGTGATTGCCCGCGCCCACCGGGGCCGCATCGCCATGTTCGCGTAGCAGGCGCTCAAGCGCAGCCGCGGCGTGAACGCATGCCGCCATGCGCACTCGTACATGCGTGCCGCCCGCTCCCACTGGCCGGAGCGCGCCGCATCGCTCAGCGTGGCACACAGCAGCGCCGCCGACTGTATCGCGAGACTGATTCCTTCGCCGACGAGCGGATGGGCTTCGCCTGCGGCGTTGCCTATCGCATAGACACCGGGCACGGCACTGCGGCGCCTTCCCGGGTGCAGCGGGCCACACGCGAGCCAGGGGCTGAGGCGCTCCGCCGCAACCATCGCAAGCCGCGCCACCTTGTTCTCGCGCTGAAGGAAAGCGAGCCGCGCGTCGCCG
>JBLNBW010000136.1:0-4720 GCA_050260255.1 Rhodospirillaceae bacterium | reverse complement strand
GCAGTCGGGACGTAAGCGCACCGAATTGCGGTCCCAACACGCACCCACGCGGTCGCATCCCGCAAGCGGGTCCCTGCTCCTCGCTACGGTGCGCACGCGAAGGACGGCGCAGTCGATATCGCGAATATCGACAAGCCGGCCGACAAAGTGTCCCGCGAAGGGCGGAGCAGGTTCCAAGCGATGTGTGCTTGGATGCGCCCCCGCAGCGGGACGTAAGCGCGCGAAACTGCGGGACTTACACGCGCCTACACGGTCGCATCCCCGCGAGCGGGGCCCCTGCTCCGCGTTACGGCGCGCCGCGATCCTGGCCGTAACCCGAAGGGCTGGCACGAGTTTTCGCCCATGGCTTTGTCGCTCACCTTGCCAATATTCGCGATATTGGCTGCGGATCGCTTCGCGCCCTGAGCGAAAATCGTGACAGCGCAGCATGCGCTTCATCACGTTAGGGGCTCTTAGTGGCCGCTGCCCGCGCCGCCTGTCCAGGTCTTCGGCGAGAACGCGCGGTAATCGGTGATGGTATCGATGACCACTGGCCTGCCGGCGGCCAAAGCACGCTCCAATGCGTTCGCCATATCGGCGGGCCGCTCGACCCGCATGCCGACGCAGCCGAGCGACTCGGCGACCTGCGCGAAGTTCACGTTGGAGAACCCCCACATCTCGCGTCCGCGCTCCTGCGGATCGCCGCCGTACGCCCGATCGAAATGCGGAATCTCCTGGTTGAGCGCGCCGTTGTTGTTGACCACGACGACGAGATTGATGCCGTAGCGCGCCGCTGTCTCCAGCTCGGACAGGTGGTAGTAGAAACCGCCATCTCCTGTGAAGCACACGACGGCTTTGTCCGGCAACGCACACTTCACGCCGAGCGCGCCCGGGAAACCCCAGCCGAGAGAACCGGCGCATCGGATGAGGCGCTGTCCGGGCCTCGTGAAATTCACGACCGCCCCCGTCCATATGCCCGAGTGCCCCGTATCGGAGACGAGCACGGCGTTTTCGGGCAACACGCTGGCGATTTCGCGACACACACGTTCCGGCCGCATCGGCACGGCATCGGAGTCGTAGTGCTCTCCGATGAGATCGCGCCACTCCTGCACGAGCGCCTGCACGCGAGCGAGCCACTGCCTGCGCCCTGGGGCGTCGTTGCCGTTGCCTTTGCCTGCCGCAGCGAGGATCTGACGCAGCACCGTGCGCGCGTCACCGAGCAACGCAACCTGCGTCGGATAGTTGCGGCCGAATTCGCGCGGATCGATGTCGAGATGCATGACCGGCGTTCCCGGCTTCGGTATCTGCCATCGCGCCGTGACCTGGCTGCCGGTATGGCTGCCGATGAAGAACACGAGATCTGCTTCGGCGATCGCGCGATTCGCGCATGTCCGGGAATAGGTACCCGAAACGCCCACGGCGAGAGGATGTGTATCGGCGATCGTACCTTTGCCGTTGAGCGACGTGGCGACCGGTATCGCGAAGCGCTCGGCAAGCGCGACGACTTCCGCCTGCGCCTGCGACCACGCAACGCCGCCGCCGGCGACGATGATGGGCCGCGCAGCCGCAGTGAGCGCCTTCAACGCCGCCGCAATGTCCGCCTCGTCCGCCGCTGGCCGGAATGCGGGCACCGTCTGATACCGCTCTTCGACGATCAGATCGAGGTCGGCCTCGGTGAACAGACATTCGGCATGGTGGCCGCCGATCTGGAGATGGACCGGTCCCGGCGAGCCGGTCGTCGCGACGCGGAACGCCTGCCGCAGCATGTCGGGCAGGCGCCCGATGTGATCGACGTGCGCATTGAGCTTCGTCGTGTGCTCGAATTGGGTGAAGTCCTCGAGTTCCTGATAAGCATGACGATAGCGCGCCATCGGCGCCGGACCGCCGGTGAGCGCGATGACCGGCGAGGACGCGAGATAGGCGTCCTTTAATCCGGCCGCGAGGTTGGAGCCGCCGACGTGCTGCGCCATACAGATGGAAGGCCTGCGCTTCGCGCGTGCATAACCGTCCGCCATGTACGCCGCAGCTTTTTCGCCATGCGTCATCACGCGGCGTATCCCCATGCCCTCCATCGCCACCAACGTCTCGAGCAGCATCTGAGGCACGTGAAACACATGGTCTACGCCGTACGCGCGGAACATTTCCGCGATATAACGCGGCCCGCTCATCTTGGGCATCGGCGGTCTCCTGTGAGCAAATCGGGCGCTGCGGTCTTGCACCAGGATTGAATCGACGACGCGCCGGATCGCGGGCAGCGCCCTGGTTCGAGGCGGACAGCCCGCGTGCGGGCAGGATGCCGCGCGTGTGATCCAGCCATGGTGGACTCCTCCGTGGCGCCCGTTTCTGTGATGGCGCCGTGCGCGGGAAATACTACACCTGGCGCCACATGCCAAAAACGACTATTTTGTTATCCGCCCATAACCTTGAGGCATGGATATGAACCTGCGCCAGCTGCGGTATTTCTGCCACGTCGTCGACTCCGGCTATAGCATCAGCGCCGCGGCCCGCGCGCTCTATACCTCCCAGCCCGGCATCAGCCGTCAGCTGGCGCTGCTCGAAAGTCAGATCGGCTCGTCGCTGTTCACACGCCGCGGCACCCGGATCACCGGCGTAACGGAAATGGGCAGGCAAGTGCTGCAGGTTGCGCGGCGCATGCTGAACGATGCGCGCGCCTTGCAGCGCATCAGCGAGGGCTACAGCCCCGAGGACAGCGGGCGTTTCGTCGTCGGGACGACGCATACGCACGCGCGCTACGTGCTCCCTGCTGTGATACGGAGCTTCACGCAGCGTTATCCGAGCGTGCAACTCGTGATGCGGCAGGAGAACGAAAGCCGCGTCGCCGAACTCGTGTCGCGTGGCGAAGCGGACATTGGCGTCACCGCCCGGCCGCGTGAACCGCACACGGACCTGCTCGGCCTCCCGTGCTACCAGCTGCCGCGCAGCGTCATCACGCGGCAGCACCACCCGCTGCTTCGCGGCGGGCCGCTCACGCTGGAGCGCATCGCCCGTCATCCGATCATCACGCTCGATGCCTCGTTCGCCGGAGGACACAAGGTGCTGCAGGCGTTCGCGCAGGCCGGACTCAAACCGACGATCGTGATGAGCGCGATCGACGCCGACGTGATCAAGGCATACGTTGCGCTCGGGCTCGGCGTCGCGATATTGCCGACGATCTGCTACGCGTCCGACCGCGACAAAGACCTGCGTGCACGGGATGCAAAGGATCTTTTCGAGCCGACGGTCGCCTGCATACAGCTGCGGCGCAACGACTACCTCCCGCAGTACATGGCGGACTTCATCCAGCTCCTGGCGCCGCAATGGAGTCGGCGCGCGGTGAAGGAAGCGCTGGAGAGCGGCGAAGTGCCGCGCCGTACGATCGCCGAGCTGGTGCACCAGCCGGCGGGATAGCTTTTCGCCGTCAGAAGATGCCGAGCGACAGGCCGGCGGCAAGCGCACCGCCGACGTCTTCGCAGCGGCGCAATTCGCGAAAGCCTATGGTCTTCGGCGCGAGTATCTGCTCGGGCGTTTGGGCATGCGTGCATACGATGACGGGCTCGCACACCGGCTTTAAGCGCCACCCCGTGCAGATGCGCTCGATCTGCCGCACGGCGTTGGTGCCGTCGCTGCCCGCACAGACGAGCGCGGCGTAGGGACGCCCCGCGATCCGGTCTAGGGCGGCGTAATACGTGCGGTCGAAAAAGTCCTTCATCATGCCCGACATCGAAGCCAGGTTTTCGGGCGTCACGAATACGTACCCGTCGGCCTGCAGCACGTCGTCCGGCCCCGCGTCGCCCGCGCGGATCAACCGCACTTCAACGCCGCCGTCCTGCTCCGCTCCGCGTGCGGCGGCTTCGGCCATCTGCTGCGAGCCGCCGGTCATGGAGTGAAACACGATGAGGAGAAGCTTCATCTGACGCAACGCCATCCGCCCGTGAAGCGCATCAGCGCAATGCTGCTGCCGATCCCAGAACCGGCCTCAACGATCCATGTCATCACCGGTCACACGCGCGTAAACCGCCATCGAGACGACAACTACGACTCTGTGTCGTCGTGTCCGGGTTCATCCGAGCTCGTCCGTGGTTGCTGTGATTCCAATTTTTGAAGTGAGTTCTAATCCGATACGAGATTTCCGGCCTTCACGACTTTGCGCCACTTCTCGATGTCTGCACGGAAGTAGGCGGCGAACTCCTCCGGCTTCGTGCCTTCGGGATCGACGCCCAACGTCGTCCAGCGCTCGCGATTTTCCGGCGCCTTCATGACGGCCGCGACATCGTCGGCGATGCGCGACACGAGGGCGCGCGGCGTCCCGCGCGGCGCGAACAACCCGTACCACACGTTCACCTCGTAGCCGGGCAATCCCGCTTCCGCGATGGTCGGCAGCTCGGGGAGCGCAGCGGCGCGCTTCGAGCCGCTCGTGGCAAGCGGCTTGATCTTGCCCGTCTTGATCATCGGCAGCTGGATCGGCATACCGCCGATGTACATCGTCAGCTGGCCATTGATGAGGTCGGTCACCGCAGCAGGTCCGCTTTTGTACGGGACGTGCACGATGTCGACCGCGGCGAGCAGCTTGAACAATTCACCCGCCATGTGATCCGAGCTTCCGGCGCCGCCTCCCGAGCCGAAGGTGACCTGACCCGGCCGGGCCTTGGCGTACGCGACGAGCTCCTTCACGGAGTTGACCGGGAGGCTTGGACTCACGGAGAGCACATTGATGCGAGACGACACTTGCGATATCGGCACG
>JBLNBW010000135.1:0-12761 GCA_050260255.1 Rhodospirillaceae bacterium | reverse complement strand
AGCCTTTTGCGGCGGCACCGATCGCCTGCTCCACTCCGCGACGGAAAGCGGCGGCGTCCGGTATGTAATGGTCCGAAGGCAGCACGAGCATCAGGCCATCGGCGCTTTCGTTGACGATGCGCCATGCCGCTGCAGCGAGCGCCGGCGCCGTGTTGCGCGCAACGGGCTCGAGGAACAGGGTATGCGGGGCGACATCTATGCTGCGCAGGTGCTCGGCCACCATGAACCGATGTTCCTGGTTGGCGACAACTATGGGCGCGCGCAGGTGATCCAACCCCTGGACGCGCAACAGCGTGTCCTGCAGCAGGCTGCGATCGGAAAGCAGACGAAGGAATTGCTTGGGCAGCGCCTCGCGCGACAAGGGCCACAACCGGGTTCCGGCACCGCCGGACAAAATGACAGGATAGATGTCCATATTGGTATTCTTTCGCACTCCTCTTACATGACCTCAGCCCCGCGGCGCGGCCGCGAGACCCCCTGAACGTTGCGGCCGGATGCGACCGCACAGACCCGTTAGCAATCGACAGGCCTAACCGCCGGCAACGCAGCGAACGCCCATTTCAGGGGGCGGCCGGCCGCCACGGCACAAGCCGCGCGCCCGGGTCGGAACGCGACGTGCAACGGATTTGGTCATTCCACCCGCGCGCTTTATAATTCAGCGCCTTGCCGGCATAGCTCAGCTGGTAGAGCAACCGCCTTGTAAGCGGTAGGTCGTCTGTTCGAGTCAGACTGTCGGCACCGATCGCCAAGAGTCGGCCGGAAGCACGCGTCCGAACTACTCTTCAGGCCGGTCCTGCCCGATAGGCCGCCGCCGTCCCAGCCGAAGAGACGAACGCCGATTTCGGCGTAAGACAAGTGCATGCCCGCTTTTACCCGGCGGCGGCGCTTGAAAACGCACGTCCCGCCCCCGATATTCGCGGGCAAAAAGAGGCTTTGCCTCCTGCTCGAACGGACCGGACATCCGATTGATGCGAGGAAGTGCCCGCTTCTTTAAGGCAGCTTTAAGGCAAACGGCAAAAAATGAAGCCGGCCGCACCGGATGCGCCGGCCATTGGAGGAAATTCCGTGATCAAAGTTGAGAACTTGAGCAAGGCCTTCGGGCCCAAGCTCGCCGTCAACGACATCTCGTTCGCCGTCGAGCGCGGCGAGGTGCTCGGTTTCCTGGGGCCCAACGGCGCCGGCAAGTCCACCACCATGCGCATGGTCACCGGCTTCATCCCGCCGACGTCGGGCCGCATCACGGTGGGCGGGCATGACATCGTAGAGGATCCGATTCCGGCCAAACGCCTGATCGGATACCTGCCGGAGAACGCGCCGGGTTACGCCGACATGACCGTGTACGGGTTTCTCAAGTTTTCGGGCGAGCTGCGCGGCCTGCAGGGCGACGGCTTGAAGCGCGCGATACACCAGGCGGTCGAGCTGTGCTTTCTGGAAAACGTGCTCTACCAGACCATCGACACGCTGTCCAAAGGCTACAAGCACCGCACCTGCCTCGCACAATCCCTTATTCACGATCCGGCCATACTCATTCTCGACGAGCCGACCGACGGCCTCGATCCGAACCAGAAGCATGAAGTGCGCAACCTCATCAAGCGCATGGGCTCGGACAAGGCGATCATATTCTCGACGCACATCCTCGAAGAGGTCGAAGCCGCCTGCAGCCGCGTGATCATCATCGATCGCGGCCGCATCGTCGCGAACGGCACGCCTGCCGAGCTCAAGGCTCGCTCCGAGTACGCGGGCGCCGTCCAGGTGAGCGCGAGCGGCATCGATGCCGATCAGCTCGCCGCGCAGCTGCAGCAGCTGCCCGGCGTCGCGCGCACGGAAGTCATGCCGGCCAACGGCGCGTATGCGCAAGCGCGGGTATACCCGCAACGCGGCCGCACGGGCAGCCTGACGCGCGACGTGGCCCAGTTCGCCGCCTCGCAGCCGTGGAGGCTCGAGGAGATGCACACCGAAGAGGGTCGCCTCGACGAAGTGTTCCGCGCGATCACCCTGCCGGACACGGTAAGACAACAAGAGCCGGCGACGGCGTGACGGGGGACAGGACATGAATACGTGGCACAACATCGTCACCATGATGAAGCGCGAGCTCGGCGGGTATTTCACCTCGCCCATCGCGTACGTCTTTCTGGTGATCTTCCTGCTGCTCACCGGTTTCTTTACTTTCACGGTGGGCAATTTCTTCGAGCGCGGCGAAGCATCGCTCGTCTCGTTCTTCACCTGGCACCCGTGGCTGTATCTCTTTCTCGTGCCGGCGGTCGGCATGCGGCTGTGGTCCGAGGAGCGGCGTCTGGGCACGATGGAGCTGCTGCTCACCATGCCGGTGACCACATGGCAGGCGATCGTCGCGAAGTTTCTCGCCTCGTGGGTGTTTCTCGCGCTCGCGCTTGCGCTCACTTTCCCGGTCGTCCTGACGGTGAATTACCTCGGCGATCCGGATAATGGCGTAATCATCGCGGGCTACGTGGGCAGCCTGCTCCTCTCGGGCGCGTATCTGGCGATCAGCTGCATGACGTCCGCGCTCACGCGCAACCAGGTGATCAGCTTCATTCTGTCGGTGATGATCTGCCTGTTCCTGATACTCGCCGGGTACACGCCGGTCACGGATCTCCTTACGCGCTGGGCCAATCCGGTCGTCGTGCAGATCATCGCCGCGTTTTCCGTGATGACGCATTTCGAAGGCTTCCAGCGTGGCGTGCTCGATTTGCGGGATCTCGTGTTTTTCGCCTCGCTGATGGTGTTCGCCCTGTTCACCACCGGCGTCATCATCCGTAACCAGCGGGCGGGGTAAGACTCATGAAGAAGAACGTCGAAACATTGCTCTATTCCGCGGGCGGCGTGATCGCGCTGGCGGTCATCCTCATCGCGGCGAACTTCATCCTGAGCGTGCTCAACGCGCGCGCGGACCTCACCGAAGGCAACGTCTACACGCTGTCGCAGGGCACCCGAACCATCCTCTCGAAGCTGGAGGCGCCCGTTACGATAAGGTTCTATTACACGCAGGGCGGCAACACCGTTCCGGTTGCGGTGAAGACCTTTGCCAACCGCGTGGAAGACGTGCTGCGTGAATACCGTTCGGCATCCGGCGGCAAGGTCGTCATCGAGAAGTTCGATCCGCAGCCCGATTCGGATGCCGAGGAGTCGGCGCAGCTCGACAACATCGAAGGGCAGCAGACCAACACCGGCGAGAAGTTCTACCTCGGTCTTTCGATATCGCAGCTCGACCAGAAAGCGGCGATACCGGTGCTCGCGCCGGACCGCGAGCGCCTGCTGGAGTACGACATCACGCGCGCCATCTCGCAGGTGTCGGCAGCGAAGAAGCCCGTCGTCGGCGTGATGAGCAATCTTCCCGTGCTCGGCCGTCCGCTCAACCCGATGCTCAAGCAGCAGCCGACCGAGCCGTGGGTGCTCGCGAACGAGCTCAAGCGCAGCTTCGACGTGCGCAAGGTCGAGATGGACGCCACGAAGATCGACGACGACATCAAGGTGCTGCTCGTCATCCATCCGCGCAACATCAGCGAGCAGGCCGAATATGCGATCGACCAGTTCGTGCTGCGCGGCGGCAAGCTGATCGCATTCGTCGATCCGTACGCGTACTTCGATCAGCAGCCGGATCTGCAGAATCCGTTCGGCGGCTCGCAGGCCGGACAGTCCACGCTCTACAACCTCTTCAAGGGGTGGGGCATAGACGTCAACATGAACAAGGTGATGGCCGATCTCACCTTCGCTAGCGGCGAAGGCCCGCGTCTGCTGCCCACGCTGCTCTCGCTCAACAACGATGCGCTCAACCAGGAGGACGTGGTCACGAGCCAGGTCGGCACGCTGCTCGTTCCCTTCGGTGGCGCGTTCAGCGGCAAGCCGGCTGAAGGGCTTACGCAGACCGTGCTGGTGCACACGTCGAAGAACGCGATGCCGGTGGATCTCATCATCGCCACGCTGTCGGGCGAGCCGTCGACGCGCGGATTCCAGCCGAGCGGCAAGGAAGAGCCGCTTGCGATCCGCCTCTCCGGCAAGTTCAAGAGCGCGTTCCCGAACGGCGCACCCGAGCCGCTGCGCCCGCGTGACGCGAAGAAGGAAGACGAGAAGGCCGCGCCCAAGCCCGCGCCTCATATCAAGGAATCCGCAGCGGAGAACTCGGTGATTCTCGTGGCTGACGTTGACATGCTCACGGACGGCGCCGCCGTGGAAGTGCAGGAGATCTTCGGCCAGAAGCTCGTCGTGCCGCGCAACGGGAACCTCGCGTTCGCGCAGGGCTACGTGGAGCAGCTTGCCGGCGATCCGGCGCTCATCAGCCTGCGCAGCCGCGCATCGTTCACCAAGCCGCTCACCGTCATCCAGCGCATGGAAGCGGAAGCGCAGCAGGCTTATCTCGGCAAGATCAAGCAGCTCGAGGACAGTCTGCAGAAGACGCAGGAGAAGCTGCAGTCGCTGCAGAAAGGCCAGGTCACGACGCAGGGCACGATACTGACGCCCGAGCAGCAGGCGGAGATCGAGAACTTCCGTAAGCAGGCGATAGAGACGCGCCTGGAGCTCAAAGAGCTGCGCAAGAACCTGCGCACCGACACCGAGACGCTGATGTTCTGGACGAAGGTGTTCAACATCGCTTTCGTGCCCGTGCTGATCACGCTCGTGGGCTTGGGTCTCGCGGCCACCAAACGGCGGAGGGTTGCTCGATGAATCGCAAGCAGTTCCTCATTCTCATCATCGCGCTCGTCGTGCTGGGCGGCGCGGGGCTTGCGCTGTTCTGGCAGGATATCGCCGCGTACCGCTCGACCGGCGCGAAGATAGGTGCGCGCCTGCTGCCGAATCTCAAGCTCGCGGATGTTGCACACATACAGCTGCGCGACGCGCGCCACGTCGTCACACTCGCGCGCAAGGACAACCGCTGGGTCGTGCAGGAGCGCGGCGACTATCCTGCACACTTCCAGGAGATCAGCGATGCGGTCATCAAGCTGATCGAGCTCAAAGTCGTGCAGTCCGAAGAGATCGGCTCGAGCCTGCTGCCACGCGTCGGTCTCGCGCCGCCGCCGGACAAGCCGTCCGCCGACGTGAAGGACGAGCAGGCGAAGCAGACCGGCACCCGGGTCGAAATGAAAGATGCCGCTGGCAAGACGCTCGCGGCCGTGACGGTGGGTAAAGTCGTGCTCAAGAAGGATCCCGGCAATCCGTTGCCGAGCGCGCAGAACGGCGTGCCGGCGGGGCGCTACGTACAGGTGGCCGGTGCTTCCAACGTAGCGGTCGTGTCCGATCCGCTCGAGAAGCTCGTCGCCGATCCGGCGAAATGGCTCGACAAGACGTTCTTCAAAGCCGATCGCGTGAAGACGCTCACCGTCGCCGACGGCGGCGTGCGCTGGAAGATCACGCGCGACGAAGAATGGGGCCAGTGGAAATTCGCCGCGGGCGGCGGCGATCTCGACGCAAGCGCTGCGGTAAGCGCGGCCAATCAACTGTCGAACTGGAGCTTCGACGACGTTGCGACGACGCAGCCCGATGCCGGCGATAAGCCGGTCACGGTGACCGCGGAGACGTTCGATCGCGTGACCTACACCTTCCGCATTACGCCGCGCAAGGCGGGAGGCTATTTCCTGAACGGCAACGTCGAAGGCGAGCCGCCGCAGACGCGCACGCCGGAGAAAGACGAGAAACCTGCCGACAAGGAGCGGCGCGACAAGGAATACGCCGAGACGCTGAAGAAGCTGCAGGAGCGTCTCGCGCGCGAGCGCGCGTTGTCGAAGTGGACTTACGTGATGGACGCGAAAAGCATTGCGCCGCTGATGAAAGAGCGCGGCGAGATGGTGGCGCATCCGCCCGCGAAGCAGAAATAGCGTTCCGCACTTCTGGAGAAACGGCGCTTCGGCGCCGTTTTTCTTTGGTGTTTCACCGTGCGCGGCACGCACGTTGCATTGAATCTCACGCTGGTTCCATTCTGAATCACAATGCAACCAAGGAGAATCAAAGTGCAATTCCGCTTTACTCACGTCGCGATCGGCGTCGCACTCGCGGTGTCGTCGGTCGGCGTCATGGCACAATCGTCCAACCCACCCGCAACGTCGAGCCCGAAAGGCTATTACATGCCTTACGAGCGCAATTTCTGGAGCTACGCGGGCGGCGCGATAGGGCGCAGCGATTATGACGTCGGCTGCCGCGCCGGCTTCAGCTGCGACTCGCACGCAACAGGGCTCAAGGCATTTGCCGGCGGCAAGTTCACCGAGTACTCCGGACTGGAAGCGAGCTACGTGTACCTCGGCAACGCCGAGCGCGCCGGCGGCGATACCTGGGGACAGGGCATCAACCTGAGCCTCGTCGGAACGGTGCCGCTCGGTCAATCGCTGGGGCTCAACGGCAAGGTGGGCGCGATCTACGGCTGGACCAAAACCGGAGGTGCCGCTGCGCCCGGATTTGCCACAGGCCGCGATCATGGATTAGGGTTGAGCTACGGTCTCGGGCTTACGTACGCCTTGTCGCGCAACGTGGACCTGCGACTCGACTGGGACCGTTATCGGCTGAAGTTCACGACCGGCCGCGACGACGTCGATCTCGGTACGGTGGGCGTGGCGTTCAAGTTTTAACTCGCACGCCGCGCGCGGTGGCGCGTCTTGATTCAGATCACCGCGCCACTGCTACTGCTTCCCCGCCTCACTCCTCACGCCTCACCCTCCAGCGTATAATCACCGGCGGCCCGCATGTGCGGGCCGTCTCATTATGCGCGAGGTAAGCACATGAAGTGGCAGCGCTTCCCGAAATCCCCCGTGTTTCCCGCCGGCACACGCTGGGAACCCAAGAAACGCAGAGGCGGCTACGAGTCGGAAGTCACGCAGCTCCTGAACAGCCTGATGGACAACGACGCCGTGCGTGAAGATCAGGCGAAAGCATGGGAACGCTGGCGCAACGACGAAACGCAGCTGCGCAGCAAGGCGTCATGATGCGTACGCTGAGCCGATTGCTGTCGGCGGCGGCATGCGCTGTCGCCGGTTTCTCCGCGACCATCGCAGCGCCGGCGTATGCAGCCGATGCCTATCCGACACGTCCGATACGCTTCGTCGTCCCCTTTGCGCCCGGCGGCAGCACCGACACGCTCGCGCGCAGCATCGGCATCAAGATGTCGGACGCGATGGGCCAGCAGATCGTCGTGGACAATCGTTCCGGCGGCAACGGCAACATCGGCATGCAGATCGTCGCGGAAGCGCCGCCCGACGGCTACACGATAGTGCTGGGCTACATCGCGAACCTCGCCATAGGCCCGCACTTGTACGCGAAGCTGCCGTTCGATCCGGTGAAGAGCTTTGCGCCGATCACGCTGCTCGCGGAGTCGCCGAACATACTGGTGGCACATCCGTCGCTGCCGGTGAAGTCGATGAAGGAGCTGATCGCCTATGCGAAATCGCATCCGGGCAAGCTCAACTTCGGATCGGCGAGCGTTGCGAGCGTCGGTCATCTCACCGGCGTGATGCTCAACCAGATGGCCGGTATCGATCTTCAGCACGTGCCTTACAAAGGCAGCGGCCAGGCCGTCATCGACGTCGTGGGCGGGCAGATACAGCTCATGTTCAGCGGCATGTCGTCGGTGATGCCGCACGTGAAGGCGGGGCGGCTGCGTCCGCTTGCAGTCACCGGCGCCAAACGCTCGCCGGCGGTGCCGGACGTGCCCACCATCGCGGAGTCCGGGTTCCCGGGGTTTGCGGCGACGGCATGGTACGGCGTGCTCGCGCCCGCCAAGACGTCGAGACCGATCGTGAAGCGGCTGCATGACGAGATACTGCGCGCGCTGGCGCAGCCGGACGTGAAGCAGCGGCTCGAGAGCGTGGGCTTCGAAATCGTCGGCAGCACGCCCGGACAGTTCGGCGACTATATCAAGGCCGAAATCAAGAAGTGGGAGAAAGTCGTGAAGGCATCCGGCGCAAAACCCGAATAGCCGTCACGAGGGACCAAGAGGCGCCGCGCATGCGGCGCTCTTTTTTTATCGAGGAGAATAACAATGCATCCCCTGGGCCGGCTTGCGGCATTGTGTGCCGCTCTCGTTCTTTCGTTCGGCGTTAACGCGGCCGACGACTATCCCACCAAACCGATACGACTGATTGCACCTTCTTCGCCCGGCAGCGGCGTGGATATCGTGGCGCGCTTCCTCGGCCAGAAACTCTCCGACAACATGAAGCAGCAGGTCGTGGTGGACAACCGCGCGGGCGCGGGTGCCAACCTCGGCGCGGAGATCGCCGCGCATGCGCCGAAGGACGGCTACACGCTGTTCGTCGGCACGCCGGCCCACACGATCAATCCTGCGCTGTACAGCCGCCTCAATTACGACATTCTGAAGGACTTCGCGCCGATCACGCAGCTCACCACGGGCCAATACGTGCTGGTGGTGCATCCCGCGGTCGCTGCGAAAAACGTATCGGAATTGAGCGCCATGGCGCGCGCCAAGCCGGGCAAACTCAATTACGCGTCGGCCGGCAACGGCAACGCCACCCACCTCGCGGGCGAGCTCTACAAGTCGATTGCGAAGATCGACATCGTTCACGTGCCTTACAAGGGGACCGGCCCTGCGCTGACCGACCTCATCGGCGGCCAGGTGCAGTTCATGTTTCCGAATCTGACGGCCGCCATGCCGCAGATGAAATCCGGCAAGCTGCGCGCTCTTGCCGTGACCGGAGTGCAACGCTCGCCGTCAGTGCCCGATATTCCGACCATGCAGGAAGCCGGCGTGCCGGGTTACAGCGTGACGTCGTGGTATGCGCTGCTTGCGCCGGCTGGCGTTCGCGCGGACATCCTGAAGCGTCTGCATACGGAAACGGTGAAAGCGATGTCGGCGCCCGACATGAAAGATCGTCTTGCGGGCGAGGGCGCGGAGCCGACGACCGGTACGCCAGGACAGCTCACCGCATTCCTCAAGGACGAGATCGCGAAGTGGGGCAAGGTGATCAAGGCGGCGGGCATCAAGGCGGAGTGACGCCGCCGGCGAATCGCCAACGGGTGAGCGGCTGTCCAGATGACCGCACCGCGCGCCTCTCACGGCGCGCTTCTGCAAAGCCGATCGGCCAATCTCAGCAACGTCGGGATTCGGTGCTTGCCTGCCATGTGGCGGACATGCTGTGCCGCGTCGCCCATGTACATGCCAGCGGCGGTGACGAAGATCGGGACACGCGACGCGCCACGAAGCACCGGTACGACGATAGGAGACGATTCGGCTCCAATGAACGCCGTCTTCGCGACGCCTATGACCGCGGTCTGTCGCCCGAGCGCCTCATAGAGGTGAGCACCCAGACCCGGCCGCTCATTCATTGATGGCAGCCATACGTAGCCGTCGATGATCACCGTGTCCGGCAGCGCGGGCAGCAGGCGCAGCACTGCCAGGAGGCACGGCAGCTCGCGACGATAGAAACTGCCCGGCTCATAGGGCTCTACTGCCTCGATCTCTTCGGTGTACGTCGCTATCGGGCATGGAGCTTCCCAGGCGTCGGCAACGACGCAGGCGCCGCGGGCTCCGGCTTTCTTGTAGTGGACGTCGAGAACGGCGATGCGCATTCAGTGGGTGAGCGATCGCGTCGAAGGTGCTCAGACGTGGGCTTCGCCTTCAGCGCGACGCATGGACACAAGCGAGCCGCGAGCTCGACGCCTCAACCATCATCCGTAAATCATGGCGCCTGCGATTACGGCAGCATCGAGCGCGATCCAGCCCACACACGGCAGATAGATGTTCTTGTCGCGCTTCTTTATCCCGAACCAAAACCAGAGCAGCGCAGAGAGAAGGTACGCGCTCCACGACAGCGCAGACACGCCCGCCGCCTGGCGACCTACCCATATCGTCACAACCTGAGGCACGGTCATCAGCAGGGTAAAGATCGACATGCTTGCCAGAAGTCGGCGCAGCACGGTCTCCGAGTGCATTCCAGCAACTGCGGCGGGCTTGGGATCCGGAGCCATTGTCATCTCCTTGGCGAAAGTATCGGTTCACCGTTCTGCATTCATGGCCGCCTCACCGATGCGCCGCATGATTGCTCATCGCCTGCAGCACCAGCGTGCCTTCGGCGGTGCGGATCTCGGTGTTGACCACGGAAAAGCTGCGGCCGGCGTGTATCACCTTCGACCGTATTTTTAGCGCGCTGCCTTGTCCGGGACTGATGAACCACGCCGATACGCTGGAGAGCATCGGATGGCGCGGCGCTGCGGCACGAGCTGTCGCTGCAGCGAGCCCGAACAGGATGCCACCCTGCACATGGCGCACGCGGTTACCGTGCTGCGGGCCGATTTTCACGCGGCACCGCGCGCCATCCTGGGTCGTTACCGGCCGCACATCCCAGAAGCGCTCGACGAAGGAGCCGCTTTCCCCTGACGGTTTCAGCGCCCGCTCGCAGGCCGCATGGACTTCACGCTCCGATGCGTCCAGCTCCGACAGCGGCAGCGCGTGCGGCGCAGTCCGGTTCTTTTCCTGCCACGGCAACGGCGCGAGCTTCACTCCTTGGGGTGGCGGAAGCACGACGAACGTCGCGGTACCATAAGCGACCGCTTTCCCATCCGCGTACAAATCGCCGCGCGCAAGCGACTGGCGTACCGCATCGCTTGCGCTGAAGCCTTCGAGCTTGGTTTCCATGCGAAGGTCGCCTCGCGCGGGCTGTCCGGTGAACTGCACGTTGAGATGCACGGTAGCCTGCCGCGCGCCGGGCTCGATCACGAGACGCGGCGCCGTCGCGAGCGCGGTATCGAGCATGACGCCCAGTGCGGTGACATGCACGTTGCCCTCGGCGTCTATGCAATGGGGGCCGGCCGCCATGGTCTCCACGACGCGGTCCGTGCCGATGTGCGGCCATTCGAGCCCGAGCAGATACCCGGGGAAATGAAAGCCGGGTGCGCGATTGGCAGCGAGCGCTTCCTGCACACGTTGGCGTATGAAGTCCGCGTGCGCATTGCCGGCGGGTATTTTGGTTGTCATGTCGTACGGCTCACAAATCTCACGTTTACGATTTACGGTTTCTCGCAATGCCGAGCCTATCGTAGATCGGTCCGATATGCGCTCTCAGCGCGCGGCGCTGCGAGTACGTATAAGCCGCGGCGAGCGCGCAGCACACGCCGCCTGCGGTCAGTGTTGCCGCAATGCCCAGGCGGTCCGCCACCGCGCCGGCCATGAGGCTGCCGAACGGCGACATGCCGAGGAACGCTGCGGTATAGAGGCTCATGATGCGGCCGCGCTTGTCGTCCTCCACGATCGTCTGCAGGATCATGTTGACGGACACGGATGTAACGAGCATGCCGAATCCGATCACGGCGAGCAGCGGCAGCGCGAGCCACACGGTGCGCGACCATGCCAGCAACGCGAGCGCAGCGCCGGCGGAAAAGCTTGCGGCGCACAGCACGCGCAGCAGGCCGCGAACGTTGGCGCGTGCCGCGAGATACAGCGTGCCCAACACGCCGCCAGCGCCTGACGCGGCCATGAAATAGCCCATCTGATCCGAATCGCCGTGGAACACGCTGCGCACGAGGGCCGGCATCAGGCTGCTGTACGGTGACGCGAGCAGACCCATCAGCATGAGCAGCATCAGCAGCAGCCGTATCGGCACCGAGCGCCACGCGTACTGCAATCCTTCGCGCAGTCCTTCGATGACCGGCGGATGCTTCCCGGCGCCGGGCTGCGGCGTCACGCGGATCATCATGAAGCTCACGATCACGGCGACGAAGGACAGCGCATTGATGAGGAAGCAATAGGCTTCGCTCAACCAGCCGATGGCAAGCCCGGCGAGCGTCGGACCCACGAGGCGGCCGCAGTTTGCCATGAGTGAAGTCACGGCTATGGCATTGGGCAGGTCCCGTCTGTCGCCGACCAGCTCGAGCAAATACGCGTGGCGCAGCGGCAGCTCGATCGCGACGAGCAATCCGAGCATCATCGCGAGCGCGATGACGTGCCACGGCTCGAGAAGGTCGGCAAGCGCCAGCCCGGCGAGCAGCGAAGCCTGGATCATTTCGAGAATCTGGACCACGAACATCGCGCGATGCCGGTTCCAGCGGTCCGACCACAGCCCTGCGAGCGGAGCGATGACGATGACGGGCAGACTGCTCGCGAAACCCAGCATGCCGAGCAGCGTCGCCGAGCCGGTCACGCGATAGATGAGCCAGCCCTGCGCCACGCTCTGCATCCAATAGCCGATGAGGGCAAAGAGCTGGCCCGAGAGAAACAGGCGGAAGTTTCTGTGGCGCAGAGCGCGCGCAATGGAAGCCATGCGGCAAAGGCAAAGCCGCAATTCTACTCGGGCGCAACACGCGCTCGCCACGGAACTGCACCGACGGACGCGGCCGTTATGTGAACGGTGAACGAACATCCCCCGTCGAATGCGAGGGGCGTAAGGTACAATCGCACCTCCATGACGCAAGACCCCTCCGCGCAGGCGAGCCCACTCGCCGCACCGCTTCAGCAAGCTCTACGCCTCAGTCATATCCTCGTGCTCGTGCTGCTGTGGAACAGCGGCTTCAAGGGCGCGCGGGTCGTGAGCACGCTGTATGCGCTGGAGCTCGGTGCGAAGCCGTTCGATACCGGCTTGTTGCTTTCGACATATGGACTTTTTCCGTTGCTCCTCGCGGTCTATGCCGGCCGCGTGTCCGATGCTTACGGTGTGCGCATGCCGCTGCTGGGCGGGGTCATCGTGTCCGCGCTCGGCGTCGTGCTGCCTTTTTTCTGGCCGACGTATGCGGGGCTGTTCGCCGGCGCCGCACTGAGCAGCACGGGCTTCATCTTCGTGCAGGTCGCCATGCAGACGCTTACCGGGTCGCTCGCG
>JBLNBW010000134.1:0-7836 GCA_050260255.1 Rhodospirillaceae bacterium | reverse complement strand
CGGCACTTGCAGCGCTGAAGAACACCACGAAAACCCAGTGATACAGGAGCAACAACATGGCAGTCCAGCAAAACAAGAAGTCACCTTCGAAGCGCGGCATGCACCGCTCGCACGACCATCTCGGCAATCCGCCGCTCGCCGTCGAGCCGACCACGGGTGAAGTGCACCTGCGCCATCACATCAGCCCGAACGGCTACTATCGCGGCCGGAAAGTCATCAAGACCAAAGGCGAATAACGCCCTGAACGCTCTCGCGTACCCGCATCGCGCTCCATTGCGACAACGATAACCCCGAGCGCAACAGAGGAGGGCGTCCGATGGACGTAACCGTTGCCATCGATTGCATGGGTGGCGACCATGGCCCGCAGGTCACGGTTCCGGCAGCGCTCGAAGAGTTGAAGCGCGACGGCCGGTGCTCGGTCGTACTCGTCGGGCTGCAGAATGAGATCATGGCCGAGCTCGCACGTTGTCATGCGCAGCCGGGACCGCGCCTGCGCATTCAGCACGCCAGCGAAGTGGTCGGAATGGACGAGCCGCCGGCGGTCGCGCTGCGCAACAAGAAAGATTCGTCTATACGCGTCGCGGTCGATCTGCTGAAGGCCGGTGAAGCGGATGCCGTGGTGAGCGCCGGTAATACGGGAGCACTGATGGCGATCTCGCGCTTCGTGCTGAAGACCCTGCCCGGCATAGACCGCCCCGCGATTGCCACCGTACTGCCCACGTTGAAGGGCGAAACGTATGTCCTCGATCTCGGCGCCAATGTCGATTGCACCGCCGAGCACCTGCTCCAATTCGCCATCATGGGCTCTGAGCTTGTCGCGTGCGTCGAGCACAAGGCGCGCCCGACGGTAGGCCTGCTCAACATCGGTGAGGAAGAAATCAAGGGCACCGAGGTCGTGAAGCAGGCCGCCGATCTGCTGCGCGCAAGCGAGCTCAATTTCTACGGCAACGTCGAAGGCCATGATATCTACAAGGGCACGACGGACGTCGTGGTGTGCGACGGCTTCGTGGGGAACGTGGCGCTGAAGACTTCCGAAGGTCTCGCGCAGATGCTCGCGACCTACCTGCGCGAAGAATTCGGCCGCTCCTGGTTTACCAAGCTCGCGGGCGTGATCGCAATGCCGGTCCTCAAGGCCTTCAAGCGTCGCGTCGACCATCGCCGCTATAATGGCGCGAGTTTGCTGGGCTTGCGCGGGGTCGTCGTGAAGAGCCATGGCTCGGCCGATGCCTTCGCATTTCGTTTCGCCGTGCAGCGCGCCGTAGAAGAAGCGAGAACGGGCGTGCTGGCTCATATCACCGACCGCATGTCACACATACAAAAATCGGCGGCATGACTATCTATTCACGCATTTCAGGCACCGGTAGCTATCTGCCGGAAAAGGTCCTCACCAACGTCGATCTCGAAAAAGTCGTCGACACTTCCGACGAGTGGATCTACACGCGCACCGGCATCCGTGAGCGGCACATCGCGGCAGACCACGAGGCGACCAGCGACCTCGCATTGCATGCAAGCCGCCGTGCGATAAAGGCGGCCGGCATAGCACCCGAAGACATCGGCCTCATCGTTCTCGCGACGACCACGCCGGACATGGTGTTTCCCGGCACGGCTTGCATACTGCAGGCGAAGCTCGGCATCAAGAATGCGCCGGCGTTCGATGTGCAGGCGGTCTGCAGCGGTTTCATGTACGCGCTCGCCACGGCCGATCAATTCATGAAGTCCGGAGCGTACCAGCACATACTCGTGGTGGGCTCCGAAATCTATTCGCGCATACTCGACTGGAAAGACCGTGCAACCTGCGTTCTGTTTGGCGACGGTGCTGGCGCCGTCGTGCTGAGTCGCAGTGATAAGCCGGGCATTCTCTCTTCACACCTGCATGCGGACGGCAGCTATGCCGGAATACTTTCGGTGCCGGGGCAGGTCTGTGGTGGCGGCATAAAGGGCCGGCCGTTGCTGCAGATGGAAGGCAATGCGGTGTTCAAGTTTGCCGTCAAGGCGCTCGGTGACGTCGCCGAAGAGGCCCTTCACACCAACGGCATGTCGAAGAGCGATGTCGACTGGCTGATACCCCACCAGGCGAACATCCGTATCATTCAAGCCACCGCCAAGCGCATGGGCATGTCGATGGAAAAAGTGGTGACGACCGTGGACCGTCACGCCAACACCTCGGCGGCATCCATTCCGCTTGCGCTCGACGAAGCGGTCCGCGATGGTCGCATACGCTCGGGCCAGCATGTGCTGCTCGAAGGCGTGGGCGGCGGATTTACCTGGGGCGCGGTGCTCCTCAAATGGCAGTGACCTCCAGCGCCGGCCTTCTATAGAAGCGAAGCACGTATGACATTCGCATTGGTATTCCCTGGTCAGGGCTCGCAATCCATAGGCATGATGCAGCCCTTCGCCGAATCACCGGTAGTGCGCGACACGTTTGCGGAAGCATCGGACGCGTTGGGGCAGGATCTTTGGCAGCTGGTGGCCGAAGGCCCTGCCGAAGCGCTGAACGCCACCGTCAATACGCAGCCTGTCATGCTCACTGCCGCGTATGCGGTGTATCGATTGTGGCTCGAGAAGGGCGGCGCGCGACCCGCGATGGTTGCCGGCCACAGTCTCGGCGAATACACGGCGCTCGTGGTCGCGGGCGTGGTTGCGTTTCGCGATGCGGTGCCGCTCGTGCGATTCCGCGCTCAGGCGATGCAGGAAGCGGTTCCCATCGGGACAGGCGCAATGGCCGCCATACTGGGTCTCGAGGATCAGGCGGTGCGCGATGCATGTGCCGAAGCCTCGCAAGGCGAGGTTGTCGAGGCGGTCAATTTCAATGCTCCCAGCCAGGTCGTCATTGCCGGCCACAAGTCGGCCGTCGAACGTGGCGTTGCCGCCTGCAAAGCGCGGGGCGCGAAGCGTGCCGTGCTCTTGCCCGTCAGTGCGCCATTTCATTCTTCGCTGCTGAAGCCGGCAGCGGACCGTCTCGCCGGTTACCTGAATGACGTGACCTTCCAGGCGGCGGCGATACCGGTCGTCAACAACGTCGACGTGAACATCGTCGACGAGCCGGCGGCGATCAAGGAAGCGCTCGCCCGCCAGGCGTGCAATCCGGTACGCTGGGTGGAAGTGATCCGCCGTATGAAAGAGGGCGGTGTGTCCCACGTGGGCGAATGTGGGCCGGGCAAGGTCCTCGCAGGTCTGGTGAAGCGCATCGACGGCACACTGCAGGGCATGGCGATCGCCGATCCTCAAGGGCTGAACGCTGCATTGGGAACGTTGAAATGAGCGTGGAAGGCAAAGTCGCGCTGGTGACCGGCGCATCTCGGGGGATAGGCAGGGCGATACTTCTGTCGCTCGCTCGGGCAAAGGCCGTCGTCATCGGCACGGCGACGAGCCAGCCGGGTGCGGACGGCATCGAGGCGGCACTTGCTGAAGCAGGCGCGCAAGGGCGCGGATGCGTGCTCAACGTGAACGATGGCGCTCAAACGGAAGCCACCCTCGCGGAGATTCAACGTGCGTATGGGGACATTGCGATACTGGTGAACAACGCCGGCATCACGCGCGACAACCTGCTGCTTCGAATGAAGGACGAAGAGTGGGACAGCATCATGTCGACGAATCTCAAATCCGCGTATCGCCTGTCGAAGCTCGTCTTGCGCGGCATGATGAAAGCCCGCTTCGGCCGCATCATCAACATTACCTCGGTCGTCGGTGCGACGGGGAACGCAGGACAGAGCAACTATGCGGCGGCGAAAGCCGGCCTCGTCGGCTTTTCGAAGTCGCTCGCCCGCGAAGTGGGCAGCCGTAACATTACCGTGAACTGCATCGCACCCGGTTTCATCGACACGGATATGACGCGTGCATTGACCGAAGAGCAGCGCACAGCGCTTCTCGGCCAGATTCCGCTCGGCCGGCTCGGGGCCCCCGAAGACATCGCGGCGGCGGTGCTTTACCTCGCGTCCGAAGGGGCCGGATACGTGACCGGTTCGACGTTGCACGTGAACGGCGGAATGTACATGGAATAAGCAATCGTCATTGATTTATAAACGCTTTTTGCGCGCAATGTGTGCTACAATGCGCCTCTGTTTTTTCCGGCACCCTGCCTGCATAGGGAGGGGACATGGACAGCAACATTGATCAATAGGTAACAGGAAAGGGGACGTTAATGGAAAACATCGAGCAACGGGTCAAGAAAATTGTTGCCGAACAGCTCGGAGTCAACGAGGCGGACGTCAAGAACGAATCGTCCTTCGTGAATGACCTGGGCGCAGACTCGCTCGATACGGTCGAGCTCGTGATGGCGCTGGAAGAAGAGTTCGAGACCGAAATTCCCGACGAGGAAGCCGAAAAAATAACGACTGTCCAGCAGGCCGTCGATTACATCAAGGCTCACTCCAAGTCCTGAGCAGCTGAACTGGAGAGATTTTGGCCAGACGCAGAGTTGTCGTTACAGGTCTCGGCATCGTATCGCCCGTCGGCATCGGTGTCTCCGAGTCCTGGTCCAACATCGTTGCCGGTAAGTCCGGCATCACACGCATCACACGTTTCGACCCGACCCCGTTCAATTCGCACATCGCAGGCGAAGTGAAGGGTTTCGAGGTCGGCAATTATCTGGCGGCAAAAGAAGCGCGCCGCTTCGATACCTTCATCCACTACGGCCTTGCCGCAGCAATCGAGTCCATCAGGGATGCGGGGCTCGATTTCGACAAGCTGGATCGCGAGCAGATAGGCGTATGCATCGGCTCCGGCATCGGCGGGCTGCCCCTGATAGAGGCGACGGCCGATGCCGTTCACGAAAGCGGCCCGCGGAAGATTTCGCCTTTCTTCGTGCCGGGCACCATCATCAACATGATCTCCGGCCAGCTGTCGATCATGTACGGCTTGAAGGGGCCTAATTTCGCCCTCGTGACCGCGTGCACCACGTCGAACCATTGCATCGGCGACGCGGGTCGCATCATCGAGTACGGCGATGCCGACGTCATGATCGCGGGTGGTGCCGAGTCGACCGTCTCGTTGCTGGGCGTGGGCGGCTTCGCCGCAGCACGTGCGCTTTCGAGCCGTAACGACGACCCGCAAGGCGCGAGTCGCCCGTGGGACAAAGACCGCGACGGCTTCGTGCTGGGCGAGGGCGCCGGCGTTCTGGTGCTAGAAGAATACGAGCACGCCAAGAAACGCGGTGCACGGATTTATTGCGAGCTCGCCGGTTACGGAATGAGCGCCGACGCTCATCACATTACCGCGCCCTGCGAGGACGGCGACGGCGCTGTGCGGTGCATGGCAAATGCACTGCGCAACGGCGGCATCAATCGCGACGAGGTCGATTACATCAACGCCCACGGCACGTCGACGCCGCTCGGCGACATCGCGGAGACCGTTGCTGTGAAACGCTGCTTCGGCGACCACGCGAAGAAAGTCGCCGTGAGCTCCACCAAGTCGATGACGGGTCACCTGCTCGGTGCGGCAGGCGGAATCGAAGCCGTGTTCTCGGTGCTCGCCATACACAATCAGATCGCGCCGCCCACCATCAACCTGCAGAATCCGGATCCGCAGTGCGATCTGGATTACGTGCCGAACACCGCCCGGCAGATGAAGATCGACGTGGCACTGTCGAACTCCTTCGGCTTCGGCGGCACCAACGGCAGCCTCGTGTTCCGCAAGCTCTGAGTCAGCGCCACGCGGAAGTCGAGTCCCGCAACATCGTGATACGGGTCAACGGCATGGCAAGCGACGTCGTGCCGGCGACCGACCGCGGTCTGGCGTACGGCGACGGGGTATTCCGCACCCTCGCCGTGCGTGCAGGCCGCGTCGTTCACTGGGACCGCCAATATGCCAAGCTCGCATCGGATTGCGCGCGTCTCGGCATCGCCTGTCCGCCCTCCGAGATCTTGCTGGAGGACGTGGATGCCGTCACAGCCGCCCAGCGCGATGCTGCCGTGAAAATCATCGTCACCCGCGGCACGAGCGAGCGCGGTTATCGCATTCCGCCCAATCCGCACGTTAACCGCGTAGTCATCGCTTCGCCGCTGCCCGCTTATCCCGAGGGTCACGCATCTCAGGGGGTTGCGGCGTACTTATGCGAGACGCGTTTGGGCAGTCAATCCGCGCTCGCCGGCGTAAAGCATCTCAACCGTCTGGAAAACGTGCTGGCGCGCGCGGAATGGAGTACCGATGCATACGCGGAAGGAATCCTGAGGGATGTTGAGGGCAACGTCGTCGGCGGAACGATGACCAACCTGTTCCTGATCGAGGCGGGCCGGCTCGTGACGCCGGAGCTCACGCGCTGCGGCGTGGCGGGCATGACGCGGGACCTCGTGCTCGAGCGTGCCGCCCGCGATGGCGTTGGATGTAATATCGAAACCATATCGCTGGAGCGCCTGCTGGCGGCCGATGAAGCCTTTGTCGTCAACAGTCTCATAGGCATATGGCCGCTACGTGCGATCGGCAACGTGGCTTTGCGCACCGGCAGCATGGCGCAACGGGTGAGAGCATGGCTCGACTGAAGCGGTTTCGGCTGATCAAGGGCGTTTTCGCCCTGGGTTTCGCGTTGGCCGTCGCATTCGCCGCATGGTTCGCCTATTGGGCGCTCACTGCATTGCCGCTGCGCGAAATACCTGTCGAGTTCAGCCTCAAGTCGGGCAGCAGCCTGCGTAGCGTGGCGCGGCAGATGACGGAAGCTGGTGTCCTGCGCGAGCCTTATCGCTTCGAGCTCCTCGGCCGCCTGCTCGGCGAAGCGGCCAATGTGAAAGCCGGCAACTACGAGCTCAACGCGCCGGTGACCCCGTACGGGCTGCTGCACAAGATCACGAGCGGCGACTATACGCAGATCGCGATAACGATCGTCGAAGGCTGGACTTTCCGTCAGATCCGCCAGACGCTGGACCAGCAGCCGGAACTCCAACATCGAACGCAGGTGATGAGCGAGGCCGATATCATGCGTGAACTTGGCGCAGAAGCGTCGGCATCGCCCGAGGGCTGGTTTTTCCCGGAAACCTACTACATCAGCGCCGGCGAATCGGATCTGCGAGTTCTCCGCCGCGCATACCGTTTGATGCAGGAGCACCTGAGCCGCGAGTGGGAGCAGCGCGAGCAGGGCTTGCCGCTCGCCACGCCGTACGAAGCGCTCATCCTCGCATCCATCGTCGAGAAGGAAACCGGACGCCCCGAGGACCGCCGGATGGTGGCCGGCGTCTTCATCAATCGGCTCAAGCGCGGCATGCCGCTGCAGACGGATCCCACCGTGATCTACGGCCTGGGAACGAGCTTCGACGGCAATTTGCGCAAGCGGCACTTGCTGGCCGATCATCCTTACAACACCTATACCAGGACAGGAATGCCGCCGACGCCGATAGCGATGCCGGGACTCGCGGCGCTGCGGGCGACCTTGCATCCCGCCCGCACGGATGCGCTGTACTTCGTCGCGAAGGGTGATGGCAGCTCGCATTTCTCCCGTACGCTGGAAGAGCACGAGCGGGCTGTATCGAAGTGGCAAAGATCGGTGAAGCGATGAGCCGGGGGAAGTTCATTACGCTGGAAGGCATAGACGGCGCCGGCAAGACCACGCAGCGCACCTGGCTCGAAGAGCGGCTTAAATGCCGGGGTATTGCGCTCATCACGACACGCGAACCGGGTGGCACGCCGCTTGGCGAGAAGCTGCGCGATCTCCTGCTCGGCGCGACGACCAAGCCCGATCCGGAAAGCGAGACGCTGATGATGTTCGCTGCGCGGCGCGAGCACGTCGACAAAGTGATCCAGCCCGCCCTCGACGCAGGGACCTGGGTCATCTGCGACCGCTTCACCGATGCCACCTTCGCCTATCAATGTGGGGGTAGCGGGGTGGCATGGGACAAGGTCGAGGCATTG
>JBLNBW010000133.1:0-23077 GCA_050260255.1 Rhodospirillaceae bacterium | reverse complement strand
GCGGCACCCTCAGGCTGGCGGCGAGAAGTGCGCTTTTGCTGCAGCGACCCGCCGGGCAAACGCCCGAAATCAGGAGCGGCTCCGTGCAGCTCACGGTCACCTCGCCGCCTTTTCTCGACGTCGTCCACTACGCCCGCGATAACTGGCTGCGCTGCTGGTTCAATGGCATCGACGCGCTAACCGTGGGGGCCGGCATTACGATGAGCCGCACGGTAGAAGAATGGTCCGACGCGATGGGCGCGGTATTCGCCGAGCTCTATCGCATCACGCGCAACGGCGGTTGGGTGGCGTTCGAGGTCGGCGAAGTAAAGCGCGGCAAGGTGCGCCTCGAAGAAATCGTCGTGCCGCTCGGCGCTGCCGCCGGATTCGAATGCGAAGCCGTGCTGATCAACGCCCAGAAGTTCACGAAGACCGCAAACATCTGGGGCGTGCGCAACAACAGCAAGGGCACCAATACGAACCGCATCGTGCTGCTGCGAAAGTGACGCGATCGCCGTAGTAGCGCGGAGGGCGCGGTGCGACCCCGCGTCCTGTGGAGCGGCCGTCACACAGCCCTGGCGAATGCCTCCTCGACGCTGTAGCCTTCCATCAGCATCTCGACGATCACCTCGCGCTGGGCTGCGATGGTGTTCGGCAGCCCCGCCCGATGCGTCTGGTAGTAGTCGGACATGATTTTCAGCGCTTCCGGCTCCTTGCGCTTCTTGCCGCGCTTGTCACAGTGCTTGTTGAGCTTCGTGTAGGACTCGATCAGCTTGCTCTTCCTGGCCGACGCCGTATCGCCGAGGGATCGGCGGGCGTAATTCGCGATCCAGAACTGTGCTCGCGAATGCACGACGTTCTTGCCGAGACGCGCGACGAGATCGTCGTATCGGCGGCGCCATTCCGGCCGCTGCTCGATCGCATGGAACACGTCGTCCACGACGTCCTCGGCATACGGCTTGGGGACGGTCGCCAGCACGTCCTCGACCAATCGTCTGACAGCTGTCATCTGCATTTCACTGGTCTCCGGTTGATGCGCAGGTGGACGCGCTGGGCGATACAGCCTGTACAGGAGCCGCGGAAATGAACTATCCGATCGCGCTGGAACGCGCGGTGCGTCGCTGCCGGAAACATAGCGGAAAGAGCCCGGGCTCGATATCGAGCCGGACTACTGCTTCTGATAGGTGCCGACGAGTTCAGCTTGCCCGAGCACGTGTCCCTGCATCGCTTTTTCCAGCGCGGACTTGTCGGCGCGTCCGAGATCGGGCAGCACCGTGTCGAGCGCGTACAGCTTGTGGAAATAGCGATGGCGGCCAATAGGCGGACACGGCCCGCCATAGCCCGTTTTCTTCCAGTCGTTCACGCCTTCGCGCGTGCCGGCTGGCAGCCGATCGCTCGGTATGCCGGCATCTAGCGCGGACGCCGTCGACGGTATGTTGTAGAGGACCCAGTGCACCCACGTCATCTTGGGCGCCTTGGGGTCCGGTGCGTCGGGGTCGTCGACGATGAGGGCGAGACTCTTCGTACCGGCCGGCACATCGGTCCATGCGAGCGGCACTGAAATGTCCCTGCCCTGGCAGGTGTGCTCGCGTGGTATTTCGCCGCCCGGCGCGAACGCCGCGGAGGTGAGGATGAAAGCCATGGCTGCCGCTCCTGCGCCGGTCATGATCGGATTCGCACTGCCCGCGCGGGTCCGGACGGATGTCCGGGCTCGCTGCCACCATGCGGACAAATGTAGCACGCGCGGCGCATCGTCGCCACGAGAGCCGACGCGTCTCTCGTCACCATATGAACTCGCTGCCTTTCGCGATGTCGGGACCGCGAACCGCTGTGGTAGTATTGCCGCGTTTCCCGCAGGGTAATCACAACGAGACGCGCGCATCGCGCCGCGTCCATCTGATGATATCTCAGCATTCCCGGAGTCCGAGCCCGTGCCCATCAATTACGAAGAATTGATCAAGTTCAAGATCCCTGAAGTCGAGCAGAAGCTGACCAAGCGCGACACGATACTCTATGCCCTCGGCGTCGGTCTGGGGGCCGATCCTTGCGACCCCGACCAGCTCAAGTTCGTGTACGAGCAGAACCTGCAGGCGCTGCCCACGATGGCCATCATCCTCGGTTACCCCGGGCCATGGCACGCCGATCCGCGCACCGGCATCACGCGCAGCCAAGTCGTGCACGGCGAGCAGGGCTTCGTCATACATCGTCCGCTGCCGGTCGAAGGCACCATCGTCGGCCTCACGGAAGTGGAAAACGTGCTCGACAAGGGCAATGACAAAGGCGCCCTGCTCCTCACGCGATGCACGGTACGCATGAAAGACACCGGCGAGAAGGTGTGCAGCCTCACGTCCACGACATTCGCGCGCGCGGACGGCGGCTTCGGCGGACCTTCCGGCCCGATGAAGCCGACGCACGCGATACCGGAAACCGCGCCCGACGCCGTGTGCGATCTGCCGACGCTGCCGCAGTCGGCATTGATCTATCGCCTCTCGGGCGACTACAACCCTCTCCACGCCGACCCGGCGTACGCGCACAAGGCCGGGTTCAAGATGCCCATACTGCACGGGCGCTGCACGTTCAGCGTCGTGGGTCACGCGCTGCTGAAGACGTGCTGCGGCTACGACCCGGCGCGACTGCAGAGCATGGAAGGCCGCTTTTCCTCGCCGGTGTACCCGGGCGAGACCATACGCACCGAGATGTGGCGGAACGGCAATGTCGTCACGTTCCGCGCCACCGTGCCGGCACGTGGCGTGACGGTCCTCAACAACGGGCGGGCGGAAATCAGCTGATTTTTGAGTAAAGGCGTGGATGGCGAGCGGTTGATAGTGATTCGGCCGGAGGCCGACCACTCGCCCGCCATTCACCATTCACCATTCACCATTCACCATTCACCATTCACTATTCACGGTTTCAAAAGGAACGATCATGGCTAAAGGCAGCATGATGGAAGGCAAGGTCGCCGTCGTCACCGGCGCGGGACGCGGCATAGGTCGTGCGATCGCGCTTGCGATGGCCGAGCAAGGCGCGAAAGTCGTCGTGAACGACATCGGCGTGTCGCTCACCGGCGAAGGCGGCGATCAGACGCCTGCGCAGGAGGTAGTGAACGAGATCAAGAAGGCCGGCGGCGACGCTGTGGCCAACTACGACAGCGTTTCCGAATGGAACAGCGCGCACCGCATCGTCGAAGCGGCGGTCGACAGCTTCGGCCGCATCGACTGCGTCGTCAATAACGCCGGCATCCTGCGCGACGTGATCTTCCACAAAATGACCGAAGACGATTGGGACGCCGTCGTGAACGTGATGCTCAAAGGCGCCTTCAACTGCTCCCGTGCGGCTGCGGAGCACTTCCGCAAGCAGGAATCGGGCGCGTTCGTCCATATGACCTCGACGTCCGGGCTCATCGGGGGCATGGGGCAGGCGAATTACGGTGCCGCGAAGCTCGGCATGGTCGCGTTGTCTAAGGCGATTGCGGTGGACATGCAGCGCTTCAACGTGCGCTCCAACTGCATCGCGCCCGTGGCCTGGACCCGCATGACCGCTTCGATTCCGCCGAAAGATCCCGCGACGGCGAAGCGCGTCGAGCAGCGCAAGCAGGTGACGCCCGAGCATAACGCGCCGCTCGCCGTGTTCCTCGCGAGCGATGCTGCGAAGGATGTGAACGCACAGGTTTTCGCCGTGCGCAAGAACGAGATTTTCCTGATGAGCCAGTCACGCCCGCTGCGCGGCATACATCGCAGCGAAGGCTGGACCCCGGAAACCTGCGCGGAGCACATGTATCCTGCGCTGAAGAGCTGGTTCTTCCCGCTCGAACGCACGGCAGACGTGTTCCCCTGGGATTCCATTTAATGACCGGTGACTCGTGACTGGTGACTCGTCGAAGCGTTTTACGGGTCACGGCTCACGAGTCACGAGTCGCACGGAGTGAAAATGGTCGCAATGCAGGAAACCCGCAGCATCGTGAACGCGGGCGATGCGCAGATCGAGGTCGTCTCGGTGGGCAAAGGCCCGCTGATCGTGCTCCTGCCTTCGCTGGGGCGCGGCGCAGAAGACTTCGAGGAAATCGCCCAGCGGCTCGCGCAATCGGGATGCCGTGCGCTGTGTCCGCAGCCGCGAGGCATCGGAAAGAGCCGCGGCCCGCTGCACGGGATCACCCTGCATGACTACGCGCGCGATGTCGCCGCCGTGATCGAGCACGAAGGTCATGGACCGGCGCTCGTTGCAGGCCATGCATTCGGCAACTTCGTCGCACGGACGACGGGCGCGGACTTCCCGCATCTCGTCAAGGCGGTTGCGCTGCTCGCCGCGACGCATACATGGCCGCTCGCGCCCGAGCTTCGTGATTCCATCAACAAGTGCCACATGATGCATCTTCCGGAAGCGGAGCGGCTCAAGCATCTCCAGCACGTATTCTTTGCGCCCAGCAACGATGCAAGCGTGTGGCTCGACGGCTGGGACGAGGAAGTGATGCGTGCCGAACGCGATGCCACCGAAGCGACGCCCAAGGAAGAGTGGTGGACCGCCGGCAAGGCGCGCGTGCTCGATCTCGTGCCGCTCGACGATCCGCTCTCCCCGCCCGACAGCCGTACCCGCTATCGCGATGAATGGGGCGCGGACCGCGTGACGCTCGCGACCATACCTCATGCAGCACACGCCTTGCTGCCCGAGCAGCCCGTCGCCGTGGCCGATGCGCTGCTCAACTACGTGCGCTCGCTATGAAGCTCTACTGGTCTTCGCGCTCGCCGTTCGTGCGCAAGGTGATGGTATGCGCGTACGAGACCGGCCTTGCCCCGCGCATAGAGCTCGAGCGCACGCTGGTCGTCATGTCTCAGCCCAATCTCGAGCTGATGCGGCACAACCCGCTCGGCCGCATACCGACTCTGGTCACCGACGATGGCAAAGTCCTGCACGAGTCGCTGCTGATCTGCGAATACCTGGACTCGTTGCACCGCGGCGCCAAGCTCTTTCCCGCCGCGGGCGAAGCACGCTGGCAAGCACTGCTCTGGCACGCGCTCGGCAATGGCATGCTGGACACCCTGGTGCTCTGGCGCAACGAGACGCTGAAGCCGGAAGCGCAACGCGGCGCCAACTTGCTCGCGGCGTTCGAGCTGAAGACGCGGCGTGCGGTGGACTCGCTGGAGCCGCAGGCCGACATGCTCACGCGCACGCCGTTCGGCATAGGGCACGTCGCCATCGGCGTCGCGCTCGGCTACATCGATTTCCGTTTCTCCGGGCTCGACTGGCGCGCGAACCATCCGGCGCTCGCTGCCTGGTACCGCACATTCGAGCAACGACCTTCCGTGCAGGCCACCATGCCGGTAGACGCCTGACTCAACCACAACGATCATGACTGTGACGCAACCTAAAGATCTGACCCGTTTTCTCAATCCGCGCGGCGTGGCCATCGTGGGCGCATCGAGCGATCTCTCGCGCATCGGCGGCCAGCCGATCAAACTGCTCACCGAATACGGCTACCAGGGGAAGGTTTATCCGGTGAACCCCAAGTACGACGAGATCAAGGGGCTCAAGTGCTACCCGGATCTCGCCTCGGTGCCCCAGCCCTGCGACGTGGCGCTGGTCGCGCTGTCCGCGCCCCACGTCCCAGGCGTCATCGAGCAGTGCGGCAGGGCCGGCATCCCCTACGCGCTGGTGCTGTCGGCGGGCTTTGGCGAAGTCGGCGCCGAAGGGAAGGCGCTGCGCGAGAAGCTGCTGGAAGCCGTGAAGAAGTCCGGCGTGCGCATCGTCGGCCCGAACTGCCTCGGCTTCATGAATCTCAAGGACAGCGTGCGCGTGGGCTTCGGCGGCACGCTGCAGCTCAACACGCTGCGACCGGGAAACATCGCCATGGTGACGCAGTCGGGCGGCTTCGGCTTCGGCGTGGTCGCGATCGCCTGTCACTACGGCCTCGGCTTCAACTACGTCGTCTCCACCGGCAACGAGGACGATCTCACCACCCTAGACTGGATCGCGGATCTCATCGAGCGGCCGGAAGTCGAGATCGTCACCGTGTTCATGGAAGGCACGACGAACGGCAAGCGGTTGCGCGAGATCGGCGAGCGCGCGCTGCAACTGCGCAAGCCGATCCTCATCTGGAAGGTCGGCAACACCGACGTAGGCCGCCAGGCGGCAACTTCTCACACCGCTCGCCTCACTGCGGGCTACGAGATGTTCAAGACCGCGTTCCGCACCGGTGGTTTCATCGAGATCCGCGACGTCGACGACCTCATCGACATCTGCAAGGCCTTCGGCATCGGCAAGCTGCCGAAAGGCAACCGCGTCGCGGTCCTGACGCTGTCTGGCGGCGCAGGCGTGCTGCTCGCCGACCGATGCGTCGAAGAAGGGTTGCAGCTGCCGAAGCTCACGCCCGAGACCTCCGCAAAGCTCAAGGAGACGCTGGTCGCGTTCGCGTCGGCCGAAAATCCGATCGATGCGACGGCCAACGGCTACAACGACAACTTCGCCTCCTACAGCCGGGCGATACGGCACGTCCTCGCCGATGCGAACATCGATTGCGCCATCGCCCGCTCACCGCGCGGCTCGTCGGCGAAGCCATGGGCCGAAGGCCTGCTCGAGGTGCTCCGTGACCTCGACAAGCCGCTGATCCTCAACTGGCCGACATCGCCCGCCGACAATGCAGACGTCATGGCGCACCTCGAGGCGAACGGCGTGCCGTGCATCGTACCCCCCGGGCGCGCAGTGCACGCGATGGCGGCGCTCAACGAGTTCGCGGGGAAGCTACGCCGCTACGAAGAGAGCCAAAAACGAAAATCCGCCCCGCATGCGCCGCGTGCGCTGGATCTGCCTTCGCAAGCCGGCACGCTGGGCGAGCATCGGTCCAAGCGGCTGCTGGCCGAGTACGGCATTCCGGTCGTGAAAGAAGTGCTGGTACCGGTGAAGGACATCGACGGCTTGAATGCGTCGCCGCTGTCCTTCCCCGTCGCGGTGAAAGTCGAATCGCCGGACATCGCCCACAAAACGGAAGCGGGCGCGCTGCGGCTGCGCATCAACGATCTTGCGAGCCTCAAGCAGGCCGCGAAGGAGGTCGTGGCCTCGGCACAGCGCTACCGCAAGGACGCGCGCATCGACGGCGTGCTGGTGCAGGAGATGGCAAGCGGCGTCGAAGTGATTGCCGGCGCGGTCAACGATCCACACTTCGGCCCGGTCGTCGCGTTCGGCCTAGGCGGCGTTTTCACCGAGCTCTTGAAGGACGTCACGTACCGCTTCGCGCCGTTCGATGCGCAGACAGCCCGCGAGATGATCGAGGAGATCAAGGGCGCGGCCATGCTGCGCGGTTACCGCGGCCATCCGCCGCTCGACGTGGATGCCCTGGCCGACGCGCTCTCCAAGCTTTCGCATCTCATTGCCGACCACGCCGGCCGCATCGCCGAAATCGACGTCAATCCGATGTTCGTGCGCCCGGCGGGCGAAGGCGTGGCCGCAGCCGATGCACTGATCGTCACACGCAGCGCATGAGTCTGCAGCCATAACGAAGGAGGAGATCATGAGCAAGACCACACGCCTGTTGATCCTGCTGCTCGCCGCCGCAGCCGCGCCTGCGTCTGCGCAGAACTTTCCGACGAAAAGCGTTCGCCTGGTGGTACCGTTCCCCGCCGGAGGGAGCACGGACATCGTCGCGCGCACGCTTGCTCAAAAGCTCACGGAAAGCTGGGGACAGCCGGTGGTCGTGGACAACCGTGCGGGCGGGAGCACCGTCATCGGAACGGAAATCGTCGCCAAGGCGCCACCCGACGGGCACACGCTGCTCGTGACGCCGGCACCCTTCACCATCGTTCCCGGGCTCATGGACAAGCTGCCGTACAACCCGCAGACCGATTTCGAGCCAATCACGCTCATCAATACGACGCCGCTCGTGCTGGTCGTCAATCCGTCGGTGCCCGCGAAAAACGTCAAGGAGCTCATCGCGCTCGCGAAGGCGCGACCCGGCAAACTCAACTTCGGCTCCTCCGGCAGCGGCGGCTCCAATCACCTCGCCGGCGAGCTCTTCAATGCGATGGCGGGCGTGAAAATGGTGCACATTCCGTACAAAGGCAACGCCCCCGCGCTCACCGATCTCGTGGGCGGCCATGTGGACGTGATTTTCAACGGATTGACCTCGGCGCTTCCGCTCATCAAAGGCGGCAAGCTGCGCGCCCTGGCGATGACGAGCCTGCAGCGCTCCGCCGCGCTGCCCGACGTGGTGACGCTCGACGAAGCGGGACTCAAAGGCTTTCAGGCCGTCGCCTGGAACGGGCTCAACGCGCCGGGCCGCACGCCGAAGGACGTCGTCGCGAAGATCAACGCCGACGTGCTGCGCGTCATCAAAATGCCCGAGCTGCTCGAACGCCTGAAGGCCGAAGGCTCGGATGCCGTGGGCAACACGCCGGAGCAGTACGGCAAATTCCTCAAGGATGAGATCGAAAAATGGCGCAAGGTCATTGCGTTCGCAAACATCAAGGGGCTGCAATGAGAACCGCCATTTTTGTCGCCGCCCTGGCCGCCGGCACGGCGACGGCGCAAACCTATCCGGTCAAGCCTGTGCGCCTCGTCGTGCCCTTCCCTGCCGGTGGACCGACCGACATCGTCGGGCGCACCATGGCCCAGAAGATGAGCGAGCTGCTCGGGCAGCAGGTCATCGTCGACAATCGCGGCGGCGCGGGCGGTCTCATCGGGACCGAGCACGTCGCGAAATCCGCACCCGACGGCTACACGCTGCTGATGGGCACGATAGGCGGCATCGCCGTCGCGATGAGCCTGCAGCCGAATAGAGGCTACGACACGCTGCGCGATTTCGCGCCGGTCACGCAGACGGTGACGGTGACGAACATCCTCGTTACGCATCCCTCCGTGCCCGCAAAGAACGTGAAGGAGCTGCTCGCCATCGCGCGATCGAAGAAAGGCGGCCTCAACTACGCCTCGTCCGGCGCCGGCACGGTCACGCATCTTGCGGGCGAGCTCTTCAAGCTCATGGGCAAGGTCGACATCACGCACGTGCCTTTCAAGGGCGGTGCGCCGGCACTCACCGCGCTGCTCTCCGGCGAAGTGGACTTGAGCTACGAGAATAGCCTCGTCGTGCTGCCGCACATCAAATCCGGCAAGGTGAAGGCCCTCGCCGTGACGGGCGCGAACCGGTCGCGGCTCATGCCCGAGCTGCCGACCATCGCCGAAACGCTGCCCGGCTACAACGCGAGCGGCTGGTACGGTCTTTTCGTTCCCGCGGCGACACCGAAGCCGATCGTCGCCAAGCTGAGCGCCGAATCCATCAAGGTGCTCAAGATGCCGGACGTCATCGCGCGATTGTCGAGCCAGGGCGCCGAGCCGGTAGGCAGCACGCCGGAAGAGTTCGGGGCTTACGTCCGTGCGGAAATCGACAAGTGGGCGAATCTCGTGAAACTCGCGAACATGAAAGCCGATTGATGAGCATCAAAGTCACCATCGCCGATGGCATCGCCACGGTGCTTCTCGACCGTGCGGACAAGTTGAACGCGCTGTCGCACGAGATGTACGAAGAGCTGCGCGATCGCTTCGACGCCCTCGGTCGCGACGACGACGTGCGCACGGTCGTCCTCACCGGCGCCGGACGCGCGTTCTGCGCCGGGGGTGACGTGACCTCGATGGGCGGATACGACGTCGTCGCCGGCCGCAAGCGGTCGAAGAACCACCATCGCATGATCCTCAGCCTGCATAACCTGGAAAAGCCCGTGATTGCGGCCATACGGGGCCCGGCAGCAGGCATAGGCGCGAGTCTCGCTCTCGCCTGCGACGTGATCGTCGCGTCGGAGACCGCCTATCTCCTCATGGCGTTCAAGAACGTCGGCATACCGCCTGACGGCGGTGCGATTTACTTCCTCACGCAATATCTCGGCATCGCTCGCGCCAAGGAGCTCGTGTACACGGCGCGCAAGCTGCCGGCACGCGAAGCGCACGAGATGGGCATCGTCATGAAAGTGGTCGCCGACGAGGCCCTGGAGCAGGAAGCACAGCTGCTCGCACGCGACTTCGCAGCCTCGGCGACATACGCGCTCGCCCTCGCGAAGCGCATGTTCCAGTCGATGTACACGCCGACGCTCGAGCAGCTGCTCGAGCTCGAAGGTCTCGCGATAGCGGGCGCGCGTCTCACGCACGACCACACCGAAGGCATCCACGCCTTCCGCGAAAAGCGCAAGCCGCAGTTCAAGGGATGCTGACGATGCCGAAACGCGCCGGCAGGCCATCGCCCCACTATCCTTCGTTCCGCATCGTATGCCGCGAACCGTAATGACTAAGAACACGATCGAATGGTCGCCTCGGGTATTGAGCGAGGTCCTCGCGCATAACGCGGGCGTGCGAAGTGACGCGGAAGCGCTCGTCATCGACGGCCGGCGGCTCACTTACGGCGGGCTCGACGAACGCGTCACCGGGATGAGACAGGGATTGCGAGCGCTCGGCATACGCCGCGGCGACCATGTGGCCGTGTGCATGGGCAATTCGCTCGAATGGGTGACGTTCTTCTACGCCGCCGCCTCCATAGGCGCCGTAACTGTGCCCGTGAACACGCGCTTCAAGACGGACGAGCTCAAGTATTGCCTGCAGCAGGCCGACGTAAAGCTGCTGTTCGTCGTCGATCGCTTCCTCAAGATCGATTTCATCGCAATGCTGCGCGAGGTCTGCCCTGCGGTCGACACCGCATTGCCGGATCCAGGGCTACCGAAGCTCCAAAGCGTCGTGGTGCTCGGCGAGGAGGTCCCCCGCGGTGCGATCCGCTTCGACGACATGCTCGCGCTCGGCGCGACTTACGACGAACCGGACCTCGAGATGGTAGGACCGGGCGATGTCCTGCTGATGCAATACACCTCGGGCACCACCTCCTATCCCAAAGGGGTGATGCTTACGCACGACAACATGCTGCGCAACGCGGCCTATATTTCGGCCCGCATCGGCCTTTCAGCGGGCGATCGGTATTTCAGCGCGCGGCCTTTCTATCATGTCGCGGGCACGACGCTGTCGCTGCTGGCAGCGCTCACGACCGGCGCGTGCCTGCTGTCGACCTCGCATTTCGACCCCGGCGTAGCGCTGCAGGTGCTCGCCGACGAGCACTGTGAATTCACGTCGGGCAACGACACGATGTTCCTCATGCTGCTCGGGCATCCGGATTTCGGGAAAAAGCGGCTGCACCTCCGTGACGGCTGGGTCTCGGCCGGGCCTGAAGTATCCCGGCGCGTCGTCGAGCAAATGGGCATGCGGGGGCTGTGCCACGCATACGGCCTCTCCGAAGCGTCGCCCAACGTATCGATGTCCCGGTGCGACGATGATCTTCAGAAACGCATCGATGGCTGGGGCCATGTCCTCGACGGCGTCGAAGTGCGCATCGCGGATCCCGAAACCGGGCGCGAGGTGCCGAGCGGCGCCTCGGGCGAAATTCAGGTGCGCGGCTGGAGCGTGATGAAGGGTTACTACAAGATGCCGGAGCAGACGGCGAAGGCGATCGACAGTGACGGTTGGCTTCACACGGGCGATCTCGGCATACTCGACGACGAAGGGCGCCTGCGGTTTCTCACGCGCATCAAGGATGTGTTCCGTGTCGGGGGCGAGAACGTGGCGCCCGCCGAAGTGGAAGATGTGCTGCACAGGCATCCCGCGATCAAGCAGGCGCAGGTGATCGGCGTGCCGGATGCGCGGCTGGTGGAAGTGCCGGCAGCGTACATCATTCTGAAAGAAGGCGCGCATGCGACACCCGAAGAGATCATGGAATGGAGTAAACCGCGCATGGCGAATTTCCGCGTGCCGCGCTACGTGCGCATCGTCGAGAGCTTCGAGCACATCGGCATGACGGGCAGCAGCAAGGTGCAGAAGAACAAGCTGCGCGCGCAGGCGCTGATCGATTTTGGCCTCACTGGGTGAGGCGAGAGGCGGGGACGCGCCCGCGATCACATCGTCAGCATACGAGTCACGAGTCACAATTCACGAGTCACGCAGTCGGACCAAGAAAGGAAGACGTTATGGACGTGAGTCTTACCGAAAAATCACCGCTCGGGATATATCTCGAGCACTGCAAGAAAGGCGAGCTCGCCTACCAGGTTTGCAAGGACGACGGCCGCGCGATTTTCTATCCGCGCGCCGTCGCACCGGACACGGGCAGCGCCAACCTCGAATGGCGCGTATCGAAGGGCTTGGGCACGGTGTACTCGACGACCGTCCTGCATTTCAAGGGAGAGCCGCCGCTCAATTGCGCGCTGATCGATCTCGACGAGGGCTTTCGCATGATGAGCCGCGTGGAAGGCATCGACCCGATGCAGGTGAAGATCGGCATGCGCGTCAAAGTGAAGATGCATCCCGGCGACGAGAAGCAGCCGCCGTATCCTGTGTTCACGCCGGCGGAGGGCGCAAAATGAGCGGATTGAAACGCGGAAGTGTGGCTGTTGTCGGCGTCGCGGAATCGGATCTGGGCCAGGTCGCGCCGAACACCAGCATCCAGGATCTCATGGCGCAGGCCACCATGCGCGCACTCGACGACTGCGGGTTGAAGCTCTCGGACATCGATGCCGTGCTGGGCTCCGCCTCCCAATCCCGCTATGCCTCGCCGTCGCTGTGCGAGTATCTCAACATCCATCCGAAGTTTTTCGACGGCACGATGATCGGCGGCTCGTCGTTCATGACGCATCTCGCGCATGCGCAGATGGCGATCGAGGCCGGGATGTGCGAGGTCGCGCTGATCGCCTACGGCAGCACGCAGCGCACGGTGTCGCGCGCGGCCGCGTCCCCTCGCGAGTACAACCCGTACGAGTCGCCCTACCGGCCGATCCTGCCGATCAGCGCCTATGCGATGGCCGCCGCACGCCACATGCACCAGTACGGCACGACGCGCGAGCAGCTCGCCGAAGTCGCTGTTGCGGCGCGCAAATGGGCGCTCATGAATCCCAAGGCCTGGGAGAAGGAGCCGCTAACGATCGAGCAGGTGCTGAACGCCCGGATGGTGAGCTACCCCTTCACCGTGCGCGACTGCTGCCTCGTTGTGGACGGCGGTGGCGCGATCATCGTCACCTCCGCCGCGCGGGCGAAGACCCTCAAGAAGAAGCCGGCGTACGTGCTGGGCGTGGGCGAGGCGCTCTCCCACCTCAACATTTCCAGCATGCCCGATCTCACGGTGACGGCCGCCGCGGCCTCCGGACCGAAGGCATTCAAGATGGCCGGCGTAAAGCACTCGGACATCGACATGCTGTCGCTCTACGACGCCTTCACCATCACCCCCATTCTGTTCCTCGAGGACCTCGGCTTCTGCCCGAAAGGCGAAGGCGGGCGCTTCGTGTCGAACGGTGCCATCGCGCCGGGCGGCAAGCTCGCAGTGAACACGAGCGGCGGCGGGCTCTCCTACTGCCATCCCGGCATGTACGGCTTGCTGGTGATGATCGAGGCGGTGCGCCAGATCCGCGGCGAATGCGGGCAGCGTCAGGTGCCGAACTGCGACGTCACGTTGGCGCACGGCAATGGTGGCGTCCTCTCGAGCCAGTGTACGGTGATCTTCGGCTCTGAAAACACGCTGTAGTAGCCGTGTGCGCTCGCGCGCCTGCAGGGTCGCATCCCCTGCGCCTAAAGCGCAGGGGGCCCTGCTCCGCCCTCCGGCGCGCACGGCAATGGCGGTGTCCTGTCCAGTCAGTGCACCGTGATCTTCGGTTCTGAAAACAGGCTGTAGCAGCCGTGCGCTCGCCCGCCTGCGCGGTCGGATCCCCGCACCCCACCTTTGATTGGTGCGGGGCCCCTAATTTTCCGCTTAGGCGCGCGCAATGGCGGTCTCCTCTCGAGGCAATGCACGGTGATGTTCGGCCCCGAGAACGTCCGCTAACGTAATATCGAGCTCCTGCAGATGTAACCTGGAGATCGCCGCCGGCGAATTTACCTTCGTCACGGCGGTCTCAAGACTGAGGAGCGAACATGAATCGACGCAGCTGGTTGCAGGCTCTTGGCGCAGCGGTCGCTGCCGGCGTCTCCGGACGTACGGTGGCAGCGCCCCCTTCGTCCGTGTCCGTCAATCCGTCCGATCTGCAAAGGAACTGGCGGGCGCTCGTCCCTGCCACGGCGAAGCTGCCCACGCCGGGCGACAAGCTGAACCTTACCGACGCCGAGTGGAAAAAGCGCTTGAGCGCGGCGCAGTACCACGTCTTGCGCCATGAAGGCACCGAACGGGCGGGCAGCAGTCCCCTCAACGAGGAAAAGCGCCCGGGCGTTTTCGTCTGCGCAGGCTGCGATCTTCCGCTCTTCACGTCCGAAATGAAGTACGAGAGCGGCACGGGCTGGCCGAGCTTTTTCACAACCATCCCGGGCGCGTTCGACACCAAGAAGGACTACCTGCTGGTGTGGCCGCGCATCGAATATCACTGCACGCGCTGCGGCGGCCATCACGGACACGTCTTCGACGACGGCCCGCAGCCCACGCGCCAGCGCTGGTGCAACAACGGCGTTGCGCTGAAGTTCTTGCCCAGGGACGCCTGATCGCTCGTCGAGCGGGCGGCGGCATCCGGCAGGCACGCTGTGTGCCACCCGCTAGATCATCGGCCACGCCGGAATGCACATGCTCGCTGCCCTATCGCCATCACAGCCGGTGCAGGATCTCGCGGCGCACTACCGCGCCGTGAGAGAACGTACGGAAGCGCTGTGCCGCCCGCTCGCCATCGACGACTACCAGGTGCAATGCGCGCCGGAGGTGAGCCCGCCGAAGTGGCATCTCGCCCACGTCTCGTGGTTCTTCGAAACCTTCCTCTTGAAGCCCTATCTGCCCGGTTACCGCACGCTCGATGAACGCTACGAGCGTCTCTTCAATTCGTACTACAACGGGGTCGGCCCTCAGCATCCGCGCGAGCAGCGGCACGTGCTGTCTCGCCCCACCGTGGAAGAGGTGTACCGCTATCGCGCACACGTCGATGAGCACATGATGCAATTGCTCGGGACCGCGAGCGGCCGCCGGGAAACAGCCGAGCGCATAGAACTCGGCCTGCAGCACGAGCAGCAGCATCAGGAACTGCTGCTCATGGATATCAAGCGCAACTTCTACGCCAATCCGATGTATCCGGCGTATCACGAGCCGCAGACGCAGCGCACCGGGCAACACGAGCCCATGCGCTGGCTCGAGCGCGCCGGCGGTGTCGGCGCGATCGGGCACGAAGGCCCGGGATTCGCGTTCGACAACGAGAAGCCCCGCCATCGCGTATTCCTCGAGGATTACCGCATCGCATCGCGGCCGGTAACCAATGCCGAATATCTCGAGTTCGTCGAGGCGGGCGGTTACGATGAGCCGGCGTTGTGGCTGTCGGATGGCTGGACCACGATGAGGGAACGCGGATGGCGTGCCCCGCTGTACTGGACTCTCATCGAGGGACGATGGCACGAGATGACGCTCCATGGCATGCATCCCCTCGTGCCGGATGCGCCGGTCTGTCACGTGAGCTACTACGAAGCCGACGCGTACGCGCGGTGGCGCGAGGCACGCCTGCCGACCGAGGCGGAGTGGGAAACGGCGGCAGCGCGCAACGCGATCACGGGCAACTTCAGCGACAGCGGGGCGTATCAACCGCAGCCCACGCACGCCGGCTCGACATGGTTCGGGGACGTGTGGCAATGGACCGCGTCACCGTATACCCCTTATCCGGGATTCCGGCCGCTGCCGGAAGCTCTCGGCGAATACAACGCGAAGTTCATGGCGAATCAGTACGTCCTGCGCGGCGGCTCGTGCGCCACGCCGCAGGATCACGTGCGCCTCACCTACCGCAATTTCTTCTATCCGCACGATCGCTGGGCTTATTCCGGCATACGGCTCGCACGGGACGCGTCGTAGCGCGTGCTACGCCGGCTTGCCTGCACAACGCGCCGGCGTATACTCACGCGCATGTCCCAGGCGACGATACGGCTAGCCCGCCCCGGTGACGCCTACGAAATCGGCGTCATGTCGCGTTATCTCATCGAGGCGGGCCTTCACGGGTGGTCCTGGCCGCCGGAGCGCGTGCTGCAGGCGATCCGCGATCGCAACACCAACGTCGCCGTCGCGGAAGCGTCCGGCCATCTCATCGGTTTCGCGATCATGGAATTCGGCGACACGCGGGCGCATCTCAATCTGCTCGCAGTAAAGCCCAGTCATCAGCGTTGCGGCATAGGGCGCCAGCTTCTCACGTGGCAGCTCGAGGCCGCCATAGTTGCCGGCATAGAGACGGTGACGCTCGAGCTCCGCGCGAACAACTACGGGGCACGTATGTTCTACCGTGCTCTCGCGTTCAAAGAAACGGCCTACCTCCCCGGGTACTACCGCGGCGTGGAAACGGCGCTGCGCATGTCGCGCGAGCTGCGCCGGGCGATTCCCGATTCGATCAGCTGACGCGGCATGTTGGACCCGGCATCCGTCAAAGCGCTGACGTTCGATACGTTCGGCACCGTCGTCGACTGGCGTACGAGCATCATTCGAGAGTTCACTGCATTCGGGAAAGCGCGGGCGCTGCGCGTGGACTGGCCGCAATTCCTCGACGAATGGAAAAGCGCCTACAGGCCCGGCATGGACGCGGTCCGGACCGGCGCCCAGCCGTGGACTACCGTCGAAGCCATCTATCGCAACAAGCTCGACGAATTGCTGCCGCGTTATGGGCTCGCTCATCTGCCGGACGAGGAGCGCGACCACCTGACCCGTGCCTGGCACCGGCTCGATCCCTGGCCTGACGCCGTAGCGGGTCTTACGCGCCTCAAGCGCCGCTACGTCATTTCCCCGCTCTCGAATGGCGATGTCGCATGCCTCACGAACATGGCGAAGCGCGGCGGACTGCCGTGGGATGTCATCCTCTGCGCGGAAATCTTCCGTCATTACAAGCCGGACCCCGAGGTGTATCTCGGCGCGATACAGCTGCTCGGCTGCAAGGCGTCCGAAGTCATGATGGTGGCGGCACATAACTACGATCTGCGGGCAGCCCGTTCTCATGGCATGCGCACCGCTTTCGTGGCGCGTCCGACCGAATACGGGCCGGATCAGAAAACGGACCTGCGTGCCGAGGAAGACTGGGACATCATCGCGCGCGACTTCGGCGATCTCGCGGACAAGCTCGGCGCCTAGCGCCTGTGAGGAGTTAAGGGGAGCGGAGCCCAGGAGTAGAGCGTGTAGCGCGTTTCACCCTACCTTTCTCCTCACTCTTAACTCCTTACTCCTTACCGTGCGGCGACCGCTGCACGAGCGCCCATGCGACGTGCTCGCGCACCAGCGGCGACACATCGTTCTCTCGGCCGCGCAGCGCTCGCCACAGGTCTTCGGTCGGCGGCGCCCCGGCGAGCGCTCGCAAAGCGTTTCCCATGCCGACAGCGAGATTGCGCAGCCAGCGCTCATAACCGATGCGATGTATGGCGCTACCGGCCATGCGCGATTCGAACTCCGTCTCGGTCCAGCGGAAAAGCTCCGCCATCATTGCGGCATCGAGCCCGTTGCGAACGGCGAAGTCGGCTTCGGGGCTCGAATGCGCGAAGCGATTCCACGGGCAATGGATCTGACAATCGTCGCAGCCGTATACGCGATTGCCGAGCAGCGGACGGAGCTCGACCGGTATGCTTCCCTTGTGCTCTATCGTGAGGTACGAGATGCATCGCCGTGCATCGACCTGGTAGGGCGCGACAATGGCCTGCGTGGGACAGACATCGATGCAGCGAGTACAGCGCCCGCAATGCTCTTCGACCGGCGTATCGACAGGCAGCGGTAAATCGGTATAGAGCTCGCCGAGGAAGAAATACGAACCGGCCGAGCGGTTCAGCAGCAGGGTATGCTTACCGCGCCAGCCGAGGCCGGCTTTCTCAGCCAGCGCCACTTCCATGACGGGAGCGCTGTCCGTAAATGCGCGATAGTTGAATGGGCCGACTTCGGCAGTCACCCGATCCGCCAGCTGTTGCAGTCGCCGGCGCAGGAGCTTGTGGTAGTCGCGGCCCAATGCATAGCGCGCGACGAACGCCCGCCCGGGCTCTTCGAGCACCGCCGGCGCTTCTTTTCCCTCGGCGGGGAGGTAATCCATGCGGACAGCAATGACGCGCAGGGTGCCGGGGACGAGCTCGGCCGGGCGGCTGCGCTTTACGCCATGCCGTGCCATATAATCCATGTCGCCGTGATATCCGCGCGCGAGCCACGCGAGCAGTCGCGGCTCGGCCGCGGACAGGTCGCAGTCCGTAATGCCGACCTGCTGGAAACCAAGTTGCGCGCCCCACGACTTGATTTTGCGGGCGAGCGCCGCGTAATCGATGCGCCGCGCGCTCGAGACGGAAATCTCTTGCATACCTCTCATCTTAGATCATCGCTTTCGCTGTTCCTTCCCGACGAAGCCGCAACGCTTGCGCTGGGCCGGTTGCTCGCCGGTACGCTGCGCCCCGGGATGGTTCTGTTCCTCTCCGGCGACCTGGGCGCCGGCAAGACCACCCTCGCGCGCGGCATGTTGAGGGGGCTTGGACACGCCGGGCGCGTTAAAAGTCCGACGTTCTCTCTGGTTGAAGTTTATAAAGTTTCTAGTTTATACTTCTATCACTTTGATTTTTATCGCTTCGGCCATCCGGACGAATGGCAGACGACGGGACTGCAGGAACATTTCAATCCCGACACGATATGCCTCGTCGAATGGCCCGAAAAAGCAGCGGGGCTGCCGGTGCCGGATCTCGCGATACGACTCGCTCCGGCGGGGCATGGAAGAAGCGCTGAACTGACAGCGCACACGGAGGTAGGCAGGGAGTGTCTCGAGCGCCTGGCGTCGATGGAGCAGCACCCCGCGCAGCGTCCTTGAAGCCGCTGAGCCTGCGCTCGTCTCTGCGTCGTATCGCCCTCGCCGCCAGTCTGTCCCTCGTCTCCGCTTGGCCGGTCGCTGCCGCACCGACCACGCAAATCGTGTCGACCCGTGTATGGCCGGCGGCCGACTACACGCGCGTCACGTTCGAATCACGCACGCCGATCGCTCACAACGTCTTCAGCCTAAAGAATCCCGAGCGGCTGGTGCTGGACCTCGAAAACGTCGATGTCGACGCGAAGCTGAGCGGTCTCGCCGACAAAATCGGCGCGAACGATCCCTATGTGAAGTCGGTGCGCGTCGGCCGGTTCAAGGCGGGAACGGTGCGGCTCGTGTTCGATCTCAAGACCGAGGTCAAGCCGCAAGCCTTCGTGCTCGCGCCAGTGGGCGAGTACGGCCACCGCCTGGTGCTCGATCTTTACCCCCTGGAACCGCCGGATCCGCTGATCGCGTTCCTCGGGCGTCACCAGGCGCAAAGCGATGCCTCGCCCGGCGACGCGCCCGCTCCTACGCCGGTCGATCAGGCGACCGCTGCTGCGCGAGCGGACGTTCAGCCGGAGCCGCGCGCCGACGGCGACATAAAGGCAGCGCGGGTCGAGGCCGTGCCCGATGCACGCCGCGCAAGACCCGCCTCTACGCGGCTCATCACCGTAGCAGTCGATGCCGGGCACGGTGGCGAGGACCCGGGAGCGCGCGGCCGCAACGGCACGCACGAAAAAGACGTGACGCTCGCCATCGCGCGCAAGCTCAAGGAACGCATAGACCGTGAGCCCAACATGCGGGCCGTGCTGATACGCGACGGCGACTATTTCATTCCGCTCATGCAGCGCGTGCAGAAGGCGCGACGCGTGAACGCCGATCTCTTCGTGTCCGTCCACGCCGACGCGTTCATCAAGCCGCATGCGCGCGGATCTTCGGTATTCGCCCTCTCCGAACGCGGCGCGACCTCCGTTGCCGCACGCTGGCTGGCGAAGCGCGAAAACGAGGCGGACTTGATCGGCGGCGTCAACCTCGACGTGCCCGATCCCTATCTCAAGCAGACGCTGCTCGATCTGTCGCAGACCGCGACGATCAACGACAGCCTCAAGCTCGCCCGCGCCGTGCTGGCAGAGCTGGGCGAGATCAACCAGCTGCACAAACCGCATGTCGAGCAGGCGGGATTCGCCGTGCTGAAGTCGCCCGATATTCCGTCGATCCTCGTCGAGACCGCGTTCATCAGCAACCCCGAAGAGGAGCGCCGGCTCTCGAGCCAGGCGTACCAGGCGAAGATGGCCGAGGCGATTTTCTCCGGCATCCGCCGTTACTTCTCTCGCAATCCGCCGCTCGCGCGCGACCGCCTCGTCATGAATTGATCCTCGGCAGCAGGCTGCGGCTGCTATAGAATTTCGCCGGGCCCTTGCCGGGCTGCCCGCTCCGAGGAGAGTTCATGAAGGTCGCAGCCACGTTGCTGACGACGCTGTTAGCCGGCTGCGCTGTCGCGCCGGTGGCCGATCACCCCGCGCCTCCAGCGGTTACGCTGCCCTACGTACGCCACTTCTCGGCGAATGTGCCGGGCGATCGTGTCCCCGACGGCTGGCGGCCCTGGACTCTCTCCCGCTACAAGAAACCGACCCAATATCGGCTGGTCGACTACGACGGCCGCACCGTCGTGAAAGCGAGCGCCGACGCGTCCGCATCCGGACTCGTGCATCCGCTTAAGCTCGATGTGCGCCGTTACCCTATGCTCACCTGGCAGTGGAAAGTCACCGCGCTCATCGGCAAGGCGGACAACACGCGCAAGAGCACCGAAGACTCGCCGGTGCGAGTGGTCGTGAGCTTTGCGGGCGACATCGAGAAGCTGCCGCTCGACGACCGCATCTTCTACGACAACATCCGGCTCATCACCGGGCAGCAGCTGCCCTATGCGACTCTGATGTACATCTGGGAAAACCGCGCGGCGCGCGATTCGATCATCCCGAACCTGCATACGTCGCGCATCAAGATGGTGGTCGCCGAATCCGGACGCGAAAAAGTCGGTGCATGGCAGCAGGTGACGCGCAACGTGTACGAGGATTACCGGCGCGCGTTCGGCGAAGAGCCGGGCGCGGTGACCGCCATCGCGATCATGACGGACACCGACAACACCGGAGAAAACGTTCACGCCTATTACGGTGACATCACCTTTCGGCCGGCAGGAGTAAGGAGTAAGGAGTAAGGAGTAAGGAGAAAAGGCGATCGGCGCATCGAGCCGCACCTCACTCCTCACTCGCGCAGCGCAAAAAAAGCCGCACCCCAAAAGGGACGCGGCTTTTTCACAGCTGCGCGCTGGGCTAGCCTTTCAGCGCCACCAGCACCTCGTCCAGCATTTTCTTCGCGTCGCCGAACAGCATGCGGTTGTTCTCCTTGTAGAAGAGCGGATTGTCCACGCCTGCGTAGCCGGCGGCCATGCTGCGCTTCATCACGATGGAGGTCTTGGCCTTCCAGACTTCGAGCACCGGCATGCCGGCGATCGGGCTGGTCGGATCTTCCTGAGCCGCCGGGTTCACGATGTCGTTGGCGCCGATCACCATGGCGACATCCGTGTCCGGGAAGTCGTCGTTGAGCTCGTCCATTTCCTCCACGATGTCGTACGGCACTTTCGCTTCGGCGAGCAGCACATTCATGTGACCCGGCATGCGGCCCGCGACGGGGTGTATGCCGAAGCGCACGTTGACGCCTTTCTCGCGCAGATGCTTGGTGATCTCGTACACCGTGTGCTGCGCCTGCGCCACCGCCATGCCATATCCCGGCACGATGATGACGTTTTTCGCTTCCCGCAGCAGCTCCGCCGTTTCCGCCGCAGTGATGGGAACGACTTCGCCCGCCGGCTGCTCGCCGCCCTTCTTCGCTGCCGGTGCACCGCCCTCGGTACCGAAGCCGCCTGCGATGACGCTGATGAAGTTGCGGTTCATCGCGCGGCACATGATGTAGGAAAGAATCGCGCCGCTCGAGCCCACCAGCGCGCCGGTAACGATCAGCAGATCGTTCGACAGCATGAAGCCGGTCGCTGCTGCGGCCCACCCGGAGTAGCTGTTCAGCATAGACACGACGACCGGCATGTCGGCGCCGCCGATCGCCATCACCATGTGTATGCCGAAGAGCAGGGCGATGACCGTCATGACGATGAGCGGGATCATGCCTGCCTGTATTGATTCGGCATGGAGGAATTCGCGGCCGAACCAGATTACGACGAGCAGGCCGATCAGGTTGATCCAGTGGCGTCCCGGCAGCAGGAGCGGCTTGCCGCTGATCTTCGCCGACAGCTTGCCGAAGGCGATGATGGAGCCCGAGAAGGTGACCGCACCGATCAGCACGCCGACGTAGATCTCCACTTCGTGGATCGCTTTTTCGGCGCTGGTGAGCGGGATGCTCTGCCCCTCGATCATATGGAACGCCGTGGCCGGATCGATGTAGTTCGCGTAGCCGATCAGCACGGCTGCAAGACCCACCAGGCTGTGCATCAGCGCGACCAGCTCGGGCATTTGCGTCATCTTCACGGTGCGCGCCGCGTATATGCCCACGACTGCGCCGACGGCCATCGCACCGGCGATGTAGCCCCAGCCGCCGGGCGTCACCTGCGGTCCGAGCACGGTGGCGAGCACCGCGATCGTCATGCCGATGATCCCGTAGAGATTGCCGCGGCGCGAGCTCTCGGGATTGGAAAGACCGCCCAGGCTGAGGATGAAGAGTATCGTCGCTCCGACGTAGGAGACTGTTGCGAGCGTTGCGGACATGTGAAGTCTCCTATTTCCGGAACATTTCCAGCATGCGCTGGGTCACGGCGAAGCCGCCGAACATATTGATCGCGACGAGCGCAATACTGACCACCGCAAGCCCGATGATCCACGAGACCGGACGGTCCGCCGATTGCGCGATGGGCGGCGCAACCTGGACCAGCGCACCGATCGCGATAATGCTGCTGATCGCGTTCGTCACGCTCATGAGCGGCGTATGCAGCGCCGGCGTCACGTTCCAGATCACCATGTAGCCCACGAAGCACGCAAGCACGAAGACGGTGAAGTGCTGCACGAATGCCGCGGGTGCGTTCGCACCGATGAACCAGAACGCCACAGCGCCGAGCAGGAACACGATCGCCGTCGACTTCGCTGATGCCGGCGCACCGGCAGCGCCATGGCCGTGGCCGCCGCTCTTCGCGGCAGGCACCGCAGCAGCGGCGGGCTTGGGCGCAGGCGGGGCCGGCAACTTGAGGGGCGGCGGCGGCCAGGTGATTCCGCCCTCCTTGATGACGGTCAGGCCGCGGATGGCGTCGTCGTCCATATTGACGTTGATGACCCCGTCCTTGGTCTTGCACAACTCCTCGGCGAGGC
>JBLNBW010000132.1:0-12828 GCA_050260255.1 Rhodospirillaceae bacterium | reverse complement strand
TGACGCTCGACGTGTTGTCGGGAACGAGCGCAGTGCCGATCGCGCCGAACACGCCGCCCGCCGCGACCCCCATCACGAGTGTCGGCCCGATCAGCCCTGCGGGTAGCCGGGCGCCGGCTGCGATGCCGGTCGCGACGAGCTTCATCACCACGATTGCGGCGAGCGTGCCGAAGACATACTTGCCGGCGAGCGTGTCGCCGATCACGTCGTAGCCCACGCCGAGCACTTGTGGCACCAGGTAGCCGCACGCCCCAACCAGGACGCCGGCGGCCGACATGCCGAGCCACCACGGGACGCGCCGCGTTGCGCGCAGGAGCGTGCGTGCCCACAGGATGAAAAGCGCCGCGTAGCCGCCGATGGCGAGCCCCATCACGGCGATATAAGGCAGCTCCCACAAAGATACCAGCGCGAGTTGCGGCACGGCGAATGCCGGCGCATCGCCATAGAAGAGACGCCCGAGGACGGCGCCGCTCACGCCTGCGAGCAGCACCGGCGTGAAGCCGTCTATCGTGTACTCCATCAGCACGACTTCCATCGCAAGGATCACACCAGCGAGCGGCGTGTTGAAGGTCGCCCCTATTGCCGCCGCGACACCGCACCCGGCAAGGGTGTGCAGGCTGCGCTCCGGGATGCGCAACGCCTCACCGAGGATGCTGCCGCTTGCCGCGCCGATGTGTATGGCGGGGCCTTCGCGGCCCATCGATACGCCGAACATGAGAAGCAGCGATGCGGCGACGAACTGCACGATGGCATTGCGCAACGGCAGACGTCCTTCGCCGCGTGCGAGCCGTTCCAGCACATGCACCACACCGGTCGCCACGGCGCCGCGGGCGACGAAGTACAGGAATGCGATCGTGAGCGTGACGCCGGCGACAGGCCCGAAAAATCGTACTGCGTCGGACGCTGCGCGATATCCCTCGGGTGAGGCGATCAGGCGCTCGCCGGACTCTATGGCCACGCGGAATGCGACGGTGATAATGCCAGAGAAGAGCCCTATGGCGATGCCGAGCAGCGCCAAGGCGAGCGCGTCCCGCCGTCCGGTGAAGTGCAGCTTGAGCCGCGTGAGCACGCTACGCATGCCGGCGTGCGCGGCGTATCGCCGTATGGGGAGCCATGACCTAGCGCATGCTATCGCATACGGCGTTGTGGATGCGAGTACTTGCTGCCGCTACAATCCTCGCCTAGCCCGAGGAAGATGCGATGACATTGATATATTGGCTGGGCGTGGCCGCGGCCGCGCTCGGCGCGGCAGCTACGGCACACGCCGCGGCCACAGCCGCCGTGGCCGACTATCCCCGCAAGCCCATACGCATCATCGTCGGGTTCACGCCGGGCGGCGGACCGGACATCACTGCGCGTTATGTCGCGCAGAAGCTCACCGAGCGTTGGCGGCAGCAGGTGATCGTCGACAACCGACCCGGCGCCGGCGGCACGATCGCCGCGCAGATCGCTGCGAGCGCGAATCCCGACGGCTACACACTGCTGTCCGTGTCTTCCGCACACGCCGTCGCCCCGGCGATTTATGCCAGGCTTCCGTTCGACACGCTCCACGATTTCGCCGGCATCACGGGCACTGCAACCTCCAAGTACGTGCTCGTCGTCTCGCCGGGTCAGCCTTTTCGTTCGGTGAAAGAGCTCATCGCTGCGGCCCAGGCGAAGCCGCGGCAGCTCAACTTCTCGTCCGCCGGCGTTGGCAGCGGGTCGCACTTCACCGGCGAGCTGTTCAAGGCCATGGCGAAGATCGATGTCGTGCACGTGCCGTTCAAAGGCATACCGGAGGCGCTTACCGAGGCGATGTCGGGGCGCGTGCATTTCTTCATGTCGCCCATCGCCAACGCCGTAAATCTCGCGAAAGAAGGCCGCGTGATCGCGCTCGGGGTCACCTCACCGCGTCGCGATCCGCTGCTGCCCGACGTGCCGACGATAGCCGAGGCCGGCGTGCCGAGGTTCGAGTCGGAGCTGTGGTTCGGCCTGCTCACGAGGTCGAAGACCCCGCGTGCGCTGATCGCACGCCTCAACGCGGAGATCACCGCGATTCTGATGGAGCCGGAGGTGCAGCGGCGCTGGGCGCCGTTGGGGCTCGAGCCGATACCGTCGGCGCCGGAGCGCTTCGATCAGCGCATCGCGTCCGAAGTGAAGCTCTACACGGCGCTCGCTCGGGCCGCGAACATCCGCGCCGACTGACATGAAGCTTCACTTCCGTATCGAAGGCGAAGGCCCATGGGTGACGATGTCGCATTCGCTCGCCTGCAACATATCGATGTGGGACGAGCAGGCGGCATTGCTCGTAAAGAACGGTTACCGCGTGCTGCGCTTCGATACGCGCGGTCATGGGCGCAGCCCGGCCCCGGCAGGTGACTACACGCTCGAGCAGCTCGCCGATGACGTGCACGAGCTGTTTGCCGAGGTCGGCATCACGCGCACGCACTGGGTGGGGCTCTCGATGGGCGGCATGATAGGCGAGACCTACGCGCTCAAATATCCCGGCGTTTTCCAAAGCATGGTGCTTGCCGATACGACGAGCCGCCGCCCGCGCGGCGCGGATACGATGTGGGGCGAGCGCATACGCGTCGCGCGGGAGCAGGGCATGGACGCGCTGGTGGAAAGCACGCTCGCGCGCTGGTTCACCGTGCCGTACCGCAAAGCGCGTCCGGACGTGATGAAGCGCATCGGCGAGGATATCCGCAACACGCCGGTGGCCGGGTTCGCCGGCTGCTGCCATGCGATTTCGAAGGTCGATGTGCTGGAGCGCTTACCGGAGATCCAGTGTCGCGTGCTTATCATGGTCGGCGAGCACGATCACGGCACGCCGCCCGAGATGGCGCGGCAGATTCACGAAAATCTGCCCGGCTCGTCGCTGCTCGTCATTCCCTCGGCTGCGCATCTCTCGAACATCGAGCAGCCGGAAATCTTCAACCGCGCGCTGCTCGGGTTCCTCGATCGGCATCGCTAGCGGCCGGATCGCTCACCACGGCCGGAACACGCGGTTGCCGCAGCGCGGGGCAACGATCTGCACGTGACACCATCCGTCGGTGTAGTCGGGATGCTCGAGCCACAACTCGAGGCGCACGAGCACGTCCGTATGGGCCATGCACCAGTCATCGAGCGCATTAGCCGGGTCGTAGAGATCGCACGCGCAGCCGGAAATATGCGGGGAATCGGGCACCGCGGTGGGGATGCGGGCATTGACCGCGACGGGCCGCCAGCCGCTCGCCACGGGGCTGCCGCTGTCCGGCCTGCATTCGACCTCGAGACCATGCAGCGCCATGGCCGCCAACAGTTGATTCACGCGCGCCACGGTGATCGCAGCATTCCGCTCTATCCCGCACGTGAGTTCATGACGGTAGGCGACGTCGCGCCCCATCCAGTATTCGGTGAGAGTGATGGCCCGCGCTCGCATCGTTCGAGCCGAACGCAGCGCGGCTTCGTGTGCAGAGTCGAGCTCCCGGTTCATCGTGCCGCATAAGTACCATGCGGCGTACCGCTGCAGCAAGCAAATCCGCCCGCCTTATCGGTTAAAATCGCCCGAAAACCCGAGAGCGCCCCGCCTTGAACGTCTCCCCGCAGCGTCACGCCGTCGACACGCACGCCCACATTTTCACGACGGCGCTGCCGCTCGCCCCGGGACACCGGCACGCGCCCCAGTACGATGCGACGCTGCGGCAGTATCTCGCACTTCTCGATGCGCATGGCATCGCATACGGTGTGCTGACCGCGCCGAGCTTTCTCGGCACCGACAACCGGCACCTGCTCGAAGGCCTCGCCACAGCGCGCGGGCGCCTGCGCGGCACCGTCATCGTCGAGCCGGAAATCGGCGCGGAAGTGCTGCGATCGTATGCGGCGACGGGCGTTGCCGGGATCCGGCTCAATCTCTACAAGAGGGCCGACGACCTCGTCCCCGATTTCAAGTCGTCCCGATACCAGAAGCTCTTCGAGCGCTGTGCCGAGCTCGACTGGCATGTCGAGATCTACGGCGAAGGCCCGCGGCTCGCGCACTGGTTGCCGGACATCCTGGCGAGCGGCGTGAAAGTGGTCGTCGATCATTTCGGAAGCCCGGATCCCGAGCTGGGCCTCGATTGCCCGGGCTTGCGCTGCATTCTCACCGCTTTTTCCGGTGGAAGGCTGTGGGTGAAGCTGTCCGCCCCGTATCGCGTCGGCGGCATCGAGCGTGCACAGCGTTATGCCGATGCGCTGCTGCGCGCCGGCGGCTCGCGCCGTCTCGTATGGGGCAGCGACTGGCCGTGGACGCAGAACGAAGCCGGACGCTCCTACGCGCAGTGTCTGCAATGGCTGGACGCGTGGGTGCCCGATACCGTGCAGCGCGAGGAGATACTCGGGGCGACGGCGATGGCGCTATTCGGATTCAAGGAAAGCACACATGCCTGAGCTCAAACGCGCCGGCGAGCCGGACCTTCATTACACGATAGACGACTGCACCGACCCCTGGAAGCAGGCGCCTTACCTCATCCTCCAGCATGGCAACGGCCGGTCGGGTCGCGTCTGGTACAGCTGGGTGCCGTACTTGAGCCGCTATTACAAGGTCGTGCGTCCCGATGCGCGCGGGCTGGGGCGCTCGGGAGCCGGCTTCGATCTCGAAACCGGCATCACGGTCGAGAGCCTCGTGGGCGATATCGCCGCGCTCGTTCGCGAGCTGGATGGGGGGGCGGTGCATTTCTGCGGCGAATCGATGGGCGGAATACTGGGCATCGCGCTCGCCGCCTTGCACCCCGAGCTGGTGCGCACGCTCACGCTCGTTGCAACGCCGGTCTACATCAGCGACGCCATGAAGGCGAAGTACTCGATGGGCCACGGCTCTCGCGTCGATGCGATGAAGGAAATGGGGCGCGAGGCGTGGCTCAAGGCTACCAACCGCAGCACGCGCTTCCCGCCCGACTGCGACCCGGGGCTGCTCGAATGGTACGAAGCCGAATTCGCCAAGAGCGATTACGAGGTGCAGCTCGCCTATTCACGGCTCGTGAACGGCGCGAATGCGGCGAGCTTTCTGCCGCGCATCGAGGCGCCGGTCCTCGGGCTGTATCCCACCGAGGGACCCATCACCAGCGCGGAACAGGAGCACATGCTCGTCGAGCAGCTGCGCGACTTCAGTATCGTCCATCTGCCCACGCGCTATCACATGATCCACCATATCGCGCCTGCGACGTGCGCCACCGCGCTGCTGCACTTCGTCTCGCGCCACGACGGAGTGCCCTGCCATGAAGCCTGAAGTCGCAATCTGTGCGCTTTTGCTCGCCGCCTGCTCGCACGCTGCCGTAGCGCAACAGGCTTCTTCGCAGTACCCGACCCGTGCGGTGCGCATCGTGGTCCCGTTCCCGCCCGGCGGCGGCACCGACATCATTTCGCGCACGGTGGCGCAGAAGCTCAATGAGGCGTGGGGACAGCCCGTCATCGTCGACAACCGCGCGGGTGCGAACGGGATCATAGGCACCGAGATGATCGCCAAGGCGAAGCCCGACGGTTACACGCTGGGTGTCGTCATCGCCAATCATGCCATCAACCCGTCGCTGTATCCCAAGCTGCCGTACGACACGATGCGTGATTTCACGCCCGTGACGTTGATGGCCCAGTACCCGTACATTCTCACCGTGCATCCTTCCGTGCCGGCGAAATCGGTGCGCGAGTTCATCGCGCTTGCCAGAGCGCGGCCCGGGCAGCTCGCCTATGCATCCTCGGGCAACGGAAGCGGCCCGCACCTCGGCATGGAGCTCTTCAAGAGCATGGCGAAAATCGACGTGGTGCACGTGCCGTACAAAGGCGCTTCACCGGCGAACAACGATCTCATCGCGGGTGAGGTGCAGGCGATGTTCAACAATTTCCTCGCCGCAATGCCTTTCATCACGTCCCAGCGCCTGCGCGTGCTTGCCGTGACCACGGAGCGACGGTCGCAGGCGATGCGGGAACTGCCGACGATCGCGGAGTCCGGCCTGCCCGGCTTCGACGTGAAGAGTTATTACGCGCTGATCGCGCCTGCCGGTGCGCCGGCTGCGGTGGTGAACAGGATCCAGGCGGACGTTGCAGCGGCATTGCGTGTTCCTGCCGTACATGCGCGCCTCACGGCCGAGGGGGCGGAACCGGTGGGCAGCACGCCGGAGCAATTGGGCAAGCTTTTGCAGGCGGAAATCGAGAAGTGGGGCCGGGTAGTGCGCGAGGCGAGGGTGAAGCCGGAAAGTTTTTAGCATTCCGGCGCGGGAGGGGCGGTGCGGGCGATGCACACGCCTCGTGACAAGAACCATAGACGGGATAACGACATCATGAATGCGGGGGATGCGACTTCATCGACGGCGCGTGTGGCGGCTTCCCTGCGCACGCGCTTTCTCGTCATAGGATTGCTCATCTTCGTCGTCGGCGCAGCAGCGAGCTACGCGGTCGTCGACTGGTTTACCCGCGAGCTCGTCCATACGCTGTCCGGCTGGTTCGCCGAGAAGAGCGTCTTGTACGAAAAATCCAAAGTGCTGCAGCTCCTCCTGCGCGAAATCACGCTGACGCAGAAGATGGCGAGCTCTCCGCTGCTCAAGACATGGGTGGCGAACGAATCGGACGTGAGCTTGCGGCAAAGCGCCGTGGCCGAGCTGGAGGATTACCGTGCCTTTTACCGCAGCCGCAGCTACTTCTTCGCGATCGCGAGCTCGGGGCATTACTACTTCAACGACGACCGCGGCGGGCACCCGCTGCAGGAGCCGCGCTACACGCTGAGCCGCGACATACCGAAGGACGGGTGGTTCTACGAGACGCAGCGGCTGGTGAAGGACTATCAGCTCAACGTCGATACCGATCGCCATCTCGGCGTGACCAAGGTCTGGATCAACACGGTGCTCAAGGTCGGCGGGCAGCCGCTCGCCGTGATGGGGACCGGCGTGGACTTGTCCGACTTCATCAAGAGCGTCGTGAGCAGCGCGCAGCCGGGCGTCACCAATATGCTGCTCGACCGGAACGGCGCGATCCAGGCGCATCACGACGTTTCCATCATCGATTTCGCCTCCATCGCCAAGCGGCAGCGCCAGGAGCAGCAGAGCACCATATACAACTTGGTCGACACGGATGCGCAACGGGTTGCGCTGCGCCGCGCGATCGACGGGCTCGCCAACGGGCAGGGTGACACGCGTTCGCTGCTGCTTTCGATACAGGGCATGACGCACGTCGCCGGCATTACCTATCTGCCGGACATCAAGTGGTTCCTCGTCACGCTGACGCATCCGGACTCCGCGCAGAAAAGGCATTACGTCACTGCCGTCGCCGTCGTGCTGATCGGCTCCCTCGGCATGGCGCTCCTGGTGGCGGGGCTTGCATTCGATCGTCTCGTGCTGCGGCGTGTGAGCGCGCTGGACGCCGCCGCGAGCCGCATCGCCGAAGGGGAGTACGACACCCGGACGCCGGTCGACGGGAGCGACGAGATCGGCCGGCTCGGGCGCACCTTTGCCGGCATGGCGAAGCGCATACGCGATCATACGACCGGACTGGAGACGCAGATCGCCGAGCGCACTGCGGCGCTGGAACGCCTTGCGTACGCCGACTATCTCACCGGATTGCTCAACCGGCGCGGGATGATAGATCGCATAGAGATCGAGAAGAACCGGCTGCAGCGCCAAGGCGGGCTGCTCGGCGTGCTGGTCATCGACATCGACGGCTTCAAGTCGATCAACGACGCGTATGGTCACGGCATCGGCGACGAGGCGATCGTCCGTTGTGCGAACCTCCTGCGAGAGGTCATGCGGGCGTACGATTTATGCGCCCGCTGGGGCGGCGAAGAATTCCTGATCATCGTGCCCGGCGTGACGGAGCCCGACGAACTCCTCGCGACGGCGGAAAAGTTAAGAATCGCCGTCGAGGAACATCCGTTGCAGGTCGGCGAGGTATCGGTGCCGCTCACCGTCAGCGTCGGCTGTTGCGTCGCTGCGCCGGATGCTTCGGTGGACGCGATGGTGAAGGCCGCGGACGAGGCGCTCTATCGCGCCAAGCAGGAGGGTCGCAATCGCGTGATGCTCGCTGCGGCTTCCCGCGCCGGGAGGCGGGAGGCGTGAGGCGGGAGGGGTAGGGCGACTTCGTCGCGCGCGAGATCACGGGTCAGGAATCATGATGCAAGCGTCACGGAGGGGCCATGCCGAAGATCGCAGTCGCAGACGGTGAGATCCATTACGAGGAGCATGGCAGCGGCGAACCGCTGATACTCGTGAGCGGATTGAACGGTGTCGGCCGTTACTGGGCGCCGCAGGTGCCGACATTCTCGTCGCGATTTCGCGTCATCACGTACGACCAGCGCGGAACCGGGCAAAGCGACAAGAAGCAGCGCCAATTCTCGCTGGATGAGATGGCGAACGAGCTCGCGATGCTGATGGACGCCCTGGGGATAGCACGCGCGCACTTGTGCGGGCTTTCCACCGGTGGCGCGATCGGGCAGACCCTCGCCATCGAGCAGCCGCAACGCGTGAACAAGCTCGTGATGTGCAGCACGTGGACGCACTGCGATCCGTGGTTTAGGCGCCTGTTCGAGGCGCGGCGTGAAATGTACCGTCAGTGCGGGCCGGGCCTGCACGCGATGTTCCACCCGCTGTGGCTGTATCCGCACGATTACATCAACGCCCATGACGCCGAGATCGACGAAGAGCGCGCTCGCAACACGTCGGCCGCGCCGCCTGTGGAAGTTTCCATCGGGCGCATCGACGCGCTGCTCGCCTTCGATCGCCGGGCGGGACTGCCGCACATCAAGTCGCCGACGCTGATACTCGCGTCCTGCAACGACTACATCACGCCCAGCTATTACGCCGAGGCGCTCGCCCTTGCGATACCGGGATCGAAGCTCGTGGTGCTCGACGGCGGCGGACACTCCCTCTCCAAGACGCGGCCCGACGACTTCAATCGCATTGTCATGGACTTCCTCGCCGACTGATCGGGACGCCGGCCGGCAGGAACGAACATTGCGGCACGTGCGCGCATGATTATGGCGCGCCTGTTCTTACTCCTGCTTCTTCTGCCGCTCGCCGCGGCTTCTGCCGAAAAACCGACGCCTGCACCGGCCCCCGGCGAAGCGCCGAAACCGGCCGCTCCCACACCCATCGCCATTCCCGACATCGCGGATCAGGCTGAGACGCTTGCCACGCGGCTGCGCGAAGTGCAGAACGGAGCGACGACCGATCCGGCGATGAAGACGGTGGCGGACGGGCTGCCGGCGCTTACTCGCGAGATCGACGATCGGTTGTTGGAGCACCGACGCATACTCGCGCAGCGGCCGCCGCTCGAAATGATGCGCTCGCTCGAGGCCGGATGGCGACGCGAGCGCGAGACGCTCACCGAGTGGGCGCGCGACCTTTCCCGCAGCGAGGCGCGAGGCACGAGAGACCTGGAGCAGCTCGATCAGCTGGAAAAGACGTGGCTTGCGACACGGCAGGCGGCGCCTCCCGAAGCCGCATCGGAAGTGCTTGCGCGCATCGACGCGCAGCTTGCCGCGATACGCAGCACGCGCGAGCACGCCGAGCGTCACCGCTCGCAGGTCGTCGCGCTGCAAGGGCGAGTCGCAGTGCAGGAGGCGCGGGTCGGCGAGGCGCTCGCGACGCTCAAGCAGGCGCGCGACGAAATGGTGAGCCAGCTCATGGTGAAGGACAGCCTTGCCCTGTGGGATCCCGATCTCGTTACCGGAGGCGTGCAACCGCTTGACGAGCAGGTGCGCGCTTCGCTCGCCACGCAGCTGTCTTCATTGGGCGACTATGCCAGGCGTACCGTCGCACCCTTCCTGTTGCACGCCGCAGTCTTCGCATTGATCGTCGCCTGCTTCTATGCCGCGCGCGGTGCAATCGCGCGCTGGGTGCCGCACGAGCCGGAGCTCACGCGCACGGCGCTGGTCTTTCAAACGCCGATCGCGACGGCTCTGGTGGTCACCCTGTTTGCCGTGCGATGGATTTATCCGGAGGCGCCCAGGCTGTTGTGGGCGATATTCGGTGCGCTCGCTCTGATACCGACGGCATATATACTGCGCCGCCTCGTTCACCGCGAGCTGCGGCCGACGCTCTACCTGCTCGTCGCGTTTTATTTCATCGACCAGTTGCGCGCCGTGCTCGCGGCCTTGCAGCTGCTGCCGCGATTGCTGTTCGTCGGCGAAATGCTGGCCGCGGCAACGTTCACGTGGTGGCTGCTGCACGACTTGCGTCACCCGCGCGGCGATCCGTCCGCGGACCGCCTGCGGCTAACCATGAAGTTGGCGGTGCTCGTGAGTCTCGTCGCCTGCGTGGCCACGCTGATCGCGAATGTCACCGGATATGTGCGGCTCGCGAACCTGATCGGCAACAGCATGCTGGTCAGCGCGTACTTCGGCCTGATTCTGTACGTCATGGTGGCGATCCTGGATGGCCTTGCGACGATCGCACTGCGGGTGGGGCCGCTCAACGCACTGGGCATGGTGCAGCGGCACCGCATCGCGCTGCGTCATCGCATTCGGCAGGCGCTCCAGTGGGCGGCGATCGTGCTGTGGGCGCTCTTCACCCTGGAGCGGCTCACGGTGCGAGACCGGCTGTTCGGCGCGGTGCGCAGCACGCTGAGCGCCGAAGCGGTGGTCGGATCATTGCGTCTGTCGCTGGGCGACGTCCTGGCTTTTGCGCTCACGGTATGGGCGGCCTTCATCGTGTCGCGCCTGGTGCGATTTCTTCTCGAGGAGGACGTGTATCCCCGCGTGCATCTCGCGCGCGGGCTGCCTTACGCAATCTCGACGATGGCGCACTACGTCATCCTGGTGGTCGGATTTTTCGCCGCCGTGGCCGCGCTCGGCTTCGACATGACGAAAGCGACGATACTGGCGGGCGCCTTCACCGTGGGTGTCGGTTTCGGTCTCCAGAACATCTTCAATAACTTCGTGTCCGGCCTGATCCTGTTGTTCGAGCGTCCGGTGAAGGTGGGCGACGTGATCGAGATGGACCCGAGCTCGACCGGTGTCGTGGAGCGCATCGGCATACGCGCGAGCGTGATACGCGCGGCCAACGGCGCCGAGCTCATCGTGCCGAACGGCAAGCTGATTTCGGATCGATTTACGAACTGGACGTTCTCGAGTCGCACGCGCAGCATCGAGGTGCCGGTATCCGTCGTTCTCGCAGCCGACCCGGAAAAGGCGATCCAGACGCTGGAGCGCGCTGCCGCCGAGCATCCGAAAATCATCGGTGAGCCGCCGCCGAAAGCCATCGTCACGCGGCTCGGGCCCGACTGGATGGGATTGGAGCTGCGCGCCTGGACCAATGACGCCGCGGACTGGATGCAGATACGCAGCGACATCACCGTGCGCGCCGCGCAGGCGCTCACCGCGGCCGGCATTACGCTGCGTTGATCGGCGGGTGTGCGCGCTGCAGCTCGCGCGCGGCTCACACGATCTGCGACATCGACTTCCGGGACGAACGAGACATCGCGCGCGCTTACCCGCGGCACGAGCAGGTGCGCTCGTTCACGCCGGGGTCCGCTCATGTGCGGCGAGCAGCGGGCAGCGCAGCGAACGCGGTGCGAAAGACTCGTGCAGGTGACGCAGCGCGAAGGGCGCATCGACACGGCGATCGTGCACCGTCGTGGGCAGCTCCTGATGGTACGCCGGCGATGGTATGAGACCGCAGCCGCCATAGCGCGCCATCACCCGCAGCTGTGCCAGCACGTCCTCGCCGCAGTGCTCCTGCGGCAGCGCCGCCCAAAAGTCGTAGCCTCCGGCCGCGCGCAGCTTCCGGGTGTCGTACAGCACGCAGGCGCCGACCCACGCCACGCGATACTTGCGCTGCCTGTCTGCCGTGATGCCAAGGCGGCGCTGCACGTGAAAGAGGTTCGCCGCGCTGTGGAGGTGATGACGCGGCCATGCGGGGCCGCCCGGCTCTATGTGCTCGGGCTCGACGGGGCCTTCCCAGAACTCGATGTGCTGCTGATGGGGGCGCTCCTCGTGCACATAGCTCAACCCGTGCGCCGCACAGCCGACGAACCCGCAATGCTCCTCTTCGATCGCGCGCTGCATGCGCTCGATCCCGTCGCGTTCAAGGATGATGTCATCGTCCAGGAACAGCGCATAGGATGCCGACGCGCGATCGAGCAGGAACTGGCGCTGCTCGGCCATGCCGCGCCGCGGAAGATGGCGATGAATTTCGATTTCGTATCCCAGCGCGCGAAGAAGACGCAACGGCGTCTGCAGCTCCGGTGCGCGCAGGGTGCCCGCGTCGTCGCTCTGGTCGGAGATGACGACGCGGAAATCGCGGTGCGTCTGTGCGGCGAGCGCGGTGAGCGTGATTGCGAGTGCCGCCGGACGGGCGAGCGTCGGGATCAGCACATCCACGCGTGCAGTCATGATCGAACGCTGCCGACCGAGCGATGCGTGCGTGCCGTGTCCCGAACGCATGCCCGCGCGCGCATGCGGTCGATGAGCACAGTGGTGGACCGGTCCGCGAGATACGGCAGCAGTTGCACGCGCCCGCCCACGGCCTCCACCACCGCGGCTTCCGGCAGCGTCTGCCTCGTGTAGTCGCCGCCCTTCACGAAGACGTGCGGACGCAGCATCCTCACGAGCTCGCACGAGGTGTCGGTGTCGAAGCTCACGAGATGATCGACGCAGCCGAGCGCGGCGAGGACCTGCAGACGGTCTTCCAGTGCGTTGATGGGGCGGCCGGGCCCCTTCAAGCGCCGGATGCTCGCGTCGCCGTTCACTGCGACGATCAGCACGTCACCCATCGCCTTGGCCTGCTGCAGCAGCGTCACGTGTCCGCGGTGCAGTATGTCGAAGCAGCCGTTGGTAAAGACGATGCACCTGCCCTGGCGCTTGTAGCATTCGACGCGCTGCGCGAGATGAGCGAGGTCGGTCGCCTTTCG
>JBLNBW010000131.1:0-8044 GCA_050260255.1 Rhodospirillaceae bacterium | reverse complement strand
GCCGCGCGAGGCGGCCCTTCGCAACTCAACTACATTCGATCAGTGCTTGATCGCGGGAGGCGCCGGCGTCTCCGATACGGCCGCAGGCACGCGCTCGGCGTCCTGCTGCTCCGGCAGTGCTTGAGGCTTGCGCTCGAGCGCAAGCTCCAGCACGGTCTCTATCCACTTCACCGGATGTATCTCCAGACGATTCTTCACGTTGTCGGGAATCTCGGCGAGATCCTTCACGTTCTCCTCGGGAATCAGCACGGTCTTGATCCCGCCACGATGGGCCGCGAGCAGCTTCTCCTTGAGGCCGCCGATCGGCAGCACTTCGCCGCGCAGCGTGATCTCGCCCGTCATCGCCACGTCCGCACGGACCGGTATGCCGGTCAACGCAGAGACCATCGCCGTCACGATCCCTATGCCCGCGCTCGGACCGTCTTTCGGCGTCGCGCCCTCGGGCAGGTGAATGTGAATGTCGTTCTTCTGATAAAACTCCGCTTGTATGCCGAGGCGCTGCGAACGCGCACGCACCACCGACAACGCGGCCTGCACCGACTCCTGCATGACTTCGCCCAGCTTGCCGGTCGTCGTCATCTTGCCTTTGCCCGGCATCGTCGCCGCTTCGATCGTCAGCAACTCGCCACCGACCTCGGTCCATGCAAGCCCATTGACCTGGCCGATCTGGTTCTTCTTCTCCGCCATGCCAAAGCTGTAGCGGCGCACGCCCAGGTACTTGTCGAGATTGCGCGCGGTGACCGAGACCTTCTTGTCCTCGCCCGCACGAACGAGCTCCTTCACCACCTTGCGGCAGATCTTGGAAATCTCGCGCTCCAGGCTGCGAACGCCGGCCTCACGCGTGTAGTAGCGAATGATGTCGCGTATCGCGCTCTCCGAGACGACCAGCTCGTTTTCCTTCAGCCCATGGTTCTTCATGCCTTTCGGCAGGAGGTAACGCTGAGCGATGTTGACCTTCTCGTCTTCGGTATAGCCGGAGAGACGGATCACTTCCATCCGGTCCAGCAGCGCAGGCGGAATGTTGAGCGTATTCGCCGTGGCCACGAACATCACGTCGGACAGGTCGTACTCCACCTCGACGTAATGGTCGACGAACGTGTGGTTCTGCTCGGGGTCCAGCACTTCCAGCAGCGCGCTTGCAGGATCGCCGCGGAAATCCATGCCCATCTTGTCCACTTCGTCGAGCAGGAACAAGGGGTTCCTCACGCCGACCTTGGTCATGTTCTGCAGGATCTTGCCGGGCATCGAGCCGATGTACGTACGGCGATGGCCGCGGATTTCCGCTTCGTCGCGCACGCCACCGAGCGACATGCGCACGAACTTGCGGTTCGTCGCGCGCGCGATGGACTGGCCGAGCGAGGTCTTGCCCACACCGGGCGCGCCGACGAGACACAGAATGGGCGCCTTCACCTTGTCGACGCGCTGCTGCACGGCGAGGTATTCGACGATGCGCTCTTTCACTTTCTCGAGGCCGTAGTGGTCCTCGTCCAGCACTTTCTCGGCGAGACCGAGGTCCGTGCTGATCTTGCTTTTCTTGCGCCACGGCAACGACACGATGGCGTCGATGTAGTTGCGCACGACGGTGGCCTCGGCCGACATCGGCGACATGAGCCGCAGCTTCTTGAGCTCCGCCTCCGCTTTCTTGCGCGCTTCCTTGGGCATGCGGGCAGCCTTGATGCGCTTCTCGATTTCGTCGAGGTCCGCGCCCTCTTCCATCTCGCCGAGCTCTTTCTGGATCGCTTTCACCTGCTCGTTGAGGTAGTACTCGCGCTGGCTCTTCTCCATCTGACGCTTCACGCGGCCGCGAATGCGCTTTTCGACCTGGAGAATGTCGAGCTCGCCCTCGACGAGCTTCAGCAGATGCTCCAGACGCTGCTTCACGTCGAACATTTCGAGCACTTCCTGCTTCTGCTCCAGCTTGAGCGGCAGGTGCGCGGCGATCGTGTCGCCGAGGCGCCCGGCTTCGTCGATTCCGGCCAGCGACGTGAGAATTTCGGGCGGAATCTTCTTGTTGAGCTTCACGTACTGGTCGAACTGCTGGATCATCGTCCGGCGCATTGCTTCCGTTTCGTGATCCCCGAGCGTCTCGACCGGCACGGGCGTGGCGCCGACGGCATAGTGCGTCTTGAGGTCCACCACGTCGTCGATGCGCGCACGCTGGCTGCCTTCGACCAGCACTTTCACCGTGCCGTCCGGCAGCTTCAGCATCTGCAGAATGTTGGCTATCGTCCCGATGGCATAGAGGTCCTCGGGGGCCGGATCGTCCTTGGCCGCGGATTTCTGCGCGACCAGCACGATGCTCTTGCCCGCTTCCATCGCGGCTTCCAGCGCCTTGATCGACTTCGGCCGCCCCACGAAAAGCGGGATGACCATGTGCGGAAACACCACCACATCGCGCAGCGGCAGCAGCGGCAATTGGGCGGGGTTAACGACGGGTTCGGAAGGCAGTGACATCAGGTTCACCTTGTGTAGTCAATTCGTCCAAAGATGGGGGGCAATACCCGGGTTTCAAGCCGCGCCGGCACAGATGACGCCGGGCGGCGTGATGGTGCCGGCCTGGACCGGCGCCTGTGCCGGGGTCAGACGTTGGAACCCGCGACCTTCGGCTGGTCGGAATAAATGAGCAGCGGCGGCGCATCGGTGAGGATCGTGCCCTCGTCGACGACCACCTTCACCACGTTTTCCATGGACGGCAGGTCGAACATGGTGTTGAGCAGCGTCTGCTCGAGTATCGAGCGCAGACCGCGCGCGCCGGTTTTGCGTTCCAGCGCGCGTTTGGCGATCGCCCGCAAGGCCGCATCGCGCGCCTCCAGCTCGACGCCTTCCATGCTGAACATCTTCTGATATTGCTTGAGCAGCGCGTTCTTCGGCTGCGTGAGTATCTGTATCAGCGCCGGCTCGTCCAGCTCCTCGAGTGTCGCCACGACCGGCAAACGGCCGACGAACTCCGGAATCAGGCCGTACTTGATCAGATCCTCGGGCTGCACGTCCCGCAGCATCTTGCCGATGTCCTTGCGGTTGTCCTTGCTGCGGACTTCCGCTCCGAAACCAATGCCGCCCTTCTCCGAGCGCGCGCGAATGATCTTGTCGAGACCGTCGAATGCGCCGCCGCAGATGAACAGGATGTTCGTCGTGTCGACCTGCACGAACTCCTGGTTCGGATGCTTGCGACCGCCCTGCGGCGGTACCGACGCTATCGTGCCTTCGATGAGCTTGAGGAGCGCCTGCTGCACGCCTTCGCCCGACACGTCGCGCGTGATGGACGGGTTGTCGGACTTGCGCGAAATCTTGTCGATCTCGTCGATGTACACGATGCCGCGCTGCGCCTTCTCGACATCGTAGTCGCACTTCTGGAGCAGCTTCTGGATGATGTTCTCGACGTCTTCGCCGACATAGCCCGCTTCGGTGAGCGTGGTCGCATCAGCCATCACGAACGGCACGTTGAGCAGCCGTGCAAGCGTCTGCGCGAGCAGGGTCTTGCCCGAGCCGGTGGGGCCGATGAGCAGAATGTTCGACTTCGCCAGCTCGACGTCGTCCGCCTTGTTGATCGTCTTCAGCCGCTTGTAGTGGTTGTACACCGCGACGGAAAGTATCTTCTTCGCGAGGTCCTGCCCGATCACGTACTGATCGAGTATCGAACGGATCTCGCGTGGAACGGGCAGATCGGACTTCGTGCCCTTGGTGGCGTGCTCGCCCTGCGTCTCCTCTCGGATGATATCGTTGCAGAGCTCTATGCACTCGTCGCAAATGAAGACGGAAGGCCCGGCTATCAGTTTGCGCACTTCGTGCTGGCTCTTGCCGCAGAAGGAGCAATACAGCAGCTTTTCGCCGCCGACCTTGTCAGACATATCGGGCTTTCCCCTCGCTTGCCATCAGGCTAGGACCTCAAGCAACGGTTTCAGTTCGGCTGGTGAGCACGCGATCGACGAGACCATAGCTGACCGACTGCTCTCCAGACAGGAAATTATCACGGTCGGTGTCTCTTTCGATAGTGTCGATTTTCTGGCCCGTGTGTTTGGCCAGAATTTCATTCAAGCGCTGCTTCAGATACAGAATTTCCTTCGCGTGAATTTCGATATCGGAAGCCTGCCCCTGGAAGCCGCCCAGCGGCTGGTGGATCATCACGCGCGAGTTCGGAAGGCAGAAACGCTTGCCTTTCGCGCCGGCGGCGAGCAGCAGCGCGCCCATGCTTGCCGCCTGCCCGACACACAGCGTCGAAACGTCGGGCTTGATGAACTGCATGGTGTCGTAAATCGCCATTCCCGCCGACACCGATCCGCCCGGCGAGTTGATATAGAAAGAAATATCCTTGTCCGGGTTTTCCGACTCGAGAAACAGCAGCTGCGCGACGATAAGGTTCGCCGTCACCTCGGTCACCGGTCCGACCAGAAACACCACGCGCTCTTTCAGAAGGCGCGAGTAAATATCGTAGGCGCGTTCGCCGCGCCCACTCTGCTCGATGACCATGGGCACGAGGCCCAAGCCCTGCGGTTCGGTCATCATCGCCTGCGGCTCAAAATAACGTCTCATCAACGAGTTCCCATCAATTCATCGAACGGCACCGGTGCGTCTTCGACCTTGGCGGTCTTCAACACCCAGTCCACCACGTTGTCCTCGAGGACCAGCGATTCGATCTCCCGCAGCCGATCCGGGGATTGGTAGAACCATCGGACGACCTCTTCGGGCCTCTCGTAGCTTTGCGCCTGCTCTTCCACCGCGGCCCGGACCTGCTCGGGCTTGGGCTGCAGCTGATGCTGCTTGACGAGCTCAGCCAGAATGAGGCCCAGTGTCACGCGGCGCTGCGCCTGGGCTTCGAACAGATCCGCGGGCAGCGGCGTCTCGTCCGTCACTTTCACGCCGCGCGCGGCAAGATCCTGCCGCGTCGACTGCTGCAGCCGCTCCACTTCCATGGCAACGAGCGATTTCGGCACGTCGATCTTCGTCGTGTCGATCAGCGCCTGCATCGCCCTGTCCTTCACGCGAGCTTTGAGGCGGGTTTTCACCTCGCGCTCCAGGTTCGTGCGCACTTCCTGGCGCAGCTTGGCAACGTCGCCATCCGCCACGCCGAGCGCCTTCGCAAACTCGGCGTCGATTTCCGGCAATTTCGGGGCAGCGACCTCGGTGACTTTCACTTCGAACGTCGCCGTTTTTCCTGCGACTTCCTTGCCATGATAGTCGTCGGGAAAACGCAATTCAAACGACTTGGCGTCGCCGGCTTGCATCCCGGGCAATTGCTTCTCGAAATCCGGAAGCAGGCGCCCTTCGCCGAGCACCACCTGCTGGTTCTGCGCAGCGCCCCCAGCGAACTCCGTGCCGTCTATGGTGCCCCGATAATCCATGGTCACGCGATCGCCATCCTGGGCGGCGCGCTGCACCGTCTCGTACGTCGCGCGCTGCTTGCGCATGACTTCGAGGGTCTTGTCGACATCCTGCTCCGTCACCTCGAGCACCGGACGCTCGATTTTCAGGCTCGACACGTCGCCCAGCGCCACGTCGGGATAAACCTCGAAGGTGGCGCTGTATTCGAATTGCTGTGCGCCCTCCGCGGGCGGCTTTGCCTCGAACCGGGGATAGCCGGCGACGCGCAGATTCTGCTCTTTAACGGCAGCTCCGAAGGTCTTCTCCAGGGTGTCACCCAGTACTTCCTGGCGAACCTGCGGCCCGTACTGCTGGGCAACCACTTTGAACGGGACCTTGCCGGGCCGGAAACCGTGCATTTTCACGGTACGGGACAGCTTTTTGAGCCGGGTTTCGACCTCTCCGTCTATCTCCGACATCGGCACTGCGATACTGAGCTTGCGTTCCAGCTGGCCCAGCGTTTCCAAGTTTGCTTGCATCCAAGACCCTTCAGCGTTGTCGTCTGGTGCGAAAGGAGGGACTCGAACCCACACGCCTTTCGGCGCCAGAACCTAAATCTGGTGCGTCTACCAATTCCGCCACTTTCGCCCTATGCACCTCGTGCAAGCTGTTGATTGTAATATACTCGCGGGTTTAGCGACAGCGCCGGAAATGCCGCGTCGTGCAGTTTTTCGGCCCGCAACCGGTTGATAGCAATCCGGTTTTGTCCACCGCCATGCCGGTCGATCACTACGAAAATTTTCCGGTCGCATCCTTTGCGCTGCCGGCCCGTTACCGGCGTCCAGTGACGCTGATTTACCGCTTCGCGCGCGAGGCCGACGATATCGCCGACGAGGGTGATGCGCCGGCAGCCGAACGCCTGCGCGAGCTGCAGCGCTACGGGGCGGGGTTGAAAGACATCGAGTCGGGCCGGCCGCCGCAAGTTGCCTGGTTTAGCGACTTGGCTGAGATCGTAGGCCAGTATCGGCTGCCGTTGGAGCTCTTTCACGACCTGCTGTCGGCGTTCCAGCAGGACGTAATGCGCACCCGCTATCCACGTTTCGCCGACGTCCTCGATTACTGCCGACGATCGGCAAACCCGATCGGCCGCCTGCTGCTCGTAATCTATGGGGCGGACACCGAAGCAAATCGCAAGCATTCCGATGCCATTTGCACCGCGCTTCAGCTCATCAATTTCCTGCAGGACATCGCCATCGACTACGGCAAGGGCCGCGTGTATCTCGCGCTGGACGAGCTCGGACAGGCCGGCCTCACACCGGGAGACATAGGACGCGCGCGCAACGACGCCCAGTGGGCGCGATTCATGAGGGAACAGACCGCGCGGGCGCGCGGCATGCTCATGTCGGGCGCGCCGCTGGGTCGAGCGATGCGCGGCCGCCTCGGTCTGGAAATGCGGATGATCATCGGAGGCGGCAGCCGCATCCTCGACAAGATCGACGCGGTCCACGGTGACGTGTTTCATCATCGCCCGGTGTTAAAGTGGCGGGATTGGCCCCGCATCGGACTGCGCGCGCTCATATCTTGACCGACGAATCTCGAAATCCCGCGATCGCCACCTCTGCTCACTCACCGTTCACGGGACACACGCCGCGGATGAATCCACACGAATATTGTCAGCAGAAAGCCGCGCAGAGCGGCTCGAGCTTCTACTATAGCTTCCTCTTTCTCCCGGAAGAGCGGCGGCGCGCCATCACCGCGCTGTATGCGTTTTGCCGGGAAGTCGACGACGTCGTGGACGAAGTGAGCGATGCCGATGTCGCACGCGCGAAGCTCGGCTGGTGGAGCAGCGAGGTAGAGCGTGTGTACCGGGGCGGCGCGCAGCACCCGGTTGCGCTGGCGCTGGCCGATATCGTGAAGCCCTTCGAGCTAGAGGAAGACCGCCTGCATGAAATCGTGGCCGGCATGTTCATGGACCTCGACCACGATCGGTATGCCACCTTCGATGGCCTCAAGCACTACTGCCATCACGTGGCGGGCGTCGTGGGCGTGTTGTCCGCGAAGATTTTCGGCTATCAGCATCCGGACACCCTGGACTACGCCGAGGAGCTGGGCCTGGCTTTTCAGCTCACCAACATCATACGTGACGTCGGCGAGGATGCGCGGCGCAATCGCATTTACCTGCCGCTCGAAGAGCTGTCGCGATTCGGCGTATCGGAGGCGGACATACTGAGCGCGCGCCAAACGGAAAACTTCCAGCAGCTGATGTCGTTCCAGATCGAGCGCGCGCTGAATCACTACGACCAGGCCTTCGCGAAGCTTCCGGCAGGCGACCGCAAAGCCCAGCGGCCCGGCATCGTGATGGCGGCGATCTATCGCACGTTGCTCAAGGAAATTGCGGACGATGGGTGTCAGGTGCTCACGCAGCGCACGGCCCTCACGCCGGTGCGCAAGCTCTGGATTGCATGGCGTACGTGGATGCGGGGCTAACTCGCGTGAATCATGAACGGTGAATGGTGATTGGATCTCAAAATTGAAGGAAGAACGGCGCTAGTCACGGGCGCCAGCATGGGCATAGGCCGGGCGATCGCGCGAGCGCTGGCTGCCGAAGGCGTCGAAGTGTGCGTCGCGGCGCGGCGCGGTGAACTGCTCGATGAACTCGCCGCCGAAATCGAGGCCGCGGGGCACACGCGCGCGCATGTCACGCCGATCGATCTTTTCGTCACGGGCGCGCCCGCAAAGCTCGCGT
>JBLNBW010000130.1:0-5672 GCA_050260255.1 Rhodospirillaceae bacterium | reverse complement strand
TATGCGCAGTACGTGCGCAGAAGCGCGTGGCATGCAACACCCATCATGTAAAGCCCATGCAGCGTCGGATGCGGATGACCGAGCTTGCGCATCAGCTCGAGATCCGCATGCATATCGGGATGCCTGGGATCGATAGGGTTGTGCAGCCGGTAGAGCAGCGCTGCATTGCCCGGCGCCTGCATCTCCCAGATCGCGTCGGGTGCGCGCTCCGGCATGACGGTCTTCGGCCGGCTCTTGCGCGGCGGACCGCCAAAGCCGCCGTCCTTCCGCGATACGGTCGTCGCGCTCACCGTCGCGAGCAGCATGTTCGTGCGCTCGTCGTATATCTCGCGCTCGGTATAAATCGCAGCGCCGCGTTCGGCGCCGAGATCGGCGACCTCGGTGACGCGCGACTTGCCCACGACCGTGCCTTCCCCCGGCAGCGCCCTGTGGATTTCGAATGACTGCTCGGCGGCCAGCAATCCGACGGAGGTGACACCGGTCGCGGGATCGCGCAGCCAGCCGCCCGGAGCGGCCAGTGCCGTCGCCATGGAGGGAACGACGACCAGATCCTTTTCGTACGCATAGCGCACCTGCCCTTCATCCTCCGGATCGGCGCCGAAGCCGACGGACAACGCATAGAACAGCGTGTCGCGCAGCGTATAGGACTGCCGCCTCTCGGGAATCTTCCAGTTGAGCAGACGTTGGTGGTCGATCATGGGTCAGTGAGGAGTGAGGGGTTAGGAGTGAGGAGGAAGGGCAGGGTTGAGCGACGCGTAAGCGACTGCTCTCCCCTCACGCCTTACTCCTCAGCCTCTGCCTACGGCAGATGCGTCGGGAACACTTCGCGCGTCCGGTCCAACGGATAGAACGAGCCCTTGAACGCGGGCAGCATGTGCCTGGCGATGTCCTGCGGCGTCCAGCCTTCGCTCTTGTGGATGCGCTGCAGCGGGCGCATCTGGCTGAACATGATGATTTCGTTCTTGCGCGAGTAGAACACCTGGCCGGTGACGTCCTTTGCGGCATCGCTCGACAGGAACACCACCAGCGGCGCGTTCTTCTCGACCGGAATGTGCTCGCGGCCCGCCATGTACTTGGCGGCCTCGGGCGTTTTGGTCGGTATCGATTCCGTCATGCGGGTGAACGCCGTGGGCGCGACCACGTTCGAGCGCACGTTGAAGCGTTGCATGTCGAGCGCTATCGACTTCGACAGGCCGACGAGACCGATCTTGCCGGCCGAGTAGTTGGCCTGGCCGCTGTTGCCGATGAGGCCGGACGAAGAACTGATGTGCACGAAGCTGCCGCTGCCCTGCTGGCGGAAGTACGTCGCGGCTGCCCGGCTCACGTAGAAGCCGCCCGTGAGGACCACCGACAGCGAGAGGTCCCAGTCTTCCTTGCTCATTTTGTGGAAGATGACGTCGCGCAATATCGCGGCGTTGTTCACCACGGCGTCGATGCGCCCGAAGGCATCGACAGCCGTCTGCACGATGCGGTGCGCACCGTCCCAGTCCGCAACGCTGTCGGTATTCGCGACCGCTTCGCCGCCTTGCGCACGAATCTCGTCCACCACTTTCTGCGCGACGCTTTCGTTCTTGCCCTCGCCGCTCACCGACGTGCCGAGGTCGTTCACCACCACCTTCGCGCCCTGCTGCGCCATCATGAGGGCGATCGCGCGCCCTATGCCGCCGCCCGCGCCGGTGACAACGGCGACTTTGCCTTCCATGATGCGATCCGGTATATCCATGCTTTTCCTCGCTATGCTCAGAAATGGTGAGGAGTGAGGCGTAAGGGGTGAGGAGCGCCAAGAAGCCGCCGCGCTTACTCCTTACTTCTCACTCCTTACCCCTCACTCACAATCACACCTGCCGCAGCAGGTCCGCAATGCTTGCCGCGCGGTCGAACGACCACACGACGTCCATGAGCGCATCGCTGCGCGCCTTGCCGATCACCGGCTCGCAGTTCACGACGAATTTGCGCTTGAGATCGTCGTCGCTCATCGGATTCTCGCCTTCGCCTTTCGGGTCGAGCACCCGCGCCTTGAGCTCTCTGCCGTCCCGCAGCGTGATCGCGACGGCGCCCGAGCGCCGTCCGGGATAGATGGCTTCGCATTCTTCATCGATGTACGCATCGGCCGCCTGTATGAGCCGCTGCACCTCCGCACGCTGCAGGCTTTCCGGCAGGAACATGTGTGCGGCGATGTCCCCCTCGACTGCGGCAAGACCCGCCGCCACCGGAGCGCTCATCTGCGCGTCGAGCAGGTTTTCGCAGTGCTTGTGATCGTGACCGTTGTAGCCCACCGCGTAGAGGCCGAGACGCATGTGCCGCACATCGGCGGCGGCGAACTTGTGCTCCTGCTGCAGGGCACGGATGCCGTCGATCACGGCGTGGTAATGCCTGCAGCATGGATACGGCTTGAAGTAGACATCCTCGATTTCGTAGTGCTGCCCGATGTCGCGGAAAAGACGGTCCCATTTCATCTCACCGCCCACGTGCGTGTCGGCGAAGCCGTAGCGGCCTTCGAGTATCTTGCTGGGACCCGTGATGCCGCGCTTGGCGAACTCCGCGCAGAGCAAGCCGTCGCGCGCCGCCTTGCCGGGATGAATGCGCTTGATCTCGGCGCCCTCATCGAGATATTGGCGGATGCCGCCGACGAAGCTGCCTGCGAGTCCCAGTGCGTTGTTGGCCTGTTCGGCGTCGAGCTTGAGAAGGCTCGATACGGCGGCTGCGGCACCGAACACGCCCGATACCGGCGTGTTGTGAAAGCCGTGGCGCGCCGTGTACGGATGCATGGCCGCCGCAATGCGCGTCATCACGTCGTAACCGACCACGACGGCGAGGATCACCTCCTGCGGCTTCGCGCCATATTGCTCTGCCGCGGCGAGGGCCGCAGGAAAAATGGCGCCGGAAGGGTGCGCCGAACCGTTGGTATGACCGTCGTCGAAATCGAGGCCGTGAGTGTTCGCGCCGTTCACGAGCGCGGCGTTCGGGGCGCTCAATTTCGTGCCGCCGCCGATGACCGTTGCAACACGCGTGGCGTCGTTATCGCGGTAGTACTCGAGCAGCGTGCGCGACACCGGCATCGCCGACCCGGCTACCGCACAAGTCATGTGATCCAGCAGAGCGCGCTTGAACGCATGCACCGTGGTCGCGGGCAGCATTTCGTAGCGCGTGTTGGCAACATGCGCCGCAAGCCTTGCGCTCGCTGCTTTTGACTGTTCGCTCATGGTCTATTCCTTAAACCGTTCAAAGCTTCACCACGAAGGCCACAAAGGACACAAAGGAAAACCACTTCATCACCGCCAAGGACGCAAAGGGCGCGAAGTAAAAACGATAACTGATGATTGTCTTAAGCTTCCCGAACTTGGGCCGATGCTCCGTAATCTTCTTGCGTACTCATACCAAGACGCGGCCCTCAAGCATTCCTATTGCTTCGCTTGGCGTCCTTCGCGTCCTTGGCGGTAAATCTTTACGCCCTGAACACGACGAGCCCGTCCACCGCCACCACGCCTTTGCCTTCTTCCCGTACCAGCAGCGGATTGATTTCCGCCTCGGTCACATCCTGGAGCGCCGCGATGCGCGACATCGATGAGATCGCGCGCGCCAGCCCATCGACGTCGCCACGCGGCAGATTGCGGAAGCCGCGTATCAGCGCAAGCTCGCGTACTTCTTCGATCATTGCCCGGGCCTGTTCCAGCGTGACCGGCGCGATGCGCACGCAATAGCTGCGGCGCAGCTCGGCCGCGATGCCGCCCGCTCCCAGCAGCACGACTGGACCGACCTCCGGGTCGCGGCGGAAACCGACGATCACTTCGGCAACGCCGCGCTCCATGCGCTGCACCAGCACGCCGTCTATCTTCGCCTTGGGGAATGCGCTGCGCGCGGCGTCGAGCATGCGCCCCACTTCGCCTCTCGCGTCGGCGGGAGCCACGTTGAGCTTCACCAGGCCGGCATCCGTCTTGTGCGGTATATCCGCGGACAGGATCTTGACCGCGAGTGGGCCTGTCATGCTGCTGCAGTCCGCAGGGGCCTGCAGCACCCGAGTGTCGACGGCCTCTATGCCGAGCGACGAGAAGAGACGGCACGAATCGCGCTCGTTGAGGCGCGAGCGTTTCGATTGCGACAGCAGCTCACGCGCCGCAGCCACTTCGTCGGCGCCGATGACCGGCGCCTCGGCAGGCGCCCGCCAGTTGAGGTACGAGTTCACTGCGTCGGCACAGGTTTCAGGCGTGCGAAAGCTGGCCACACCGTTCTGCTCCAGCATCACCAGCCCATCGTCGGCCTTGGGCGCGAGAAACACCGCCAGCGGCTTGCGGTCGCGATGCTGCGCGCTCAACACGCGATCCACCAGCACTTGAGGATTGCGCGAGCTCGACCCTATGACCGAGACGACGGCATCGCAATGATCGGACGCGAGCAGCTCCGACAGAATGTTCGTATAGCGGCCGCCCTCGCTGCGCCCCATCGGAATGTCAGTCAGCGGAACCTGCGCGATGTGTATGTCTTTGGCGGCGAGGTTTGCGATCACCTCGTCGGACGGCGGAACCACTTCCGCACCGAGGACGCCCAGGCGGTCGACCACCATGGCCGCAGCGCCGCCCGTTCCCGTCACGACGGCCACGCGTTTCTGTTTCGGCGGCTTCTGCCCCATCACCAGCCGGGGCGTCTCGAACAGGCTTTCGATCATGTCGACGCGGATGATGCCGTGCTGACGGAAGAAGGCGTTCGCGATCTCGTCGGGACCGGTCATCGCCCCGGTATGCGAAGTGGCAACGGCGCGCCCCACGCCGGAACGGCCGAGCTTGTAGGCAATGACCGGCTTGCCTGCCTCGTATGCGCGGCGCGCGGCGCGTGCGAGATTCGCCGAGTCGCGAAACGTTTCGAGGAACAGCAGGATCGCGCCGGTGTCCGGATCGTCGACCAGCATTTCGGCGAGCTCGCCCACCCCCAGGTCGCACTCGTTGCCGACGGAAACCAACTTGGAGAATCCAAGCCCGCGGGGCTGCGCGCGGGTGATCATCGTCCCCAGCATGCTGCCGCTTTGCGAAATCACGGACAGCGGTCCGGGCTTGAGCGCCTCGTGCTCGATCACCGCGTTCACCGTGAGCGGCGTCTTGTCATGCACGTTGATGACGCCCATGCAATTCGGTCCGAGCAGACGCAGCCCCCCGGCGCGCGCGCGCTCCACCATGTCGCGCTGGCGTTTCGCGCCCTCTTCGCCGAGCTCGGCGAAGCCCGCGCTGAACATCGTCGCGACCGGAATCTTGAGCTCGCAGCACTGCTCGATGATGCCCGGCACGGCAGGGGCCGGAACCATGATGAAGACGTGATCGATGGGACCGGGCGCGGAGCGCAGATCGGGATAGGCGGTCTCGCCGAGGATTTCGCTGCGCCCGGGATTGATCGGGAGGATGCGGCCGGTGTAGCCGTGCTTTTTCAAGAAACGCTGCGGCCGCGAATTGTTCTTCGTCGTGTCGGCCGATGCGCCGACCAGTGCGATGGTACGAGGGGAGAAAAATGCCTCGCGCAGCCGCGCGCCCGGCGCTTCAGTCGATGCGGACATGCGCCTCCTTCACTACCTTGCTCCACTTCGCCTGCTCCGCCTTGATGTAGGCGGTGAACTGTTCGGGACTGTTGCCTATCGGTATCGGACCATCGCCTTCGAGCCGGTCCAGCACGTTGGGCGTGTGCAGTAT
>JBLNBW010000129.1:0-16109 GCA_050260255.1 Rhodospirillaceae bacterium | reverse complement strand
ATGTGCGCGTCGATTGCCAGAGCCTCGTCGAGGAGACGGTGGTGCTGCCGCAGGTCCGGGTAGGCCAGCACGTCGTGCTCAAGAATGCCGTCATCGACCGCGGCTGCGAGATTGCCGACGGCACGGTGATCGGCGTCGATGCCGAAGCGGACAGCAGGCGTTTCTTCCGGACCGCACGCGGGGTGACGCTGGTCACACCGGATATGCTGGGGCAGTCGCTGCACAGCGTGCGTTAAACTCCTACCCGCGCCGGCTCGGCCGGCGTGGATACGCATCTCATTCCTGGGTTACACCCGGACCTTCCGCCGGGTGGGGACAGGCGGCGCGCCCGCGCTTGCGTCGGGCGCTTACCAGTAATTCGAAGCTTTGAACGGAGTCCCGATGCCGGGAACGATTTACGATCTCGAAGTGAATCCGCTCATACCGCAGCGCCTGCAGCGGCTGGCGGAGCTTGCAAACAACCTGTGGTACAGCTGGGACCGCCCCACGCGCGGCCTTTTCTCACGCATCCATCCGGCACTGTGGCACGCGGTGGGTCACAGCCCGAAGGCGTTCCTGAAGCGGGTGGACCAGCAGCGGCTGCTCGATGCGGCACAGGATCCGGTTTATCGCGGCGCATACAACTACGCGCTGTCGGCGTACGACACGTATCACCAGGAGCCGGTGACGCCGACGCGCGGGCTGCAGCAGGGCGATCTCGTCGCATACCTGTGCGCCGAATTCGGTTTTCACGAAAGCCTGCCGATCTATTCCGGCGGGCTCGGCATACTGGCCGGCGACCACTGCAAGTCAGCGAGCGACATGCGTGTGCCGTTCGTCGGCGTGGGCCTGCTCTATCGCCAGGGGTACTTCCATCAGACGCTGGATGCCGAAGGGCGACAGCAGGCGATATACGCCGACTCGGATTTCGAGGATCTGCCCATTTCCGCCGTTCGCCGAGCGGACGGCTCCGATCTCATGATCACCGTGCGCCTGCCGGGGCGCGACCTCCACGTGAAGGTGTGGCAGGCGCTGGTCGGTCATGTCGCGCTGTACCTGCTCGATACGGACGTCGAGCAGAACAGTGCTCGCGACCGCGACATCGCCCATCGCCTCTATGGCGGCGATCGGACGACCCGCATCGAGCAGGAAATCGTCCTCGGTGTCGGCGCCGCGCGTGCTCTCGCCGAGCTCGGCCTTGCGCCCACCGTGTGGCACATGAACGAGGGCCACGCGGCGTTTCTCGTCCTCGAGCGCATGCGCGCGCTCGTGAAAGCCGGCGTTCCCTTCGATACCGCGCTGGAAGCGGTCGCGGTCAACACCGTCTTTACGACGCACACCGCCGTGCCGGCCGGGCACGATCACTTCAGCGAGGACATGATTCGCGAATACTTCCGCGACTGGTGCGCCGAAGTGGGCGTATCCGAGGAGCAGCTGCTCGCCCTAGGCCGCGTCGAGCAGCGCACCGACTTTAACATGACGGCGCTCGCGATACGCGGCTCGCGCCACCAGAACGGCGTGAGCCACATCCACGGAGCGGTGTCGGCGAACATCTGCGCGACGTTGTGGCCCGGCATAGAGCCGCCCGACAATCCGGTGCGCTACGTCACGAACGGCATACACGTGCCCACGTTTCTTGCCACCGAATGGAGCGAGCTGTTCGATCGCTACGTCGGCCACGGCTGGTCGCGCCATCTGACGGACCCGGCGCGGTGGGAGGGCCTGCACCTCATGCCGGATCTGCCGTTCTGGAGCGCGCACCAGTCGCTCAAGGCACAGATGCTGCATCTCGTGCGTTTTCGCGTGGCCGAGCGCCATGCCCGCAACCAGGGCTCGCAATCGCATCTCGAACGCATGCTGCGTCTGGCGGACCCGAACAATCCGAACGTGCTCACGATAGGGTTCGCGCGCCGCTTCGCCACGTACAAGCGCGCGACGCTGATATTCGAGAACCTCGATTGGCTGCGCACCCTCATCTGCAATCCGCAGCGACCGGTGTTGCTGATCTTCGCGGGCAAGGCGCATCCGGCCGATCAGCCGGGCCAGGAGTCGATACGCCGCATCGCCGAGATTGCAGCGATGCCCGAGTTCGAAGGTCACGTGCTGCTCGTCGAGAATTACGACATGCAGCTTGCGCGGCGGCTCGTGTCGGGCGTCGATCTCTGGCTCAACAATCCGGTGCATCCGCTGGAGGCGTCCGGAACGTCGGGAATGAAAGCCGGCATCAACGGCGTGCTCAACTTGAGCGTGCTCGACGGCTGGTGGGACGAGGCCTACGACGGCCGCAACGGCTGGGGCATCAAGCCGGCTTCTTCGCTGCTCGACGAGCGCCGGCGCGACCAGGAGGAGGCCCGCACGCTGTACGAAATTCTGCAGGACAAAGTCATTCCGCTGTACTACGCGCGCGGCGCAATGGGGTATCCGCCCGGCTGGGTGGAGATGGCGAAGCATTCGATCGCAACACTGCTGCCGCGCTACAACTCGCTGCGCATGCTGGAACAGTACACGGAGGAGTTTTACGCGCCGGCGGGACGGCAATGGCGCACGTATTCCGCTGACGGTTTCCGCGCCGCGGGTCAGGTCGCAGCGTGGAAAGCCAGGGTGCGCGGCGAATGGGAGCGGGTACGCTTGAAGCGTGTGGACGAGGCCCCGCGACGCATGTTGTTCGGCGAGTCGCTCGATCTCGAAGTGGCGGTGGAGCTGGGTGGGCTCGATCCCGCGGATGTGGCGGTGGAAGTGCTGTTCGGCAGGCCGGGCGCATGGTATGGCGAGCGTGTGCGCAACCTGCGGATGCAGCATGCCGGCCCGGAAGGCGACGGCGCGGCGCATCGCTATCGTCTGCATCTCACGCCCGATCTGTGCGGCAAGCTCGAATACCGCATACGCGCCTACCCGCATCACGGGCTCCTCACACACCCCTTCGAAATGGGATTGATGAAGTGGTTGTGAGCTGCGCTACGCCGTCGACTGCAAAACCATAATGCCGGCCGAGCCGCTACGCGTACTGTTCGCGACACCGGAGCTCGCGCCGTGGATGAAAAGCGGCGGTCTGGGCGACGTGTCGGCCGCGTTGCCCCCCGCGCTGCGCGCCGAAGGCGCCGACGTGCGCGTGCTCATACCCGCTTACAAACCGCTGCTCGATGCGGTTCCCGTGGCGAAGGTGGTCGCCCGCATTGCGCAGCCCGGGGGAGCCCTGCACGGCGCGCGGATCCTCTTCGTGGAGAGCGGCCTGGGCGCGCCGACTTACCTCATCGACAGCCCGGGCTACTATCTGCGGCCGGGCACCGCGTATCAGGACGACCACGGCCGCGACTGGGACGACAATGCGATGCGCTTCGGCTTGCTGTCGCGCATCGCTGCGATGCTCGCAAGCGATGAATCTCCGCTCGATTGGCGTGCCGATGTGCTGCAATGTCATGACTGGCCGGCGGCACTGGCGCCGGCCTATCTGCACCACCGGCCAGGTGCGCGCGCGGCAACGGTCATGACCGTGCACAACCTTGCTTTCCAGGGCAATTTCGATCCGCACGCGCTGTGGAGTCTGGGACTGCCGCAGTCCGCGTACCGCGTGGAAGGCGTGGAGTTCTACGGGCGCCTTTCTTTTCTCAAGGCGGGGCTGTACTACGCCGATCGCATTACGACCGTGAGCGAGCGTTATGCGCAGGAGATACAGACGCCCGAGTACGGCTGCGGCTTCGACGGCCTGCTGCGCCACCGGCGCGACCGGCTGTCCGGCATCACCAACGGCATAGACACTGCAGTGTGGGATCCGGCGAGCGATCCGTACATCGCGGAGCGCTACGACGTCGGCCGCCTCGAGCGCAAGGCGGCGAACAAGGCGGCGCTGCAGCAGCGCGCCGGGCTTCCCGTCGATGCCAGCGTGCCGCTGCTCGGTACGGTAGGACGGCTCACGCATCAGAAAGGGCTGGATCTGCTTGCCGCGTGCACGCCCGCGATCGTCGAGCTCGGTGCGCAGCTCGTCGTCCTCGGCACCGGCGAGAAGCCGCTAGAGGTTGCATATCGCGACCTGGCCGCCGCATACCCGCGCGCAGTGGCTTCTCACATCGCATTCGACGAGCAATTCGCGCATCTCATCGAAGCGGGGTCGGATGTCTTCGTGATGCCGTCGCGTTTCGAGCCGTGCGGTCTCAACCAGATGTACAGCCTGCGGTACGGCACGCCGCCCGTCGTGCGCGCGACAGGCGGTCTCGTGGACACCGTCGTCCCGGCCACCCCGGACAACATGGCGGCGCGACAGGCGACCGGTTTCGCATTCGTGCAGGCCGATCCCGATGCGCTCCGTGCGGCGATAGAGGAGGCGATCACCACCTGGCGCGACCCCGCATCGTGGCGGCAGCTGCAGGAGGCGGGCATGCAGGCCGACTTCAGCTGGCGGCGCAGCGCTGCGCGGTATCTCTCGGTGTTTCGCGCGGCGATCGCCGGCTGATCGTTCCCGCTGAGGTGGCCGGGGCGCAGCGGCGTTGCGCCGGGCCCCTCTTGCCGTGTCCCGATGCCGTTCGGCCGGCCGGGCCGAGGCTGAATGGGCTGGACCATGGCGCAGGCGAAAAAATGCCGCCGATCTGGCTCAGCGAGGGCCGGGAGCGCTACGCTATGGCGGTTCAGTCAGCGTTCGACGCTCGCGGCCGTCCGGCTGGGGCGTCTCTTCCGAGGGCCATCGTCATGGCAACCATAGGCGAGTTGTGCAACAGGGAGGTCGTCGTGGCTGCGCCGGGCACCACCGTCACGGCAGCCGCGAAACTCATGCGCCGGCATCACGTCGGCAGCATCGTGGTGGTCGATGAAGCTGAAGCCGGGATGCGCATACCCGTCGGCATAGTCACCGATCGAGACATCGTGATGGAGGTGTGCGCGCCGGAGCTCGATCCCGACCTCATCACCGTCGGCGATATCATGTCGCGCGAGCTCGTAACGGCGGCTGAGGACGAAGGTGTCCTCGAGACGATGGAAATCATGCGCTACAAAGGCGTGCGCAGGATTCCGGTGGTCGGGCCCGATCGGCAACTCACCGGCATCATTTCCGTGGACGATTTGCTCGACGTGCTGGCGGAAGAGCTCGGAGAGCTCACGAAGGTGCTCGCTCGCGAGCAGGCGCGCGAAGCCGCCACGCGCCGGTAAAGCACGTGGTCTCTTCCCGCACCCGGGACGGCACTTGAGAAGAGCAGGCAGCGTCCCAAATTAAAGTGCGGTGCGGCACGTCGTGCCGCGTGGTCGACTCACGGCGATCGGGGCGTCATCCATGGACAAGAGCGTGCACGTGGTCTGCCCGCACTGCGGGACGGTCAATCGCGTACTGCAAGAGCGATTGGCAGACCACGGCAAATGCGGCAAGTGCAAGAAACCGCTGTTCGTGCGCCATCCCGTGGTGCTGACGGAAACGACGTTCGCCCACCACGTCGACCGCAGCGGATTGCCGGTCGTGGTGGATTTCTGGGCCCCGTGGTGCGCACCGTGCCGGGCGATGGCACCCCATTTCGAGCAGGCGGCGGCCGAGCTCGAGCCGCGCGTGCGGCTTGCGAAGCTCGACACCGAGAGCGCGCCCGGCATTGCGGCCCGCTATGGCATACGCAGTATTCCAACACTCATCCTTTTCCGCGACGGCGTGGAAAAAGCCCGCCATTCCGGCGCGCTCGACCTGCCACATCTCCTGCGCTGGGTCCGCAGCCATCTCTGACGCGGAATTGAAAGCGGCGGTCCGCAGTCCGCCGCGCGACTCTCCCGGGCCCCGATCAGCGCCGCGCGACGGCAGGCGCAACGCCCGCGTCTCCTCCTCGGGTAAGAGTCGCACGCCGGTGAACCGAGTGCGGCTTTCCCGAGCGATCACTTCAGGACGAGGACAGGCAGTTTGCCGTGCGTGAGGACTTTCGTCGTTTCGCTGCCGAGCAGCACCTTAGCGATGCCGGAACGACCGTGGGTTGCCATGGCAATCGCATCGCAGCGATGCTTCTTCGCGGCTTTCAGTATGGCATCGGCGGGAAAGTCGCTCGTCGCGTAGGCCGTATCGCAACGGACGCCCGCTTTCTGCGCGATCTTGACGATGGCATCGAGGTGACGCTCGGCCACGTTCTTCACGCGCTCGGCGTAATCCTTGGGCGACTCGAAATCGGGCGATATGTAATCGGCGTAAATGTTGTAGCGATATTGGGGCGCGACGTGGAAAGCGGTAATCCGGGCGCCGAGGCTCTTGGCGAGGCGCGCCGCCTGTTGCGCCGCTTTGCGTGACAGTGCTGAACCATCGGTAGGAACCAGTATGTTCTTGAACATGTCGGCAGCTCCTGATTTTTGTTGGGGACCACGTGGCGCGAAGATCGAACTTACACAGCGGGTCGTGCCAATGCCCCTGTGACATGCAGCGTGCCGACTGCGGCAACCAGAATCAACAGGAATGCACCGGGTGTTTGACCTGGATCAACAATGTGCGGTGTGAGAGGCGCCATGCCGGCGGCATCAGCCTTCTCGGATCACGCCGCACGCGGCCCGTCCGCCGGCATTGCCCGTGGGATCGCTCTTGAGATCGTCCTCCTGCATGTGGACGATGAGCGCGCGACCGACGATGCCGTTCGGCGCGGTGCGGCTCACCGCAATTCCCGACGCCATCTGATCGACGTGCGCCTTGCCCGAGGCATCGAAGACGATGTTGCCGAGATCGCCCGCGTGGCCTGCACCCGGCGCACCATGCTTCATGTGCGTCGGGTTGTAGTGTCCCGCCGCGCTCATGGCATCGGGCGCGCTGCAGTCACCGCGCTCGTGGATGTGAAAGCCCTTGCGGCCGGGCGTGTGTCCCGTGATGTCGCCGACGACGTGTACGCGATCGCCCGACTGGATGAAGTTGACCCGTCCTCGCACCTGGGAGCCGCTGGCGGGTTGCAGCTCGGCAGAGGCACGCGGGCCCTGCGAGGGTGCCGTCCCGGCACATGCCGCCAGGATGAGAATCGGAAGGATGACGAGCGGATTTCGGTTCATTCGGGCTCCAACGGGAAGAGGACGCGAACTACACTGGTAGAACTTCGCGGCGCATGGGGCAAGTGCCGTGCCCGCTGTCAGCAGCGAATCTGCTGCCTGCAGAAACGTTCGAGCTCCGTCACGACGGTCGCGCCGTTCACCGGCTGCCGCGCCTTGTCCGTGCTCCCGTAATCCAGCGCGAGCTTGAGCTCGTACTTCGCGAAGAATGCATTGAACAGCTCGGTGCCCAGCGTCCCTACCGCGTACAGCTCATCGCTGGGCGCATCGTAATCGAGCAGCACGGCAGCGAGCGGCTGGGGCGCCGGGCCGGCCACGACACGCGCGCCGGCGGCGGGATCGAACTCGCTGTGCTCTGAGCAGCAGTGGATCGTCTTCGGATGCGCAAGGCCGGGTGCCGTGGATCGATCGCGGTAGCTGATGAAGCTGATCTGCCGCGTGGGATAGGTCATGCGGTGCGTGCAGATCGCCGAATACGCGACTATCGTATTGCGCGGTCCCACGCCCCCGGGCCATTCGTACGACTTCCCGTCTTCGGTGTGCAGCGGCACGTTGCGTTGTGTGGTCGCGCCGAGATCGACCAGAAAGCAGGGCGTGCCGGCATACGGGTAATGAAAGATATAGTTCACGCCCCGCGCGAGAGCACCGGCCTTCACCGCCTGTCCGCGTTCGTCGATGAGGCGCGTGCGAGCGTACGAACGCGCTTTGAGCTCGACCGGCGATGCCATGCGAGGCGCGAGCGCCGCTCCGGCCATGCACAGCTTCATGAATTGCCGTCGCTCCACGTGTCCTCCGCCGCTTACTATCGCGCGCGCAAAGCGCGGCACGTTATCGCTGCGTGCTCTGCTTGGGCGCGAACGTCTCTTCCATCAGCCGGCGGCAGCGCGCCGCGTCCGTGTCGAGGCGCTCGATGTCGCGCCACGTGACGACTGCGCCTGCCGCAACGTCGTTCACCAGCCGAACGCCGTGCGCCAGTCCGATCGGCAAAGCCCGCAGCGTGAGCGAAGCCGACGCGGGCATGAGGCGCCCGTACACCGTGTAGCCGCCTTCGCCGTCCAGCGTTTCGCCGGCTTTGAGTGCGCGCTTCGCAACCGAGACGGCATCGCCGCGAAAGCCGGTTGGCGCTCCGGTCGCTTCACCTCGAAGTCCGGCGCTTGCAACCGATATGCCGAGCTCCAGCCCGATGAGATGGTACGGCTTGTACATCGCGGTGTAGTTGCCGCTCGGATCGGTGAGCAAGCCGTACTCGCGGAAGCAGCGCTGCACGTAGTCGCTGTCCGCGGCGAATGTCACGTAGACGCCCCAGCGCAAATCGCGAAAGACCGGTCTGCCATCGCGTTCTACGCTCGACACGACTTCGACCTGGCCGCGATGGTGCAGCACGCCGCCTTCGCTGCGCGGGCGCATCAGACGCGGCAGATCGTCGACCCCGCATGCCGGAAACTCGAGCCCGCCCGGAGCCGGCTCGAGTGCTGCGGCATTCGCAACGGCCGCCATTTCGATCGCCGATTTCGTGCCGTCCAGGAACGAATTGAACATCTGGGCGTTGAAATCGCCTTCCGCAACCATCTGCGGCGTAAAGCCGTAGTGTCCCCATACCGTATCCGGGGTGGATGCGTGGTATGCGGGCAGATACTTCGTGCCCTTGCCGGCTGCGACCACCTCGAACCCGGTCGCCCGCGCCCAGTCCACCATCTCGCAGATCAGGGCGGGCTGATCGCCGTATGCGAGGCTGTACACCACGCCGGCTTCGCGGGCGCGTAGCGCGAGCAGCGGTCCGGCAAGCGCATCGGCTTCCACGTTGACCATCACGATGTGCTTGCCTTCGCGGCAGCATGCGAGCGCGTGGTTGATGCCGGCCGCCGGATTTCCCGTCGCGTCGATGACGATTTCCACTTCGGGGCTCGCGATGACGGCGCCCGCGTCGTCGGTGAGGAAAGTCGTGCCGGTCCGACGGGCGTCCGCCAGCGATCGCGCGCCGTAGCGGTCCGCCTTCCATCCGACGCGAGCGAGACTCTCACGCGCGCGCTGCACGTCGAGATCTGCGACCGTTACAAGCTGTATGCCGGGCGTGCGGGGGACCTGGGACAGAAACATCGACCCGAACTTTCCGGCGCCGATGAGTGCGACGCGCAGAGGCCGATGCTCGGCGGCGCGCTGCAGCAGCAAGCGATGCAGGTTCATGAGAAATATCGCGCGGGAAAAAGACGAGCGCTTCGATTGTATACCAGTGACGCAGCGCCGCCGCTATCCTGCTATGTATCGAGATGTCTCAGCGCGTCGGCGAGAAGATGCGCGATAGAGATGTCGTTGGTCGCATGAGGCAGCGTATCGGTCGTGACGACTTTGCCGGCCCCCGCTTCCAGCAAAGCCTGGTAGGCGTCGCCGGCGAACACAGCGTGCACGCCGACGCACACCGGCGCGGGCAATCGCGCAGCACGCACATGCCGCAACGCTTCGACCATCGTGCGTCCGGACGAGATGATGTCGTCGAGTATTACCGGCGTATGACTGCGCCATGCGGAGAGATCGGGCACGCACACCTCGACGTCGCGATCGCCGTTGCGCGTCTTGCGGGACACTCGCCACGGCGCATCGGCAAGGCCTGCGACGGCGCTCACCCACTGCTCGCTCTCGGCATCGGGACCCAGGATGAAGGGATGCTCCACATGGGCGCGCACCCACTGCGCGACGGCTGGCGCGGAGGCCGTCAGCCGCACCGGAACGGTGTAGATCGCTTCGAGCCGATCGTACCGGTGAAGATGAGGATCCATCGTGACGAGCGCATCGACATGGCTGCACACGAGCTTCGCAAAAATGCGCGAAGTTACGGCCTCGCCGCTGTTGAACCGATAGTCCTGCCGCATGTAAGGCAGATACGGAGCCACCAGCGTCACCTTGCGGGCGCCCAGTTCCTTGGCCGTTGCGGCCGCGAACAGCAGCGCCGGTATGTGAGGATCCGGCCGCGCGAGATTGCACACGAGCACGACGTGGCGTCCCGCGAGGTCGTCTTCGTAGCGCAGGTACGATTCGTCGTCCGGAAAGCGGCGCAGCCGCAGCCGGCCGCGCGCCATGCCGCAATCGCGCGCGATGTCGTCGGCCAGAGCTGCATGGCCGAACAGCTCGTAGACGAGGGCGCTGTCTTTCATTCATTCACCATGGCGATATCGGGCGATGCGGCGGCTCTTCGTTGCGCAATGTTGGGAGCAGGGCGTGATCAAAGTGGCTCAGCGGTTGCGCCGCGCGGCCGCCTGATGCGGCCGTGCGGATGGGCCGATCTTATCATTCCCCACGGCGCAGGCCAGGACTTGTCGCAAACGGGCGCCGGCGAATCTGTCGGCGACGATGGCGAGCGTAGCCGGATGTGCGTGGTTCGACGACTTGCGTTGCGTGCGACAACGGATCGGCACCGCCGCCCCGGTGCGTATCTCACGCGCGTCGGTCCGCGGATGTCGTACTTAAGGACGGCAGGTGTTCGCAGGTCGCACTCCTTTGGTCGCATAGACCCCTCTCGGAGTGCCTGATAACGTTCGCTGCCAATCAGTTGTGAGGCGTGGGCGTATGGGACATCGAGGGCGGGCGATCGGGGCTGCATTGCTCAGCATGGGTTACGCGATGGCGCTGTTTCACCGCACTGCAGCCGCTGTGATCGCGGGTATGCTGGCCGTCGCATTCGATGTCGGACTCGGCGAGGCAAGCCGCATTGCCACGGTATTTTTCTGGACGTACGCGCTGATGCAATTGCCTTGCGGCATCGCTGCCGACTTGATCGGTTCGCGTCGCCTCGCCATCGCGGGCTGTATTGCGACCGGCGCAGGGTCCATCGCGTTTGCCCTTGCGCACGACCTGGACGCTGCCGTCGCGGCCCGAGCGGCCGTCGCGGCCGGGTGCTCCGTGACCTTCGTGACGCTCATGCGCTACATCAAAGAAAACTGGGCGCCAACCCGTGTCGCGACGATCAGCGGGCGCGGCATACTGATCGGCAACTTGGGCGCCATCGCTTCCGCAGCGCCGCTCACGGTCGTTCTCGCGTTTGTCGACTGGCGTACGTTATCGGCATTGCTGGGCGCTGCTTCACTCGCTCTGGCCGCGGCGCTGACGATGCTGACGAGCGAAGGTCGCGGGCGTGCGCAGCGCGCGGTGACGCTGCGCGGCGTATCGGGCGAACTGCGAGCGGTTTTTTCCAATCCGTATAACCATCTCGGTTTCCTCATCCTGGGCGGCCTTGCCGGCGCCTATTACGCGCTTGTCGGCCTGTGGGCGATACCGATGCTTCAATACAAGGGTGTGCCGCCCGCCCTGGCGGCATGGGGCGTCTCGGCGATGATCGCCGGCTATGCCCTCGGCGCCACCACCCTCGGCTGGCTGGGTGACCGCACGCGCCGTCGCGGCCGGGTGCTCGCGCTCGCGTGCTCCGGAGCGCTGTCGTTGTGGGCGCTGCTGGTTTCCGGTGCGCACTTTACTTCCGCGATCCTCGCTGTGATGGTGATCGCGCTCGGCTTCTGCTGCGGCGCCTTCAATCTCGTTTATGCGATCGTGACCGAATACAACCCGGTCGAGCATGCGGGAACCGCAACCTCGTACATCAACGTCGGAATATTCGCGGGCGCCGCGATGATACAGACGCTCTCGACGCGCATCTGGGCGCCGAGCGGCAACTCGTATGAAGTCGCCATGCTGCCGATGGCGGCAGGCGCGGCGGTGGCGCTCGTGGGATCGCTCGTGCTGCTGGCGAGCCGTCAGCCGAGGTCGTCGCTCATCGAAACCAAGGCGCTCGCGTCCGCCGCATGAGCGGCGCGCAACAGACCAATGGTAGAACATCATGAAACGACTGATACATGCGTGCATCGTCGTCGCGGCCGGCAGCGCATTCTCCGCTTTGCCCGCTGACGGGCTTGCGGCCGACGCATCGAAATCCGGCAAAGCGCGAGACGGCGCGATAGACCGCGGCCGTTATCTCGTCGAGATCACCGGCTGCAACGACTGCCACACCGACGGCTACATGGCGGCAGGCGGCAAGGTGCCCGAGAGTCAGCGACTCACCGGCAGCACGATGGGGTGGCGGGGACCGTGGGGCACGGCCTATGCGCCCAATCTGCGGCTGTTTTTCCAGGACGTCACCGAAGAGCAGTGGCTGCAGGTTGCGCGCGAGATCCAGCGCCGTCCGCCCATGCCGTACTACTCGCTCAATGCCATGAGCGATGCGGATGCGCGCGCCGTCTACCGATACATCAGGCACCTGGGGCCGGCGGGCAAGCCTGCGCCCTCGTTCGTCGCCAAGGATCGCGAGCCACCCAAGCCGTACGTGCAGTTCATTTCTGCTCCCGAACGGTGAGCTACCGACGACCGCCGTAAGAGGAGATCAGATTCGAACGCGCTTCAGCCGCAGCGCGTTCGTGACCACCGAGACCGAGCTCAACGCCATAGCCGCCCCGGCGAATATCGGCGAGAGCAGCAGGCCGAACGCGGGGTAGAGCGCGCCGGCGGCTATCGGTATGCCGAGCGCGTTGTAGCCGAAGGCGAAGCCCAGGTTCTGCCGGATATTGCGCATCGTCTCGCGAGACAATGCGGCGGCGCGCGCTATGCCGCGTAGATCGCCTTTCACCAGCGTCACCGCAGCGCTTTCCATCGCGATATCCGTGCCGGTGCCCATCGCAATGCCGACGTCGGCTTGCGCGAGGGCGGGTGCGTCGTTGATCCCGTCTCCTGCCATCGCGACGTTGCGGCCTTCGGCCTGCAGCCGTTTCACGTGCTTCGCCTTGTCCGCGGGGAGCACTTCGCCGATCGCCTCGTCGAGGCCCAGCTGACGGGCCACGGCTTCGGCCGTCTTGCGCGAATCGCCCGTGAGCATGACGATCCGCACGCCGTTGCGCTTCATCATCGCGATCGCTTCGGCCGTCGTTTCCTTGATGGGATCGGCGACGCCGGCCATCGCCACAGCCTTGCCGTCTACCGCGAGAAACACCACCGTCTTGGCGAGATCGCGCAGGCGCTCGGCGCGCGGCTGCCACGCATCGATATCGATGCCTTGTTGAGCGAGAAACGCACGGCTGCCGACGAGAACGTGCCGGCCGCCGATGCGCGCTTCTACGCCGAGTCCATTGTGCGCTTCGAAATCGCTTGCGGCCGCGAGCTTCACGTTTTCCGCATGGGCGCCTTCGACGATGGCACGTGCGATGGGATGCTCGGAGGGCTGCTCGGCGCTGGCGATGAACCGCATGGCGTCTTCACGGGACATGCCGTCGACCTCGAAATCGGTGAGGGTGGGGCGTCCGAGAGTGAGCGTTCCGGTCTTGTCGACGACCACCGTGTCGATGTCGCGCATGCGCTCTATGGCCTCGGCGTTGCGAAACAGAATGCCGCCGAGCGCGCCTTGTCCCATCGCCACTGTCATGGAAATCGGCGTGGCGAGCCCCACCGCGCACGGGCACGCGATGATGAGCACCGCGACGGCATTGAGCAGCGCGTATGTGAGTCTGGGCTCCGGTCCGTACATGGACCAAACGAGCGCGGTGATGAGAGCGATCGCGACGACCGCCTGCACGAAATACGCGGCGATGAGGTCGGCGAGGCGCTGTATCGGCGCGCGGGTGCGCTGTGCTTCGCCCACCATGTGCACGATGCGCGCAAGCAGAGTATCGGAGCCGACGCGCTCGGCACGCATGACGAGCGTTCCCGTCTGGTTGACGGTTGCTCCGGTGACCCTGTCGCCGGGGGCCTTGGCGACGGGCACGGGCTCCCCGGTGATCATCGATTCATCCACGCGGCTGGCGCCTTCGAGCACGACGCCGTCGACGGGGATTTTTTCGCCGGGCTTCACGCGCAGGCGATCGCCGGCGACGATGGTATCGAGCGGAACCTGAGCCTCGTCCCCCGAGGGATCGATGCGCCATGCGAGGTTGGGGGCGAGCTTGAGCAGGCCCTGTATCGCCTGGCTGGTGCCGCCCATCGCCCGCAGCTGAAGCACGTCCCCGAGCATCACCAGCGTCACGATGACGGCTGCAGCCTCGAAGTACGTGCCGACCGCGCCGCCCTCATGGCGGAATTCCGCGGGAAACCATCCGGGCGCAAGCACAGCGGCGAGACTGAACAGGTACGCGAGACCTACGCCGAGGCCGATCAGCGTGTACATGTTCAACGCCCGATGCGCGAGCGACAGCCAGAACTTGCGCAGGATGGGCCAGCCGACCCACAGCACGACCGGCGTGCCGAGGACGAACTCGATCCAGCCGCGGAGACGAGGTGGGAGGCCGAAGGGATGTTGGATGCCGGCCATCGGCGCCATCGCGAGAATCACGAGCGGGATCGACAGCGCGACGCCGACCCAGAAGCGACGGGAGAGATCGCGCAGCTCCGAGTCTTCGGCGGGACCCGTGCCTGCGATAGGGACGAGCGCCATCCCGCAGATCGGGCAATCGCCCGGCGCATCGCGGACGATTTCCGGATGCATGGGGCAGGTGTAGAGCGTCTGACCGGCGGCCGGCGACGGAGATGGCGCGGGTGGCGCCGCAGCGTGGTTCCCTTCATCGCGACGGCCGGCTCCCGCGGCGCGGTTTGGCTGCGTGGCGTGGTGACCTGCATGGCCGTGCGCGTGCTCGTGGTGCTCGCGCGTGTGCGCGCTCATGTGGCGCTCCTTCCGGTGCCCTCGGCTTAACGTTTATCCTGCTTGCTACCGGAGGGCTGCTGCATCATCTCCATGCATTGGGCCATCATCTCCTTGTTGGCGGAGCCCTGCATCATGCCGCCGCCCATCATGCCGTGGTGATGTCCGCCGCTCGCATTCTGATCGGCTGCGCCGCCGTGCATCATGGCGTGCATCGTCTCCATATGCGCATGCATCGTCTGCATGTGTTCGCGCATGATCTGCTGCCGTGCCTGCGGATCCTCGGCGTCACGCATGCGTTTCATTTCGTCCTGCATGCGCCGGACTTGCTCCTGCATCTGGCCGATACGGGCGTTCGTATCCTGCGGCTGCGTTCCGCGCGAGGCTTCGTCAGGCGCCGGTGCGGCCGAGGCGATAACCAATGGCGCTGGCGCGGCGGCCAGCATGGCGCAAAATAGCAATCGTTTCATGGCTTGCTCCTTCAGTTACGAGTGCAGTTCGAATTGCGGCGTCTGCCGATCGTCGCCGCATTGCCAAGTTACAGGGGTCACGCAAGGCTCGCGCCCGCAGTGCGCCGCTTCATTGCCGCTCTATGTGCGTCACCACGAACGCGGCGCCGGATTTCTCCGCCTGGAAGCGGATCTTGTCGCCGGTCTTCACCTGGCTCAGCAATCCGGCGTCCGCCACCTGAAACACCATGGTCATGGGCGGCATGCCGAGGTTCTCGAGCGGGCCGTGGCGTATGGTGATCTTCTTCGTGTCCGGATCAACCTTGCGTACTTCACCGCTGCTCAACGTGCCGGTCGGTTGCGCCGCGGCATGATGCGCTTCGTGATCGGCCCCTGCTGCGTACGCGGGCACCGACAGCTCCGGCAGAACGAGCATGAGCATGATGTATTGGATTTTCATATCGGACTCCTGTTCCTTTTGGGTTGATCAACGAACCGTGACTTTGCCTATCATCCCGGCCTCGAAGTGACCGGGAATGAGGCAGCCGTAATAGAACTGGCCGGTTCGGGTGAACTGCCAGGCAATCGCTGCGCTTTTGCCCGGCTCGACGTGAGCCATGTATGGCTCGTCGTGCTCCATGCCCGGATGCTGGCGCATGAGCGCGGCATGCTCCTTGAGCGCATCCATCGTTCCGAGCACGAGCTCGTGCATGGTCTTGCCGGCGTTGGTAACGACGAAGCGCACCGTCTCGCCGCGTTTGATATCGACCTTGTCCGGCGAGAAGCGCATGGTGTCGCTCATGGTGATCTTTACCGTGCGCGACGCCTTCGCTGCATCGGCCGACCTGCCGAACGCCGTTTCGACCGGCGCTTCTGCCTGCGGCTTCGTCGTTCCGTGCGCGTCTCCATGAGCGCATGCCGTGGAGGCAGTCATGGCGAGGAGCGCTGCTGCACTCAATTGTCGAATGGCGGTTTTCATTGCTGTTTTCTCCATCGCTTTCCTCAGTGGCCGTTGTGTCCGCGCGGCTTGCGGGCGCGTAGCGCTGCCGAGCCATCGTCCGCCGCTGCGGCAGCGCGCTCGGCGGCCGGCGTTGCGCCCT
>JBLNBW010000128.1:0-7217 GCA_050260255.1 Rhodospirillaceae bacterium | reverse complement strand
GATTCGGCGCAGGCGACCTCCAGCGCTTCCTGATAGGCACGCGGCAACGCGCTCCACTGCTTGAGGTTCACGTACACCGAAAGCTGCGCCGAGCCTTCCCACCACCCCGGGTAGTAGTAGTACTTGGCGACTTTGTGGAAGCCGAGCTTCTCGTCGTCGTACGGGCCCACCCACTCGGCGGCGTCTATGGTGCCTTTTTCGAGCGCGGGGTAGATGTCCGGGCCGCCGATCTGCTGCGGCACTACGCCCAGGCGCGTGAGTATCTGACCGGCAAGGCCGGCGACACGCATCTTGAGCCCCTTGAGATCGCCGACCGATTTGATCTCCTTGCGATACCAGCCGGCCATCTGCGTGCCGGTGTTGCCGCACGGAAAATTGATGATGTTGTGCGCCCGGAAGAGCTCCCGCATAAGCTCCATGCCGCCGCCGTAATACATCCACGCGTTCTGCTGGCGGCAGTTCATGCCGAACGGCAATGCAGTATCGAACGCGAACGCCGGATTCTTGCCGACGTAGTAATAGCCTGCCGTCTGGCCGCACTCGACGGTGCCGTTCTGCACCGCGTCCATCACCTGCAGCGGCGGCACGATCTCGCCGGCGGCGAAAACGCGGATCTCGAACTTGCCGTCGGTGATGCGCGATACGCGCGTCGCGATCTGTTCGGCCGTTCCGTACAGCGTGTCCAGGCTCTTGGGAAAGCTCGACGCCATGCGCCAGCGGATTTGCGGAGCGGCTTGCGCAATGGCCGGCGCAGCGGCCGCGCCCGCCGCAATACCGAGTCCCGCCTTGGTGAGAAAGTCGCGTCTTTTCATTTTTCCCCTCCGGTTTGTTCTAAATGCGTGACCAGTGACTCGTGACTCGACCAGCCGCGCCGCGGCTTACCCTTCGCTCCTCACTCCTTACTCCTCACCGCGAAGCGCTCAGTCGCCTGCTATCGTCATCGTCTGCACCAGTATCGAGCCGCACTGCCGCGACCCACGGCGCACGACGTCGCTGCCTATGGCGGCGATATCGCGATACATCTGCTTCAGATTCCCCGCGACGGTGATTTCCTGCACCGGATACACGATCGCGCCGTTCTCCACCCAGAAGCCTGCCGCACCGCGCGAATAATCGCCAGTAACGTTGTTCACGCCCTGCCCCATGAGCTCGGTGACGAGCAATCCCGTGCCCAGCTTCCGGAGCAAAGCGGCGAAGTCGTCGCCCGTATCGTCGAGCAGCAGATTGTGATTGCCGCCCGCGTTGCCGGTGGAGCGCAGTCCCAGCTTGCGCGCGGAATAGCTGCCGAGGAAATAGCCCTGCACCACGCCATCCCTCACGATGTCGCGCTCGTGCGTTGCCACACCCTCCTCGTCGAACGCGCTGCTCGCGAGGCCTTTGCGCACATGCGGCATATCGCGCACGTGCACCAGCGGCGAGAAAACCTGCTGGCCGATGCTGTCGAGCAGGAAGGACGATTTGCGGTAGAGGCTGCCGCCGCTCACCGCGGAGGTGAAGTGCCCGAGAAGGCTGGACGCAACGGGTGCTTCGAACAGCACCGGCGCCTGCCGCGTCGCGATCTTGCGCGCCTCGAGACGGTCCCGCGCGCGCTTGCCGGCGAGACGGCCCACCACCGCAGGCGCGGCAAGATCGGCCGGGTCGCGCGTGGTCTCGTACCAATCGTCGCGCTGCATGCCATCGTTCTGCCCGGCGATCAGCGCGCACCAGATGCTGTGACGGGAGCTCGGGTAGCCGGCGAGAAAACCGTTGGTGTTGCCGTAGAAAAAATGCGACTCCTGCGTCGACACCGTCGCCCCTTCGGAATTGCTGATGCGCGGGTCGACGTCGAACCCGGCCGCCTCGCATTCCTTGGCGAGGTCGATGGCGCGCTCGACTGGCAGGTCCCACGGATGCCACAGATCGAGATCGGGAACATCGCGTGCAAGCAGGTCCGGATCCGCCAGCCCGGCGCAATCGTCCGACGCGGTAAAGCGCGCGATGGAGACCGCCGCTTCCACCGTGTCGCGCACGGCTTTCGGCGAAAAATCGGAAGTGCTCGCGTGGCCGCGCTGCTTGCCGATGTACACCGTGACGCCTATGCCCTTGTCGCGGTTGTACTCTATGGTTTCGACCTCGCCGCGCCGCACGGTGACGGTCTGGCCGAATCCCTCGCTCACCTCCGTTTCCGCGGCGGTAGCGCCCTGCCGGCGCGCATGTTCCAGGACGTCGCGGGCGATTTGCTGCAGAACTTCGTCCGGATGAGAAAAGCGGTGATCTGACATGGCGGATTGCGACTCGCAGTATCTGGCGCGCCGGAGTAATGCGGCCCGGCGCCGAAAAGCCGCTATCATAGCAGCTGACAACTGTGTCCCTAGCGTAAGCCGTACCCGGAATGTCCGACGAAGCACCGAGCAAGACCCAGCGCAAGAAGCAGATGCACGAGCTGCAGGACCTGGGGAGCGAACTTGTCGCGCTCACCGCGGAGCAGCTGGCGTCGCTGGAGCTGCCCGAGCGGCTTCATGATGCAGTGCTCGACGCCCGCGGCATGACCAAGCACGAGGCGCGCCGCCGGCAAATGCAATTCATCGGCAAGCTCATGCGCAACGTCGACGCCGAGCCGATACGCGCCCGCATCGCGGCCTTCAAAGCGACGTCGCATGCCGCCGTCGCGCGCCTGCACCTCATCGAGGACTGGCGCGACAGGCTCCTCGCCGAACCCGATGCGCTCACCGCATTCATCGCCCAGCACCCGGATGCCGATGCGCAGCGTCTGCGCGCCCTCGTACGCGGCGTAGCCGACGAGCGCGCAAGCGGCCGGCCGCCGCGCAACTTCCGCGCGCTCTTTCAATTCGTGCGCGATGCCGTAACGCGCGACAGCGAGGAGTAGCACATCGCTTCCGGCTTCGCGCCTCTCGCCGCCTGCCTTCTCTCGCATATAATGCCGCCATGGAACGCACCGAAGACCTTCGGATCGGTCTCGTCTCGATCAGCGATCGCGCCTCGCAAGGCGTGTACGAAGACCAGGGCATACCGGCGCTGCAGGAATGGTTCGGCCGCGCGCTCGCCACGCCGTGGCGGATGATCACGCGGCTCATACCGGACGAGCAGCCGGTCATCGAAGCGACCCTCAAGGCGCTGGTGGACGAAGAGCGCTGTCACCTCGTGCTGACCACCGGCGGCACGGGTCCTGCCCCGCGCGACGTCACCCCCGAAGCGACCCTCGCCGTCGCTGACAAGGTGATGCCCGGGTTCGGCGAGCAGATGCGCCAGGTGAGTCTCGCCTTCGTGCCGACGGCAATCCTGTCGCGGCAGGTCGCGGTGATCCGCAAGCAGTCGCTCATCATCAACCTCCCCGGCCAGCCCAAGGCGATACGCGAGACGCTGGAGGGGCTCAAAGACGACGGGGGAAAAAACCGCGTCAACGGCATCTTTGCCGCGGTGCCGTACTGCATCGATTTGATCGGCGGGCCTTACATCGAAACCCACGAAACGGTCGTCAAGGCGTTCCGCCCGAAGTCGGCGATACGCAAGCCGACGTGAGGAGTGAGGCGTGAGGAGTCAGGAGCACAGATCTGCGCCGCCGTAGGTCGCGCCTGCACTCCTCACTCCTGACTCCTTACCCCTCACTGAACATGGAACTCCTCGAAACGATAGAGCTGCAGACGGGCGACGATCCTGCGGCAAGCATCATCTGGATGCACGGCCTGGGTGCGGACGGCAACGACTTCGTGCCGATCGTGAACGAGCTCGAGCTCGATGGCGTGTGCCCCATCCGCTTCGTGTTTCCGCATGCGCCCATGCAACCGGTGTCGATCAACAATGGCTATGTCATGCGCGCGTGGTATGACGTCACGTTCGGCGATCTCGAAGGCAAATCGCGGCGCGCGGACGAAAAAGGCCTGCGCGCGTCGCAAGCCGCAGTAAATCGTCTCGTGGAGCGCGAGGTGTCGCGCGGCACGCCTGCGGCGCGTATCGTTCTTGCGGGTTTTTCGCAGGGCGGCGCGATGGCGTTGCAGGCGGGCCTTCGTTATCCGGAGCGCCTTGCCGGGCTGATGGTGCTCTCCAGCTATCTGCCGCTCGCAGAACACATGCCCGGGGAAGCCGCTGCGGCCAATGCCGGCGTGCCCATATTCATGGCGCATGGCACGCAGGACCCCGTCGTGCCCTACCACATGGGCGCCGAATCACGTAAGCGCCTGCAGGAACTCGGCTATCCGGTCGAGTGGCACGAATATCCGATGCCGCATTCGGTCTGCCTCGAAGAAGTGCGCGATATCGCGGCCTGGCTGCGGCGCATCCTTCCCACCTGATCGTGCGTCCCGGCCGCGCCGGGGCACGCTAATTGCACCCACGCAGCGCGCTTGCCCGGGTGCGCGGGCACGTGGGCGAGACACGCGACGAGACATGACGAACAAATTTTCCTTTGCCTGCGGCGCCTTGCGCGCCTGCCTGATTGCCATCGCTGCGCTGTATCTCGGCGGCTGCGCCAGCATGCTGCCGCAGACCACCGAACTGCGCGACCAGTGGCCCGCCGACCTGCCGCGCAAGGTGGAGCTCACCGACGTGCCGTTCTATGCGCAGCGCGATTACCAATGCGGGCCCGCTGCGCTCGCCATGTCGCTGGAAAGCGCCGGCGCCAAGGTGAAGCTGGAAGATCTGATCCGGCAGGTGTACATCCCCGAGCGTCAGGGCAGCCTGCAAGTGGAGATGCTCGCTGCGCCGCGCCGCTACGGTCTCGTGTCCTACGCATTGGCGCCGCGCTTCGAGAACGTCCTGCGCGAAGTGGCCGCCGGCACGCCGGTCATCGTGCTGCAGAACTACGGCGTGTGGCCGATCGACGTGTGGCACTACGCCGTAGTCGCCGGCTACGACGGCGTGGCAGGAGAAGTGATACTGCGCTCGGGCGAAAGGGAGCGGCTGACGATGCCGTTTCCGGTATTCGAGTACTTGTGGAAGAAAGGCGATTACTGGTCCATGGTCGTCGTGCCGCCGCGGCGCGTGCCGGTCACGGCGACCGAATCGCGCTATCTCGAGGCGCTGGTCGCGATGGAGCGTGTGGCGAAAACGGAGGCGGCCGCACCCGGCTATGCCGCAGCGGTAGAGCGGTGGCCCGACAGCATCACCGCCCGCGTAGGACTCGCCAACGTCTACCATGGGCGCGGCAAGCTCGGGCTCGCCGCGCTGCAGCTGAGGGAAGCCCAGCGCCGGGACCCGAATTCCGTCGTCGTGCTGAACAATCTTGCACAGACCTTGTCCGATCAGGGGCATCAGGAAGAAGCGCTCACGCTCGTGGACAAGGCCTTGAGCTTCGACAGTCCGTTCAAGGCGGCCGCGCAGGAGACGCGCGCGCTCATTCTGCAGCGGATGCAGCCTGCGGATAAGCGCTGAGCGACCGGCGCTTTCGGATTGCTGTCGCAGCACGGCGACAAAACCGGCCGCCCATCGGGCAGCCGCAGCGTTATCGCATGCTTTTTCCGAGGAACACCCCGCGCGCATACCGCAGCCAAAATCCGCCGCTCTCACGTGAATAAACAACAACATCGCTCTGCAACATCGCGCTGGCTGGCACGGCTTCTCGCAATTGCCGGCTGGAGCGGCATAGTCCATGCATACGCATTCGACTTCGAGGACGTCGCGAAGCGCGCACAGGAGCTCGCCGCCGCGCCATACAAGAAACCGGAAGGCACGCTGCCCAAAAGCCTGCAGAGCCTCACTTATGATCAGTACCGCGACATTCGCTACAAGCCCGACCGCTCGCTCTGGCGGGAGGAGAAGCTGCCTTTCGAAGTCGCGTTCTTCCACCAGGGCTTCTATTTCAATCACTCGGTGAAGATCAACGAAATAGTCGGCAAGCGCGTGCACCCGATCCGCTTCGACGCGTCGGCATTCGACTATGGGGCGAACGCGATCGACCGCGCCGAGCTGCGGAATGTCGGATTCGCCGGTTTTCGCGTCCATTACCCCGTCAACACGCCGAAATACAAGGACGAGGTCCTCGTCTTTCTCGGTGCAAGCTACCTGCGGGCGCTCGGCAAAGGCCAACGCTACGGGGCGTCGGCCCGGGCGCTCGCGATAGACACCGGGCTGCAATCGGGCGAGGAATTTCCGCGCTTCGTGGAGTTCTGGCTGGAACGGCCGGTGGCCAACGCCCGGCGTCTGGTGATTTACGCGCTGCTCGACTCCCCGCGCGGCGCGGGCGCTTATCGCTTCGTGCTGCGGCCGGGCACCGACACGGTGATCGAAGTAAAGACCCGCGTGTACGTGCGCGAGCACGTCGCCAAACTCGGGCTTGCGCCGGTCACGACGATGTTCATGGCAGGCGAGAACCAGCGCTCTCCCGGCGAGGACTACCGCCCCGAAGTGCACGACAGCGATGGCCTGTCGATACAGTCGGGCACCGGCGAATGGCTGTGGCGGCCGCTCGTCAACCCCCGGCGTCTGCTCATTACGTCCTTCTCGCTCACCAATCCGCTCGGCTTCGGGCTCATGCAGCGCGATCGCTCGTTCCAGAGCTACGAAGACCTCGAATCGCATTACGAGCTGCGCCCCAGCATATGGGTCGAGCCCGTGGGCAAATGGGGCGAGGGCCGCGTCGAGCTCGTCCAGATTCCGACTCCCGACGAGACGCATGACAACATCGTGGCGTTCTGGGTCCCGACGGAGACCGCCACGCCGAAATCGCCGCTCACGCTCGAATACCGGCTGCACTGGCAGATGGAGGACGAGAAGCGTCCTCCGCTGTCCTGGGTAATGCAGACCCGGCGAGGGCTCGGATACGTGCGCAAGCCGGACAACAGCATCGGCTATACGGTCGACTTCGTCGGCCCCGTGCTGAGGAAACTGCCGCCGGACGCGAAGATCGAAAGCGTCGTGACGATAGACGGCAACGGCGAGGTGGTGGAGAACAACACGTACCCCAACGAGGTGACCGGCGGCTGGCGCATGGCGTTGCGTATCCGGCGCGTCGACGAGAAGAAGCCGGTGGAATTGCGCGCCTATCTGCGGCTCAACAAGGAAACGATATCCGAAACGTGGAGCTACATCATCCCACCGAACTGACCGCCGGCTCCGATGCGCTCGCCGCATGCGCGCGCTACCTGGACGGCCTGCCGCTCGACGACGCGTCGCGCACGGCGCTGCTCGCGGAAGTGGCGCGCGCGCGACCTGCGGACAGGCGCTCCGCCATGGCGCATCTGCACGCAGCGCTCGCCGAAGTAAAAGCCGACGGTGCGGAAGCC
>JBLNBW010000127.1:0-5440 GCA_050260255.1 Rhodospirillaceae bacterium | reverse complement strand
TAGTCCCACATCGTGTAGCCGTAGAAGCTGTTCACGAAGATGTTCGGCTGATGCATGTGGCACGTCATGCATTGCGATGACGGAATGGAGCGCGTGAACTCGTGCTTGAGCGGATGGCCCGGCTCGTTCCTCGCGATGGCGGGATCCGCAGTGGCCGTGTGGCCGGTATGGCCGTAGCGCGAGTACGGGCCCGAGTGCTTGGGGTCGCGATCGTTCGCATACACCACATGGCACGCCGAGCAGCCCGAGGAACGGTAGTCGCCCGGCTGCTCGTTGGTGCCGAAGAACCACATCATCGGGTCGTTGAGGCGTGTCTTCGTGATGTTGATGAGCGGCACCGCGATACGGGCGCCCGTGCCGGGGCCGCGGTTGGATTGATGGATATCCGGACGCCCGGGCTCGTCCAGCGTTTGCAGTTTGCCGCTGCTGTTCGGCAGACCGATCTCCGGAAATGCGCTGCCGATCACGCGTCCGCCACGCTCGAACACGCGAAAGATGTCCGCCGGCGGTATGGTCTCCCAGGCGGGCAGGGGAAAGAGCTGCGCGAGGATGCCTTTCGCCATCATCCACGCATCGGGCTTGACGGGATTGACGATGGATGCGGGTTCGCCGTTGCGCGTGTACGCTTCGCCCAGCACGCCGTGCTTGAAGGGCAGTATGCCGTTGTTGTACGCGGCGCCGTTCCAGAGCATCGCGCCGGTGGCCATCATGCTGCGCTCCGCCGCCTGGATGATGGTCAGGTGGCACGCCCCGCACGCTTCGCGCGCGACGCGGTAATCGCCGGGATTCACGAAGCGCACGAACTCCGGGCGCTCGCGATTGAGCAGGGTATAAGAGCGCTCGGGATTGCCCGATGACGGCGTGTTCCAGGCGTCCGGATATTTGGGCGGCACATGAGCCTTGTCCATTGCGACCCGATACGCGTGTGCATCCTTGCCGCGATATTCGGCCGACGCCGGTTTCTTGATACGTGCGTCGCCGCCGTGGCAGTCGGTGCAGCCCACCACGACGGCCGGGTTGGCATGCATACTCGGCCGATCGCTTTCCGTATGACAGCTCACGCAGCCGGCCGATTTGGCGATAGCCTCGCGATGCGTCTGCGTCGCCGGCGCGGGCGGCGCGGCGTGTGCGAGCGCAGTGGCCAGGGCAAACAGTATGAGAAGGATTGCGCGCATCAGAAGGTGAGGACCACGTTGACGAATGCCGAGTACACGCGGCCGTCGACGGCGTTGCCGTAGAGCTCGCGCAAGCCGGCGCCCGGCTGCAGCACGGCGACCGAGGCGTTGATCACGACGTTCTGCGTCATATGCGGCCGATACTGCACACCCACCGAGTAGTCGGTACCTATCGCGTTGCTGCGCAGCCGCTGGTTGCGCAGCGTGGCGAGCGAAGACAGATTGTCGAAGGCGAGGCGGTTGACGTTGGCAATGAGCCGCGTCTGGGGCGTGAGGTCGATGTCGGTGCCCAGTCCGAGCATGCGCAGGCCGGGATTGGTGAAGTTCGACTGTCCGTGCTCCCGCGAAGTGCGCAGCGAAGGCAGCAGGCCGTTGCGCATGGACAGCGCGACGCCACCCCCGCCGATGAGCGGCACGCTTTGCCGTATCCAGTAGCTCGTGTCGGCGCCGGCAAAGAGCGGGTTTTCGAGGACTGCGTCGAATCCGTTCGCCTTGCCGTCGAACGGATTGCGGTCGCCGGACGCATAAAGACCGCTTGCCCGCACGCGTATCCAGTCGAAATCGCGCGAGACCTCCATCGCGCCGAAGTAAGCGTCGATGCGCTCGGACACGCCGGACAGCATGCCGCGGCTGTCCCGGCCGACGGCGTGATAGCCGGATGCGCTCACGTTCCAGCGTCCGAAATGGCCGTCGCCATTGAGCCCGAAGTAGGTGACGTCGTAATCGTGCGGCCGTCCGGTGCCGAACACTGCGGGCCGTTGAAGAAATCCGTTCTCGTTGTAGTAATCGCCGCGGCTGCCTTCGCGATTGCGGTTATGGAGCAGCACCCCCTGGCTCGTGAAGCCTTGCACCGGAAAATCCTGCCGATACAGATTCGCGACGAGCATGTCGTCCGCACGCAGCCGCTGACTGAGATCGTTGAGCCCGCTGTTGCTGTCTTTCTCGATGCGACGAAACCAGGCCGCGTTGTATTGCCACTGGTTGTTGTCCCGCGTGCCGAAGAGACGCACGCCGAGCGGTTGATCGAGGAACAAAAAGCCGCGGAAGTCGGCATTGAACGGCTGCACACCCACACGCAGGCTGTCGAAATCGTAGCGGGCCGACACGTCGCGCAGGTGTTTGTCGACGAAGAGCTCCTGCACGCCGACGAAATTGTCGTTGCGATCCGTGCCGAACGCCGGATTGGCATTCACGGCCCGCACCTCGTGCGTCACCGCCCGGTTGAAGTTGACGACCGGCACGAAGCGGAATTCGTATTCCGGCGGCTTGTAGACCGTGTCGCCCTTGACGAGCGAGAGCGACAGTATCGCGGTCTGCACGAATGCCGTGGACCGGCCGTTGCCCAGCGTGTCGTAGGAGCCGGCGCTGCGCGTCGATTGCGCGCCTACCGGTGTGGGCACTTTGCGTGTCTCGAGCAGCGTGTCCGAGATGGCCGTCATGCTGAAGAACCATTCGGGCCCGAGCTCTTTTTCGAGCACCGGCAGATCGCCTTTGAGCACGTTGGGGTTGTAGGGATCCCACGGGTGGTACGGCAGCAGCCCGAGCGACTTCGCGATACGCCAGCGGTCGCGCACCGGCAGCTCTTCGCGGCGCACGGCCCGTGAGGGTGGAGGCACCTGATTGGGATCGATTAGCGGCATGCGCGGCTCGAGTGGCGCGCCTTGCGGGCGCCGGCGCGACACCGCGTCTTCGGCGCTTGCCGCACGCTCGATGCGCTTGTCGTCGGGAAACGGTCTCGCGGCGAGCGTGCTGCCGGCTGACGTCGCGGCATCGAACAGCCAGCCGGTACGTCCGTCGGAGAGCCGTACGCGATACCACGGGCCTATCCTTCCATTGGCTTCCAGTTCCGTTCCCTGCTCGACACGCGCGATGACCGGCTTCGCGACATCGGGGCCACTGTGCACGCTGGCAATGGGAGCGAGAACCTGCACCAGATAGCGGTCGGGCTGCTGCGCGGCCGCCTGCGGCGGCGCTTCCGACTGCGCAGATGCCGGCGCGCACGCGCAGGCGAGGAGCGCGAGCAGCGGATATCGCCGACGGTGTCTAGAGACCGGTGCAGACATTCGATTCGTTCGTATCGAGGAAAGGCGCTATCGGGCAGTTCACGTAGCGCAGCTGTCCTCCGGTCAGCGTAATGCGGTCGGCACGCAGCGCCGCCGGTGCATTGGCGATGCCCGTACCGAGTGCGCGGCCGGCATTCGCGAGACCGAGAAAGGCGATCATGTCGTCCTGGTCTACGCCGTCGCCGGAGACGCCGATCGCGCCGACCAGCGTATTGCCGCGATAGATCGGCACGCTGCCGGGAAATATCTGTATGCCGTTGGCGATCCGCGGCAGGCCGGCGACGCACGGCGCTGCGGGAGTCCGTCCCAGATTCGCGACGATGGCGCTCGATACGAGCTCGAGCTGCAGCCCGTCGGAGAAGGGACTCCAGCTCGTAAACGAGCGGGAAAGCGGACCGGGGCCCGAGCCGTTGATGCCGTCGGGGAAAAACGGCCGCGCGAGATTGCCGATTGCGCGATTGCTATAGGCAATACCGTCCGTGAGTGCGCTGCCGCCGGGAATGAACGCCTGCATATTGGCGACGTATCCGGCGACGGTCGTCGACACGGCGGAGAGGTCGGTCGCAGCGCTCGATTGCGAAAAGAAGAGAGCGGTGCGCGCCTTCTGTACCGCGACGTCGATACCGAACACAGGCGCGTCGCGAGTGCGCACGAAGCCGAGAACGGCACCGCGTGTATCGACCACCGAGATCGACACTTCGGGCGTCGTGCCCAAGGGACGGCGGATCTGCGCGCGCGCACGATTGGTGATCTTCAGCGCTTCGGCGAGGATTGCCGTTACCTCGGTTTGCGTCAGCAGCCCGTCGGTGCCGGCGACCGGCGGGTAGCGATTGGTGCCGCTCCCGTCGTCCAGCACATACGCGCCCAGGCCTGCGAACGCTGCGCTCGCATCGGCGCGCAGCCCGGACGCTGCCGTTGCATAGGCCACGCCGGCGGAGATCGCGCCGGGATCGAAATAACCCGGAACGCGCAGCAATGCCCCGGGCAGCGAAGAGTACGCCGGCGCCGCCGCGGGATTCGACACGAGGGCTTGCGAGTCGACGTATCGCAGCGTGCGTCCGTCCGCCGTGATGCGGTCGGCGCGGCGGTCGACCGGGGCATCGAAGCCGCTCGCGCCCGCGATCGCGATCAGCTCGTCGATATCCGCATCGACGTCGTTTACGTTGCGATCGATGCCGTATACGCCGTCGGCGATCACGCCGATCCCGCCCACCACCGTCCCGTTCTTGTAGAGCGGCAGACCGCCCGGGTCGCCGGCGAGGCCCAGCGGCGAGCCCTTGGGCCCCGCAGTACCCGCCGCAGCGGTCCGCGTCACATCCGAGCACGACAGCGACGAAAACTGCACGCCGAAGAGAGGGCCGCCGGGCCCATTCACTTCGCCGGGATTGAAGTTTTCCTGGATGATCTGGCTCGCCGTGCGCGTCGAGAAGGCGTTGCCTTCGGACGAGAGGTATGCGGCCGTCATCGCCTTGCTGATCGCTGCGTATTCCGACGCGAGCACCGCGCCCTCGAGTCCGCCCGATATGCCCCGCCCGCCGGAGATCGTGAACGTCGTCGCGGCGCCGCTCATTTGGAATACGGCGAGCACGTTGCCGACGCGATCCACGACCGCGATCGTCCCGCGCGCCGAGCGTGCCTGCGCCTCCTGCACCGCCTGGCTCACCACGCGCTGGACGTCCGTAACGGTGAGCGCCGAAGGCGAGGCCGTGCCGCAGCTTCCCGTACATCCGCCCGTCGACGTGCCGCCGTCGCCGCCGCCACCACCGCCGCACGCGAACAGGAAGGCCGCGAGTGCAGCCGCGGTCCAGTGCCTCACAGCCCTCATCGCGCGGTCCCGTGCGCGAGCCGCGGCTGCAGGCTCGGATCCCACGCTTCGTTGCTCGCATGGAATTTATGGCAGGTCGCGCAGTCCGATGCGATCTTGTTGCGCACGGGCTTTACGCCCACGTGGCAGCGACGGCACGTCGCGATGTCCGGCATTGCGATGTCCTTTGCGTCTTTCGAATGGGTGACGTCGTGGCACGAGCTGCAAGGCTCTATCTTGTGCGCGGCGTGGCTGAAGACCGAATTCGGCATCCACGTTTTCGTGAATCGCACCGGCGCGACTTTCCATCCCGGTTCGCCCGCTTCGCGCGTCACGTAGTGGCAGGTAGAGCACACGCCGCGCGTGTCGAACAGCTCGCGCAGCGCGCGGCGGGTCTT
>JBLNBW010000126.1:0-5585 GCA_050260255.1 Rhodospirillaceae bacterium | reverse complement strand
CGGGTGAACGGGATCAAGCTGGAACGGTAGTCGGTGCGGTGGGAATCGACCGCCGTGCGCTAGGATGAACTTCGCGAGTAGAAGTCATCCCCAAAGAACTCCCGCGACGGCCACCGCCGATGAACGCAGATAGAGGGCGATCGCGTCCCGAGGTCGGCCTTTATCTAAGTCTGTCGGCGGTCAGAGGGATTTTCGAGACCGTTTGTAGACTTCTCAGGGTACATCCACCGGCAAGTCGATACGGAATTCAGCGCCTTTGCCGGGGCCGGCGCTATGCGCCGTCACCGAGCCGCCGTGCAATTCCGCGAAGCGGCGGGTAAGCCACAGGCCGATGCCCAGGCCCTCACCGGAACCGGCGCGGCCGCACACGAACGGCTCGAACAGGCGCGCGATCGTGGACTGATCGATGCCCGATCCGCTGTCCCGTACCGTGATGCTCAGCTTCTGAGCTTGCTGCCGTACGGTGATCGTGATCCTGCTGCCGTTCGGCGAGTAGCGCGATGCGTTGCTGATGAGGTTGCTCACCATTTCGGTCAAGCGTGTCTGGTCCGCCCGAACGACGGCAGGCGCGGGCATGTCCAACTCGACCACTTGTTGCTTGTTATCGACAAATGCCTGATGCCCCTCCAGCGCGGCCGTAACGCAATCTCGCACGTCGATCATTTGCCGGTTGAGCTCGATGCGTCCCTTGCTCACGCGCGCGACATCGAGCAGATCGGACACGAGCAAGCTCAGCAGACGCGATTGCCGTTCGACGATCTTCCCTGTTTGCGACAACAGCGGATCGTCCTGGCAGCGGGCCTGAAAAATCTGCGCCGCCGATGAAATCGCGCTTATCGGCCCTCGCAGCTCGTGAGCGAGCACGGCGAGAAAGTCGTCCTTGCGCAGATTCTGCTCGAGCGCCTCGAGGCGATCCGCCTCCAGCTTGAGCTGCTGCTCGATCACGAAGGCGACGTGCGCGACGAGAGAAAGCCGCTCGGGGCCTGCGTCCTTCACTGCACTCGTAATATCGATGGCGCCCACGACCTGTCCTGCGGCGTCATGTATCGGAGCCGCGGTGCAGGTACAGGAGCGAAAAGCCTCGATATAGTGCTCGTCGCCGAAGACCGCGACCGGCCGGTCCTCGACGAGCGCGGTACCCGCGCCGTTGGTCCCCATCAATGTCTCCGACCATTGATAGCCCGGCGCAAGACCGAAATTCTTGCACAGTTCTTCATCGCCGGCGGATAGCAGCACGACGGCGTCCTCGTCCGTCAGGTACGCAACGTGCGAAATGCCGGCGAAGTTCGACGACAGCCACTCGATGTGCGGACGCGCGAATTTGATGAGGCTCGCTCGTCGAGCGCGGCGCCGCTCCAAATCGTCCTCGGCGACGCGGTGAAAGGTGATCTGGGAAGGTGCGGTATCGATCGCAGCAGCGTAACTGCGCTGCCACGATTCCAGGATGAGCGGACGCATCAGCTTGGCGCGTGACTCGGTCTCGAAGAATCGTCGCCACTCGCGTGCGGTGTCGGCCATCGCTCCTCCGATACGTCGTTCTTCTATTACGGCACGATATACCTGCGATCAGGAACACGCAATCGGAACAGCGGAGGGTCTCCTGGCTTCGGTGGCAGCTTCAGCCGGAGGGCGCAGGGTTTGCCTGTGATCCCAATGACGCCGCTCTAGACCACCGCCGCAGAGATCGTCTCATGCCACAGCATCACGACGCTTTGACAGCCGCTTATGGCTTCGGCCTGTTCGCTTTGCCCGCGTATCGGCCGGCAAGCCGGGGAGCATGGCGCATCACGACCCATATGCCGGGTCTGGGCGACGGCTATCTCTCCACCATCGCATTCGAAGCCCGCGCGGTGCTGAGCCGGGGCCGCGAGGTCTGGATGTCCACCAGCCTGCTGGAACGGGAAAGCCATGCGTGGCACGTGCACTGCGCCCAGGGCATCGTGGTGACTGCGGGAATCGGCATGTGAATGTACGTCTATGCAGCGGGAATGAAGAAGAGCGTCCGTCACGTCGTCGCCATCGACGTTTCTCCCGAGATCATTGCGCTGATGCGACAGGCCGCCGATTTCGACCATTGGCCGTGCCGGGACAAGGTGACACTCATGGAGGCCGACGCCCGTGCCCCCGATTTCCCGGCAAAGATCGCGCAATGCACCGGCGGCCAGCCGGTAGACTATTTCTATGCCGACATCTGGCCTCATTTCCCAGCCGCCGAAGCCCCGGCACAGACGGCGGAAATGGCGCGCGCGCTTCGCTGCAAAGCGGCCGGATGGTGGGGCCAGGAACTTTCGTTCGCGCAGGATTGCGTGCGGAACGGACGTCCGCCGGATGAGCACAACCTGCGCGCCTATTTCACGGAGAACGGCATCCCCGCACCCTCCATCACCCCCGGCTACGCCGCGTTCTGCCGGGACGCCATGGCGGCCTACGGCATGAGTCCGACAAAACCGTTCTGGCGGCGGCTACGTGACTGGTGGCGTGGTCAGTGAGAGCGCCACGAATGGCCGAAGACGAGCATGTCGTTCACATCGACGCCCTCGGCAATGCCGTCTGCACGCCGGGTCGTTCGATCATAACGGCAGTCTGCGGTGCGAGGCCTTTCGGAATCGATGGCCGCGTGGGCTTCGAGCCATGGATCTGCTCACTCAGCAGTGCAATGCCATAGAGCGCCCACAGGATCGCCGCGAGCAGCGCCGTCTCCGCCCAGAGCGGCACTCGTCCGACGGTATCTCCGATCATCGAAAGCGCGACGAGAACGGCGACGATATGGGCGCAGAACACCGGCAATGAGGCACGTCCCAGCATTTCGAGCGGCGCGAGAGACAGACGCCCCGCGGAGCGTGGACCGAACCGCATAATCACCACCATCAAGGCAAAGAAGTCGACGAGGCGCAGAGGACCGAGGCGCCATTTGTCGAACAGCACATTGAGATCGGCATCCGTTCCGAACGGACTCTGCCCGACGGCGTGCCGCCACACGAAGCAGACGGCCGCGTAAATCAGCGCGAATGCAACGACCCATCCGGGCAGCTGTCCTTTCTTTCCTGCGGCAACTCCGCGCGCTCCCATCCACATGCCGAAGATCCATATGAGCTGCCATGCGACGAAATGGAACGCTCCGGTCTGGTCCAGCGGCACTTTGAGCTCCGTGGCATTGACGACCATGCCGTAAATCGCCTGCGGGACGCCGAGTTGCGCAAGCAGCCACAGCACCGCGCTTGTGGCGATGAGTATCGGCCAGCCCTTGCGCTGCAATCCGATCATGATCGCGAGCGGGGAAATCAGCATGAACGCGAAGTACATCGGCAGAATGTCGAGGAGCGGCGGGTTGTAGAGCATGAGCAAGCTCGCCAGGAACGCGTCCACCGGATCCGCGAGGTAGAACGACAGAAGATTCTTGATCGAGTGCTGGCCGGTGCGCAATCCGATCTGCGCGATCAGGGTAAAGAGAAAGACCAGCATCGCCGCCTGGCATAGCCATACCAGGCGCGTGCGCCGCCACAGCGCGCTCCACATGTCGCGCACGCCTTTGTCCTGCGCCCGAGCGGTGTACACCAGCCCAACCATGTACGCGGAAAGGAACACGAAGCCCTCGGCCGAGGACACGAAGCCGAGGGGCTGACTGAGCCAGCTGCTGTAGCGCGTCGGAACGTGCGTGATGGTCATGAGGACCAGCATGAGTCCTCTCAACGCGTCGATGTCGGCCCGCCTGGTCGTCATGGGTGATTCGCGAAAAGTGGCCGGCACTACGACGGATGGTGATCGGGCGACACCGATCTTCGATGCAATCCGGCCGATCGACATGTGCTGCCGCTGCAGCGACTCACTGCAACGGATGCGCATCGTCGTCAACAACGCATGTTGTGCCACGTTACGCGCCTCTCCTTACACCGTTCTTACGCGGGGCTCGGCGCGCGTCGATTTTGGAAGCTACAAGGACTGAGGTGAACGTCGCGTCACGATCAGGTCAGGCCGACCGGGCACGCACGTGCGTGTTTCAAATTGACAGGAAGGAAGGAGCCCGCGCCCGGCGCCGACTGCCTCCGGGAAGCGGGAATGCTGCGCGGAAAACTGGGGAGAGCGGGGCTTATCCGCCTTTACGCCGGCCTTGCTTCTTGCCGCCGCCTTTCGGCTTGGGAGTAGCCTTGCTCTTGCCGGATGCGGAGGCGTTCGCCACCTCCGAGCCGTGCTTCTTGCTCGCCTTGCGTTTGTTCGCCATTGCTCATCTCCCGTGAGGTATCGCCCATCCGGTTTTGCAAGAACGGTACCCTTCACGCATGAGCTACGTTGACGGTGCTGCATCCTCGCTCGGCGCCCCGCGCTCAAGCCACGCGCCGAAATCACCCATCTCCTGCGCGAGCCGCCACTCTTCGAATACCGCGCGCGCCATCGCACCGATCGCTCCCTGAAACAGCCCCCCTTCCCGGCTCTCCACATAGCGCAAGAGCCATGCTTCGAACGCTTGAGGATCGGGATCGTCCGCGACTGCGCGCTCGAGCAGCGTGCGCTTCACGGCGAGCCCGATCGCGTCGGGCGTTTGATCTCGTTTGCGGCTGCGCCGCCGTCCTTCGGCAGCATCCAGTGCAGCGAGCAATGCCGCGCAGACCTGCGCGGGCCGCAGCGGCTGCGCGTCTGCGCTATGCGGCGATGTCTCGTGCGGCACGATCGGTCAGCTTGAGATGAAGCGCATAGGCGTCCCGGGTTCGCGCGTAGCCCTGTTCCGCAGCCACGATGTCGAGCTCCGTGGTGGCCAGGTCCTGGATCATGACTTCGCCGGCAGCCCATCCGCGCAGCACGGTAAACACCTTCACGTAACTTCCGCAGGCGTTGCAGACCTCGATCGCGGAGCGGGCCGCGTCGTCGGCAACGAGCGCGCCGAGCCGATCGTGATCGTCATTGCCGCAGAACGGACATTGCAGATACGCCGCGCGCCATTCGCCGCCGCACGCGCTGCAGCGCAAGTACCGCGCACGGTCGATGCCACGCACTTCGACGAATGTCGGCCATCCTCCGCAGATCGGGCAATAGCCGTGCGTCCACACTGGCACCGGCTGCAAGACACGCGCACAGGCGCGCAGCAGCGGTATAGCCGCGAGCGAGGCAATGGCACCGAAGCGTGCCTCCGCGCCCCGGGGCGCATGCTGCCACAGCCAGGCGCCATCGCGATTGAGAGCCGCTTCAAGGACGGCAAGACGGTCGATGCACGCGTATCGCGCATCGGCGGTAAGCGCGTCGAACAGGCGCTCGGCGGCGCTCCTGTCCACCGCGATCGTCGCCCCGGCGAGGAGCGGTGCACCGTCCTCGTTGGTCGCCGGCCGCCGCACCTCGATTGCATTCCAGCCGCCGTTCTGCGCTTCGTCGAGCGCAACGCCGACGAGCGTAAGCCACGCGACCCATTCCGGGCGTTGTGACACGAGCCGGTCCAGCGCGTCGTGCACAGCACTCGTCATCGTTTGAGACCCGCCGCTTGATCGGCAGGACCGACCGGTGTTGGCGGTCCTGGAATGAGATGCGGGGTGTTCGCGTACGGTCGCGAGCCTTCGTGCATGACCACGACGTCCGTGCGATTGCCGGTGTCCGCGCCC
>JBLNBW010000125.1:0-6748 GCA_050260255.1 Rhodospirillaceae bacterium | reverse complement strand
GCGAAACGGCCTCGCCCAAGCAGAAGCAGGCCGCGCAAAAGCTCGACACACAAACCCACGTGCTGCCCGACCGGCCGTTCAAGATCAAGCAGTGGCCGCGCATGAACGCGGACGTTCGCCTGACCGCCGAACGCATACAGCGACCCGAAGCGCTGCCTATCGAAGGGCTCTCGGCACATCTCGTGATGCAGAACTCGCAGCTTACGAGCAACCTCGTCCTCGAGCTCGCGGGGCTCGATCTCGCCGAAGCGGCTCGCATATTCCTCACGCGCGACCCGCAGGTGGAGCTGCGCTGCGCGGCCGCAGAGCTCGACGTCAAGGAAGGCCTCGCGACGACGCGCACATTCGTTGTGGATACCGAGGACACGCTCATCGGCGCCAGCGGAAGAATCGACTTCAAGCGCGAGTTTGTTGATCTCGTTGTTCATCCCGCTCCTAAAGATCCGAGCCCGTTCGTGCTGCGCACGCCGCTCATTGTTTCCGGTCCCTTCAAGGACCTCGGCGTGAAGCCCCAGATCGGTCCGTTGGCCGCGCGCGGCGCGGCGGCGGCGCTGCTGGCGGCGGTCAATCCCTTGCTTTCCCTTGCCGCGTTCATCGAAACCGGTCCCGGCAAGGACAGCGATTGCGGCAAGCTCGCGGACGAGGTGCGTCTGCACGCCGCGCCCGGGGGACGCAACGAAGCGCAGGCGGAGGCCGCAGCCAAGCGCAACCAGCGCAACGCAAAGCCCGTGCGCTGACCGCGTTTACCCTGCCGTCCTAACCCGCAGCTCTCCTCTGCTGCGACCCCGTATGGAGCGTCATCCGCGTCTGCTCAGCGGACCGCGCTCGCCGACGATGCTTCGCGCGGTGCGCGTGGTGGCATGCGCACCGCCGGCATTTCGCCCGTAGGACCGCCGCGCGGCACAGTGGCCGCCGGCGCTCCGGTACGACGCGCTGCCGGTTGCTTTTTCTTGCGGTATTCCCAGAACTGTTGTGCGGCCCAGCGGGCGACGCCGCCGGCGCCGTATCCGGGCTGAAGCAGCGACAAGCCGGCTGCAACCAGCCCCAGCACGCCGCCGGTCTTCGAGGCGCGTTGTTCGGCTTTCTTCTCGGCCTTGGATTTGCCGGGACGGAACAGAAACTTGCCCGCGACGAAGCCAACGGCCGCGACGGCAAGCAAAGACTTCGGTGAACTCACCGTTTCGCGAACGCTCTGTCCGCAATCGCTCAACGCGCTCACGAATTTGGCGCGATCGTCGGCGATCCGCTGCTCGAGCTGCCGTATCTCGCGATCGAGCTCGGAGAGGCGCACGTTCATTTGGCGTCCTCCGGCGGCGGAGGCTCGGCTTTTAGCTGCCGCAGCGTCGCGGCAAACGGCACATCGGAGAGCACGGACTTGAGTCGCCAACCCGCAAGAGCGGCGCCGATGAGGTTCACCACACCGGCGACGATGAGCGCGAGCGGCCACGATACTTCACGGGCAAGCAGATATGCGATCAACGCCGTAACACCGGCCATCCACGCGCTCACCACCAGCACAGCGATCACGATGCCGGCGCCCACAAGCCAGGCGAGCTGCACAGCGGCACGGCGAAGATCGAGAACGCCGAGTACAGCGTAGTCGGCAACGAGAAGGCGCAGGCGCGCCCATGCGCGGTCGAGCACGGAGTCGCTCGCCGCACCGGTCGTTGACGGCGCGATGCGCAACGGCGGACGTGCAACGCCGCTCGTGGCCTGCGGAGCTTCGCCGGGTATCGCGGCCATGGGCGGTCAGCGGGTGATGCGGGCGAGCAATATGCCGACGGCGAGCGCGATGCCGAGGGCCATCAGTGGATTTTCGCGGACGTAGCCGCGCGTCGTCTCCACCGCGCGGTCTTTCATCGCGAGCCATTCCTCGCTGTTGATGCCGAGTTGCTGCAGCGACGAGGTCGCGGCGTCGGCGACGCGGTCCACCGTCTCGTGCACGCGCTCGGTGGCGCGGTTCACCGTGGACGCGGCCTCACCCGCGTACTGAGTCCCTGAAGTCGATCCTTGCATGCCGCCGGTTTCCATCTTGAGCCTCCTTCGGTGGGTTCCGTGTTGGTCTTAGCGACAGTCATGCCCGGGGGGAGCCGAGCAGTTCGCCCTCCGGGCGGCGCGGCGTCGCCGTGGCGAACCGCGGCGGTTGGCGTTGCAGCCCTAACTGCACGCGGCGCAGAAGATCCGCGAAGGGCGCGGCGAGATCCGGATGTTTCAGGCCATAGTGCACGTTCGCCGCCAGCAGGCCGAGCTTCGTCCCGCACGCAAACCGCTCGCCCTCGATCTCGTACGCGAGCAACGATTGCTCGGCGGCGAGCTCCCGCAAGGCGACGTGCAGGTCGGGCGTGCCCATCCGCTCGATGCACCGGTTGAGGTAGTCGAACACCCGCGGTGTCAGCACGTAACGTCCGACGGGGATCAGCTGACCGGCCGACGGACGCTCGACGTGCTCGAACCGCACGACATGGTGCGTGCGCTCGCAGAATGCCGTGCCGGTGCGCAGCGCCTCGTCCGCCGGCTCATCACCGGTGGCCACGCGTACGCCGACCACGGGCTGCTGCATGCTGTTGAAAGAGGCCATCAGCTGCCCGATTGCAGGCGTTGCAGAGTCCATCAATTCGTCGGGGACGATGACGGCAAACGGTCCGCCTTCGAGCAGAGCTTGCGCACAGAGCAGCGCGGAGCCAAGCCCGCCGTACTCGCGCTGTCGGACGTAGAGGTAGCGGACATCGGAAGGAAACAGCCGACGCAACTCGGCGAGCAGCTCTTCCCGGCGTTCCTGCTCGAGCGACTCCTCGAGCTCGTAGGCGGTGTCGAAGTGATCTTCGATCGACCGTTTATGACGGCTGGTCACGAACACCATCTCGCGTATTCCGGCCGAAATCGCTTCCTCCACGGCGTAGTGGATCAGCGGTTTGTCTACGATGGTGAGCATTTCCTTGGGCGCAGCCTTCGTCGCAGGCAGAAAACCGGTATCGAGGCCTGCGACCGGAAAAACCGCCTTGCGCACGGGGCCCATGCGGGAGAACTCCCGGATGCGCCGGTACGCCGGCGCGCTGCCCCGCGGCCTGCCGTAGCTCAAGCGCGCCTGCGGATAGGTTCTCTTACGGGCGACGGGTAGTGGATCGCGTTGCATCTGTGTGCTCCTGATGGGGTATGTCGTCGGGCGTGCCGCGACGATCGGTGTCGACGAGCCCGCGTTCGATGTCCTCCGAGGCCTGCCCGATGTCTTCGCGCCGCGGATCGGTGGGCGAACTGCCGGTCGGCTGGGACTCCGGCGATTCGTCCCGCTCATGCGGTTCCTCGGCACCGGTCAGCGGTACACGGTCGCCGCGCTGCGGCGTGCCGGATTGCGGCTGCTGCCGTAGCGTCTCGGCGCCATCGGTGTCGGCAGGCGTCACTGTGTCGGGTTGGCTTTTTTTGCTCATAACTGGACTTGCACGAAGCAGGTTACGTACCACGTGAAGTGACACTCCCGCGGTGCGTAAACACATCGTTAAACGTGGATTCCGGGCGTAAGCCTTACCCCGCCGCGAGCGCGCCTCAGTAACTCTTACCGCGCGGCCCCGCTCTTCGACGCTGGTCACTCGACGATACAAGGGCATGGGCATTGCACAGACGAGTCATCCCGCCGGCGGCCAGCGCGGCCGGCACACATACATTATTCGCCCCAACCACGAAAGGACGCGTCATGGCAAAAGCCCGCAGCAAATCCGAACAGCAGAATGCGATCGACATGCTGCTCGAGGACCACAAGAAGGTGCAAAAAATGTTCAAGGACTTCGAGAAGCTGGATCGCGAGGACACGGAAGCCTGCGAAGAGCTGGTGACGACCGCATGCACGGCGCTCAAGGTGCACAGCATGCTCGAGAAGGAGCTCTTCTACCCTGCCGTGCGCGATCAGATCGAGAAGGAAGAAGACGAAGACATAATGAACGAGGCGGAAGTCGAACATCAGACCGTAGACAACTTGATCGAGACGCTCGAAGGCATGGACGCCGGCGATCCGATGTACTCGGCGCACTTCACCGTCCTCAGCGAATACGTCAAGCACCACGTGCAGGAAGAGGAAAAGGAAATGTTCCCGCGCGTGAAGAAGCTGAAGTCGCTCGACCTCGACGCGCTAGGCGAGGAAATGATGAACCGCAAGCAGGAGCTCATGACCGAGTTCGGCGGCGAGGAGGATGCCGAGCTGCAGGAGCTGGAGGAAGATGAGGAAGTGTCCGGCTCCGCCGAGGAAGAAACCGAGGAAGGGGAAAAAGGCGGCGGTCGCCAGGCGCGCTCGCGGCGCTGATGTCCGATCGGGAAAAATAAGGGGCGGCGTCTATAGCGCCGCCCCTTCAGCTCCTCGCACACTCCTCCTCACACTACTGCTGCTTTGCCGCGCGACGCCACCTCCCGCTTGGCGAGCGCGCGCAAAAACCACGCGACGGTTGCTGCCAACGCTTCGTCGAACCAGGCCTGCATGCCGCTCACTGCGACCGTCATGCCGTCGATATAGACGCCACCGCCGAGTAGCGTGTCGCCTATCGCGAGCAGCTGCGGCGCCGCGTCCCGCGCGAACTGCGAATCCCGCTGCGTAGTCCACGCGAGCTTCGCTTTGGCGCGCGCGTAGGCGGCATAGTCCGCATCCCACCGCGGCACGTCGCCGAAGCTTTCTTCGTACAGGATTGCTTCCTCGAACGAGCTGTCGCGCGGTGAGCTGCCCGGCTTCATGATCACGATATGCGCAGCACCGCTCTCGCCGAAGTCGTGGGACTGTACGGAACGGTCGAACAGCGGCCGCGCGCACGCCACCGCCTCCTGCGCGAGTGCTTCGTTCACCAACGCAACCGTGCTGTGCACCGCGCCGATCACGGTCGAGCGATCTTAAGCACGCTGCTCGTCGAATTCATCCTCGGGCTGCGCTGTACCCGAGCCGCGCGGTTCCGCAGGCAGCGTCGCGCCCTCGGCCTTGTATTGCGCAAGCCGGTTGTACAGCGTTTTGAGGCTGATGCCGAGCATTTCCGCCGCCTTGCGCCGCACCCCGCCGCATTCGGCCAGAGTGGCCTCGATCAAACGGCGGCTCATTTCTTCGAGAGTGCTGCCGACGCGCACGGTGATGAGCGGCGTCTGTGCCGGCTCGGAGAAGGTGCGCGGCGCCAGATCCACATCGACGACGCCGTCGGCGAGGATGTACACGCGCTGCACGTAGTTCTTGAGCTCGCGTACGTTGCCCGGCCAGCTGTGCGAGTACAGCGCGGCAATAGCCGCCGGCGAGAAGGTCTTCTTCGTTCCCTCTTCCTGGTTGAACTTGTCGAGGAAGTGGCGCGCCAGGATCTCGATGTCCGTGCCCCGTTCGCGCAGCGGCGGCAACTCTATGGGGAACACGTTCAGGCGGTGGTACAGGTCTTCACGCAGTTTCCCGTCCTGCACGGCCTTGGCGGGATTGCGGTTCGTCGCCGCGATCACCCGCACATCCGTCGCGATGGGCGTATTCGTGCCGACGCGCATGAAAGTGCCGGTTTCGAGGACGCGCAGCAGCTTCACCTGCAGCTCGAGCGGCATCTCGGTGATCTCGTCGAGGAACAGCGTGCCGCCATGGGCGCGCTCGAAAAACCCCTTGTGCTGCCGATCTGCCCCGGTGAACGAGCCTTTCTCGTGACCGAAGAGCTCGCTCTCGATGAGATTCGGCGACACCGCACCGCAGTTGAGCGGCAGGAACGGCCGCTTCTTGCGACGCGACAGCTCGTGGATCGTCTGCGCCGCGAGCTCTTTTCCGGTCCCGCTCTCACCGATGAGAAGCACCGTAGCGGAGGTCGGCGAGACGCGGGCCAATTGATCGTACAGCTTCTGCATGACGGGCGAGCTGCCGAGCATGTGACCGAAGCGGCCCAGCCCCCGCAGCTCCTGCCGCAGCTCGCCGATTTCCTGGCGAAGCTCCGCCGTGCCGGGCACGCGCTGCAATATCGAGCGCAGGCGGTCGATGTCTATCGGCTTGATGAGGTAATCGGTGGCGCCGGCGCGTAGCGCCGTGACGACACTTTCCACCGTCGCGTGACCGGTGATCAGGACGACCTCGGTGGCTTCCCGTTGCTCGAGATCGTCCACCAGCTCGACGCCGTTGCCGTCCGGCAACTGCAGATCGGTCAGCAGGACATCGGGGCGCATTTGCGCGAGCTGTATGCGGGCCGTGCGCAGCGAGGTGGCTTTGGATACGGTAAAGCCCTCGGATTTGACGAATTCCGTCAGCCATTCCAGCTGTTCGGGATCGTCGTCGACGAGCAGCACGTGTGGCATGTGAACCTCCTTCTCGGCCCTGTTGCGGGCGTATTGCTAGACGTCACCGGCCGCAAAATCTACGGGCCGGACGGTAAATTAATCCTGAGAAGTGTAATTTTTACACGTTTTAAGCCTCGTTCATGGGCGATTTGTTCTCTGGGGCCCTGTGTAGGCAATTTACAGGCCAGATGGGAGGAGGCGCCGTGGACAAGATTACCGATGTGCGTCATGCAATATCGCCACACGCCGCCGGGCGCCCTCGCAACAGATCGAAGTGAGAGCGCCCGGCCAGCTGCTGGCCGCATTGCGCGGCAGCATATGGCCGGCACGCAACTGCTGTGCCGGGCGACAGTGGGCGCTATGCGCGCTTGCGGCGACGCGTCGCGGCGGTTTTCGTGCTGACGCCTTTGCCCGCCGCCGCCCGACGTTGCGCCGCGGTGGCTGTCTCTTCTTCGGGCTCGGCCTTGCGTCCTTTGCGCTCCAGGCTGCG
>JBLNBW010000124.1:0-37825 GCA_050260255.1 Rhodospirillaceae bacterium | reverse complement strand
ATTAGCACGGACTGCGTCGACGCAACCCTTGATCACGGTGTTCCGGTACACGGCGAACCCCGCCTGCGCCGTGAGCGCGGCAAGATGCGGCTCGCCCGGCTGCGTAAAGAGCGCACGAGCGAACTCGTCTTGGAATCGTCCGAGGGCACCGGAGCTCATCAAGCCGCCTTGGCAAAACGCGTTGCAAGCACACTGTGGGCGCGATCGCGCTCTTCCATCAGCATGCGGAACGCCGGCACATTCCCGTCGCGCTCGACGAGCGTAGGACGCGGACCCGTGCGACGAACCAGCCGCTCGTAGAGCGTCCAGACGGCGGCACCCACCGGCGCGTCGTGACTGTCGATCAGCAGCGCCGTGCCGAGCGCCGCATCGTGGGTATGGCCGGCGAGATGAATTTCGGACACGAGATGGTGAGGAAACCCGTCGATGTACGCCGCGGCATCGTATTGAAGGTTTGCCGCGCTCACGTGCACGTTGTTCACGTCGAGGAGCAGCGTGCAGCCGGTGCGCGTGGCGAGCTCGCGCAGAAAAGTCGTTTCGTCGTACTCGTGGCCGTCGATGTGGATGTAGTGCGACGGATTTTCTATCGCGATGGGTCTTTGCAACCCATCCTGCACCTGGCTTACGTTGTCCGCGATGCGAAGGAGTGCCGCATGCGTGCGCGGGAAAGGCAACAGGTCCGGATAATAGATGCCGCCCCATGCCGACCATGCGAGGTGCTCGGATACAAGCGCGGGTTGGAGGCGGTCCACGAGTGCCTTGAGGCGCCGCAGGTGCACCGGGTCCGGCGGCGCATCCGCGGCCAGGGACAGCGCGACGCCATGCAGCGAGATCGGCCATCGCGCGCGTATGCGTTCCAGCCAGGCGCGCCGCGGACCGCCGTCCGCCATGTAGTTCTCCGGATGCAGCTCGAACCACAGGCCGTCCGCGGAACAGGCGAGCGCCTCCTCGAAATGCTCGGGCTTGAGGCCCAATCCCGCGGACAGCGTGGTGCTCATGGCTTACATCTTCACCGGCGTGAGCGATCCGGTGCCTTTGGGCGTCTTGATCGAGCTGCACGTGCCTTTCGCGACGTACTTCCACGCGTTGCCCTGATAATCGACTTTCGAGGTGCCGGCGCAGCTCGTGCCGGCGCCCGCGGCGCAGTCGTTCTTGCCGGCCATCGCCACGCCGTAGCACTTTTCCATATCCGTCTTTTCCGCCGCCACGGCCGCGCCCGAAGCGAGTGCACCGAGCGCAACTGCAGTCAGCACGATGGTCTTGCCGTTCATGACTATGTCCTTTCTGAAAGTGATCGGGTCGAAACCGCCGTCATGCCGCGTCGTGCAGCGCCTCGTGCGGTCTCACGTGCTAGTTCGGCGGGTGGTGGTGATCGGTTACAGCGGCCGTTACAATCCAGCCGAATATTATTTCCTGCAGCGCTGTAACCTGCGGAGCCCCGGTGACGAATACGAGGTGGAGGATGGACGTTTGAACGAGAGCGAGCGCAGGCTGCAGGAGCTCTTGGTGTGTGCGCTCGGCGGAGACGCTGCGGCCTACGAGCGTTTTCTGCAGGCGCTCACCGGCCATCTCCGTGCATTTCTGCGCAAGCGCCTTGCGGGATTGCCCGACGACGTGGAGGACCTCGTGCAGGAGACGCTCATCGCCGTCCACAATCAGCGCCACACTTACGATCCGGCCCAGCCGGTGACCGCGTGGCTGCATGCCATCGCGAAGTACAAGCTGATCGATCTCCTGCGCCGGCGCTCGCGCCACGAGGCCTACAACGATCCGTTCGACGAGGAGCACGAGATATTCGCCGCGCGCGACGACCATGCCGCCGACGCGCGCCGCGACGTGATGAAGCTGCTCGAGGAATTGCCCGAGCGCCAGCGCGTCGCATTGACCTGCATGAAGCTGGAAGGATTATCCGTCGTGGAAACCGCGAAGCGCACTGGCATGTCGGAATCCGCCGTGAAGGTCACGGTGCATCGCGCCTTGAAGACGCTCGCGGCACGCATGCGGACCGCATCATGAGAACCGACGACCTCGTCACGCTGCTTGCGCGCAACCCGCAACCCGTCGCAGCCGGATCCGCCGCTCGCCGCCTCGCTGTCGCGATCGCGGTGGGCCTCGTAGGCGCTGCGGCGATCATGTCAGTGCGGCTGGGCTTGAATCCCGCGCTCGCAGTTGCGACGACGACCGGACTGTTCTGGCTCAAGGTCGGTTTCGTTGCCGTGCTGCTCGCGATCAGCACCGTGGCAGCGCGCCGGCTCGGAACGCCGGGTGCCCGCACCGCCCCTGCACTGGCAGCGTTGGCAGCGCCATTGCTCGTTCTCTGGCTCATTGCCGGAGTGATTTTGCTGCAGGCGCCCCCGTCCGAACGCGCTCCCCTTGCCCTCGGCACAACCTGGCGTGTGTGCGCGCTCAACATCGCGATGCTGTCCATACCGGCATTCGCCGCATCGCTGTGGGCGATGAAAGGACTTGCGCCCACGCAGCTGCAGCTTGCCGGCGCCGGTGCCGGTCTTCTTGCCGGCGCGACCGGAACGCTGGTCTATACCCTGCACTGCCCGGAGATGGCGCCGCCCTTCATTGCCATCTGGTACGTGCTCGGGATGCTGATACCGACCGCCGCCGGTGCCCTGCTCGGGCCGCGGGTGTTGCGGTGGTAACGTTGAAAGCCGGACGCTCCGGTGCGGCGCATAGTGCCGGCTAACGTCGGAAACGACCGGGGACAGCAGGCGACCAAGACCCGCCGATAGGAGCATTGCCTCAATCGCCTTGTTGGCCCGGGCCGCCGCACTCCGCGAGACGCGGATTACAGCACTCCCCATAGCCAGCGGCCAAGAACGGCCACGGAAACGGCCACGCCGATCCAAGCGCTCACATTCGCGGTTGTCTTCTCCCGAGCGCATTGAAGAGGCAACTCAATATTGCAGCCGGGGAACAACCAGGCGAGCACATGATGAGTTCGCCACACGACGGCAGCGTATCCGAAGGAGAGGAGCACCAGCAAAGACACAACTCCGGGCGGCACATAGGGCGCAGCGCCCGGCAAGTAGGTCGATGCGAACTCCGGCAGCACGACGACAGCGCAAAGAAGAATCGCTGCCTGAATCAGCCGGCGCTTGAGTACAGAGGGAGGGATCTGCATGGCTTAACGTAGAACTGACCAGCGGGCCACAGGCCGGCGACCGCCGGCCGCGAGTACGTCCGTGTCGATTGCCCCGTCACGACTCACGTTGCTCGCCATAAATGTTAGTACGCGATCAGATAGGTGGCTACAGCACATACCCAGACCGTCCCCAGTCCGGTCCAAATCCACACACGAAAACGGTTCCCCTTCGCCAGATACCCCAAAGAGCCGATCGCAACGGCTAGATAGAAGAAACCCGCATCGATAGCCGCGGCGCCCTCGAAGTGGTGTATGCCAGTCTTGCCGCCGACCGTGATCTGGCGCTCCGTGAGCGCAACGTACGAGAGGGCGCCGAAGACAAGCGCAAACGCAAGAGCACCCAGCCACTCGATCCACAAAGGTTTTTCGAATCGCAACTCGTGAGCCCTAATGTCTGCAATGACATGCGCGTGCGAGCAGCGCTCGCATAGCATCATTATCGCTTGCACAATTATCCGACGGTTTACTTGCCATTGAGCTTCTCCGTTACATCGGAGTCAGCAAGCTCCGACCCAACCCATACAATTACCTTCGATGCGCCGGCACCGATCGCGACCTCGCGCAACACGCGATCTTCTACTTGAGAAAGGCCGCCTTCGATCATCTCCAGCGGCTGAATGAGTACACGCGGTGATATAGAAATCAAACGGCTATTCACAACCCGTTTCAGGGCGGCCTTGAGTGTGCGCTCGGCGGCGGTGAAATCACCGATCAGCAGGCGCTGGGTCGTGAAAGGCGTGTCACTTTGCACCGTAGTGTCAGTTCCCGACTCGATGTGCCGCAAGCGAAACTGATTGCGGTTAACTCGCACGTACACATTGCTCGAGAAGAACGCGCTCAGCATCGGCATCTCGTCGTGTAACGTTGGAGTTAACCGGCGACCGGGAGGCGTGTGCGCGAAGCGCATGGCAGCACCTGGGCGTCCGTGTCGAACGACCTGTTAACTTGCGCACAGCGGCGTGCTGAAACGGTTCGGCTCACCGCGCGCCACCGACGTCTGTGCACGGGATCCCGCGTGCCTTCAGCTCCTGCATCAGCAATTCGACCTGATATGGGCCGCCAACCAAGGTGGCCACGGGAATCAATGCAGCCTGTCCGCTTGAGAGATTAAGGCAAATCACGCCGCGAAACAGCCAGTAGCTCTTCACCGACTGCCACGGTGCGAACGAACTCACGTCGCCATCGAATTCACGGATGCCATCGTCCGATACGTCCAGGCGAATCCGCCTAGCCTCGGACTTGCGCCAGAGCGCCCGCAATCCAAATGCGGCCTTTTTCCCCAAGTTCCTGAGCGCGAGCGAATAAGTGAGCAGAAAGAAAGAGACCAGCGCCGCGGGGATGACAATCACCCACGTACGCCAATGAAGCGCTAGGGCGGCGATCGTCGCCCAAAGCGCTGCCCACACGAGCTGCCGCAGTCGGACCTCCAAGGCCTGCTTCGCGAGTTGCGCGGAGCCTCCGCCAATACGGAAAAGGGCTGCTTGCACACGCCAGTCAGAGCGATAGTCGAGCGTGAGGTGCATTTGCGCAAGTTAACGTGGTAGTTGACGGGCGGCCAAGGAACAGAAGCCGCAAGGCGGACGCGCTTGGGCGTCCGTCGAACAACCTGTTAGGCCACATGGGGTGTACTGCGCAATACTGTTTGCATCACGCCACCAAACGCGGAAGCAGGAGAAGCGCCGGCAAAAGCAACGCGAAGACGTCCAGCGCATACAGCTGATCTGAGCGCGTCGGCCTTCCATTCGCAAACAACTCGTTCGCGTGGTTCCTTGCACGAACCGCCATCACGTTCAATACGCCTCGCTCAAGAATCCCCAGAACGTTGGCGGACAAAACAAAAAGCACCGCCATCAGACCCAGAGATGTGGCGCCTGGTGAGTTGAGCGCGAACGCAGTGTGGCACAGCACAAATGGGAACACCAGGAGCTTCAACACCGATCCCCCGAGAGAGGAGCGGCCGGCGAATTTCCAGCAACCGATATACAGAGCTGCCAAGGCAGCAAACGTCCCCATCAGGACACCGATCATGAGCCTGAGAACCACGATCTGCAGCAGGCCGTCATGGGCATCTATGATCTTCGGACTACTCACGGCGAGGACTCCAGATCCGATGAGCGCCGCGAGATAGGCGGCGCCACTTACGATGCTCGTGTTCTCACGCATCCGAGTGCCGCCTAACGTAAAGATGACCGGCGACCGAGGCAAACTGCGCAACGAGCAAAGCGACTGAGCGGACGCCGTTGGACGTCGATCGGCAAGTTAGGACGCATCGTGCCGAGATTCATGGCCCACGAGTATTGATATGAATGGGTGTGACGGCAGATACCGAACTGGAACTCGATCTCCAGTTGCGAGCCGTATGCCGCCATCGACCTTGCGTGTCACGGTCAATGGCTTCTGTGTGCCTGTCGGGAGATACCTGTAGGTCACTTCCGTCCACGCGAACCGGCCGGTGTGGACTTCGCACTTCAACACCTCCGCTTCGACCAGAATGCCGTCTGCAATAAGCTGCGCATTGGCTTTTCGGCGCCCAGCCATGTGCATGCCCCACATGACGAGAACGGAGGCGATCCCAATGCCTGCAAGCCAGAGACGGTTATCCATGGGCCTAACGAATGAAAGGCACTTCCCCAGCTCGAAGCGGGCGGTGGCCCGCACGGCATCGGAGTGCCAAGATTGAATTTCGCATGTTTAATCTGAAACGAGAGGGGAAGTCATGGAACAGGTTACTACCGTCGGGATCGACTTGGCAAAGAACGTTTTCTCGCTTCACGGCGTTAATGCCAGTGGCAAAGTGCTGAGTTGACCGGCACGCATGTGCCGAGTGCACGCAGCGCACGGCGTGACGTGCATGTCCGTGTCGAACGACCGGCTAGACCGCTCTTCATCGCTTCCCAGCCTCGCGAATTAGCGACGCCAATGCCATGGCTTGGGTGCGCGTCAGGACAAGAGGCCATCTCGTAACTCATAGGCGATTTAGACACGACTTCTATCCCAATTACTTTCTCCTCACGTCTCTCCAAAACGTGCATCTTCACCTTCTGACTGGTGACCAAAGGTGCGTCCGCTGAGACCTCGCCGACGGTTTCCAAGATCGCGCCTCCCCACACCGCCCCTTTCACACTCCCATACCGGATCATGCGAGCGATAGAGATGATCAGAAATCCAGCGAAGCACACGACGAAAAAGCCGAGGGACAGCCACTCGAACCAATGTGAAGGTGGTTGCATAGCGTTCTTGGGGTCTAACGCAAAGATGACCGGCGACCAATAGGAGCGACCGGAGGGAGCGGACGATGTTGAACGTCCGTATCGATCGAAAACTTAGACAGCATCACCAGACCTCGTTTCGGCAACGCTGGACACGCTGCCAAACGTCTCGCGCCATGGCGTTCTGCCACACGCCACCCAATAGAAAGCGAAAGCGCGCGTCAACTCTCGACTTGCGCTCCACCCGATCGATGAACGATTCTCCGTGCTCCGCAAGTAGATCTTCCAGCGGCCCAGCAGCGAGCACCTGGACGAGAGTGTCAGAGGCGTCAGACCCCAGTCGCGACAAGATTGCAAGAATGACCTCCCACGCAGTCTCCGGCTGATCCCGAGCCAGACGGTCCACCTCACAGCTCACGTCCGAGTCCGGAAACTTGCCGGTTTCCGCATGATGCCGCCAGTAAGCGATCCATTCGTCTGCGAGTTCTTGTACCGACGCCATGCGTGCTGTTGTCTAACGTATAGTGAACTTCCTAAAAGTCGTCTAATTAGACATCAGCCGGGTTGCTGCTGTCATCGTCCTCTTGTAATCAAGCGTTTAGAAATGCACAGACGACTAGCTGCGCCACATTAGGCTGCGAAGCGCGCAGAAATATTTTGCTAGGCTGCGTGAGGATGGCGGATGACTTACGAATCAGCCACATCGTGCAGAGGCGGCCCGACGGCACCGCGACTGCTCGATCAAGTGCGGGACACAATACGCCGGAAATACATGAGTCGACGCACGGAAGAAGCATACGTCCACTGGATCCGCCGATACATATGCTTCACGGGCAAGCGCCATCCCGCGACGTTGGGCGAGGCCGAAGTCACCGCCTTTCTTTCCCACCTGGCGGTCGAGCTTCATGCCGCCGCATCCACGCAAAATCAGGCGCTCTCCGCCATGCCGGCCTGAGAGTGATGGAGTGTCTGCGCCCGCGCGTGAAGGACGTCGATTTCGGATACCGGCAGATTCTCGTACGAGACGGAAAGGGCAAGAAGGACCGCGTAACGATGCTGTCGACGGCCGCGATCGATCCGCTGCGGGCGCATCTTGACCGCGTGCGGGCATTACACGCAGCCGGTCTGCAAGACGACCATGGTGAAACGCATCTCCCTTATGCCCTCGCGCGGAAATATCCGCGTGCTGGTCGGGACTGGTGCTGGCAGTACGTGCCGGTCGGTTGACCCTGCTGATGGCGTGATACGTCGCCACCACCTCGACGAATCGGCCCCACAGCGTGCGGTCAAGGAGGCAGCGCGTCTCGCCGGTATTGCGAAGCAGGTGCACTGCCATGCATTGCGCCACTCCTTTGCCACGCACCTGCTCGAGTCGGGCTATGACTTTCGCACGGTCCAGAAGCTGCTCGGACATTCCGACGTGTCCACCACAATGATCTACACTCCTGTTCTCAATAAAGGCGGTCGAGGCGTGATTAGTCCTCTGGATACGGCGGGCTGACATCACGCCTCGGCGGTCTACCACCGCATCCGGATGCCTGCTTTGGGTCGAAACCAAACCTTCCCACCTTTCCCGGTGGTTTGCGAGAAGCGGCGCATCGCATACTTTCGAGTCGGAAGCGGGTCCTAAGGCGCACACTCAACCTCATCGGCGAGATCAAGCGAACGACTCTTCGGCTTTCGGCGAAAAGCGGACTTTGCGGTCATTTTGTTAGCGGCGCTCAGAAGAGCTCTGCCAAATCTAAGCAGGCCGTCGGACGTGCACGTTGTAGTGTTGCTAACGCGGAATGCGCTAATCGAAACGATAAGCCCCCTTGCGAAAGGCGAGGATACAGTGCGTCGACGACGACCGCTCGTTTGTCGGCCGCTTTTACAGTATCGCCCCGGCAGCCGCTGTAAGCCATTGAATCGGTGACATGGCACAGTTTGTGCCGGAACGGCCGCCGGATCGCAAGCCGGATAACGGTTCGACCTACTGTTCATGCCGCATTTGCGTGTGATGCTTTCGGCTTTCATATCCAGTTCGCCGACGAGTTTCGGCCGCGATGTACTGCCGTCTTACATAGACACACAAGTTAACTCTCGACGTTCAACAAATGGCTTTCATATTCGGGCGACACTCGTGTGTCCTCAAAAAAGCTCGCTGGCCACGACCGTAGACAGCCATTTGTGTCAAAAGTATTAGCAGATGCGCGCCAGACCGGGAGGGATACTTGGGCGCTTCTTCAACTGTATCGTTTGCTTCGTGCGCTGATCACGATGCCAGTACTCTGCGAGACGCGGTGTGCAAAGCACTGCGCCTTATTGATACGCCACTCGATCGAATTATTCGGCCGGGACACCGAGTCCTTATAAAACCGTATCTCCGTAACGGTGGCTCGCGCGATCCAAAATCGCGCATGGTTTCACATCCGGCGTTAATTGAAGTGGTGGTAAAGATGGTTCGAGACTGCGGAGGGCGCGCAATGCTCGGCGATGCCGGATTACTGCGCCGTCCGGAACAGTGGATCGATCCCGACGACTTGTGGGTCCATCTCCTCGCTGAACGGTGCGGTGCAGAATGGATTACGTTCGCGCTCGCTGGTGGACGGATGTGTCCCAGCAGGTTAGCCCACCCGCCCGAGTACATGGTTACTCGGGTCGTTCTTGAAGCTGACGTCGTTATCAGTATTGCGAACCCGCGACCGCATTTATATCTCGTGTGGAATGGGGCCATCAAAAATATGTTCAATGCGGTGATCGGGGCTGGCAACGCCCAGCTTTATAAGTTGTTACCGACTTGTGATGGTATCTCCGCTGCAATCGCCGATGTGTGCCGTCTCGCGCGTCCCACAATCACTATTGCGGACATGATCGATGTCTCTCCTGGATGGAAAAGGGACCTGTGGCGCATCGGCCTGATCGCCGCGTCCTCTGATCCGGTTGCCTTGGACAGCGCCTTGGTTCAATCCATTGGCTGGGATCCGACCCAAGTACCGAGCATCTTATGGGGCAAGCGCCTTGGAGTGGGGGAATGGGAACGGCGCCACGTCGAGTTGCGCGGCACGTGCTGGTCAGAGTTTCCGATTTATCGCGCACCTTTTCCGACAATGATTCGCGGCACGGGAGAATCCATTCTTCAACGATCGTGGCGCGTTTTTAATCACACAAAGCTTAACCCACGGCCGGTGATCGATGCGGAGCGCTGCACCAGTTGCACTCGATGCGTTGCATTTTGTCCCGTCCAAGCGATCTCAACCAGTCCGCAAGGTACACCTAAAATTCAGTACTCGCTTTGCCGCGACTGCGAGATATGCGTAAGCGCGTGCCCCGAGTATGCGATTTCAGTCAAGCACCGCGGCTTGGCTGCTTGCCTGTATGGGCCTATGAGAGCCACCAGACGCTTGTGGCGGTGGGCTAAAGTAGAGCACGTATGGTCGCTCGGCGGCATCGCGGTGCGCTGGAACGTTGAGCGCAAAAAAAATCGGGCAAGACACGTCTCAAGTGGCCGCTAGCGCTATAAGGAGCAACTGTGTGACCTTCTCTCAGTCGAACGCACACCGCTCACGGCCAGCGCTCGTAGTCGGTGCTGGTCCCGGCCTAGGACGCGCACTCGCAAGACGATTTGGAAAAGCCGGGATGCACGTTGCCGTAGTGGCACGCGATGGCGAGCGCCTTACTAACCTCGTAACGGAGCTGCAGTCTGAGGGCATCAGTGCCAACGCGTATACCTGTGATGCAACAAGCGACGCTGAGGTAAGGGCTATGGTGCGTCAGGTGACTCGCCACCTCGGCGTGCCAAACGTCGCGATTTACAACGTCGAGCAATACGGTCCGGGGGATGTAGTTGAAATCGAGACGGATGCATTCCTCGATTGCTGGCGTGTCAACTGTTTGGGGGCCTTTTTGCTCGGTCGCGAGGTGGGCCGTGCCATGCTCACTTGCGGAAGTGGAACCATCATTTTTACGGGAGCCACTGCTGCAATGCGCGGTAGACAAGGTTTCGCCAATCTCGCCGTCGGCAAATGGGGACAACGGGCACTGGCACAATGCATGGCGCGCGAATTGGGCCCGAAAGGCATTCACGTCGCGCACGTAGTTATAGACGGAGGAATCCTGAAATCAACGGCGATTGCATTCATGCGCGAACGCATGCTGGCCTTGTACCCGGACCAGATAGCAGAAACTTATTACGCGCTCCACTGCCAGCACCCAAGCGCCTGGACACAGGAGGTCGACTTACGGCCATGGCTGGAGAACTTCTGAGGCGCCGGCGCCTTGTTCGATGATAATGGCTGCAAGCATTGTGTACATACGATACAGCCAAGGCGCCACATTAGGCTGCGAAGCGCGCAGAAATATTTTGTTAGGCTGCATGAGGACGGCGGATGACTTACGAATCAGCCACATCCGCAGAGGCGGCCCGGCGGCACCGCGACTGCTCGATCAAATGCGGGACACAATACGCCGGAAATACATGAGTCGACGCACGGAAGAAGCATACGTCCACTGGATCCGCCGATACATATGCTTCACGGGCAAGCGCCATCCCGCGACGTTCGGCGAGGCCGAAGTCACCGCCTTTCTTTCCCAGCTGGCGGTCGAGCTTCATGTCGCCGCATCCACGCAAAATCAGGCGCGAATCGTTGATCGCAGTCGGAGCGCAGCCTCTCCAATTGAAACGGGCCGCATGTAGCGGCCCGTCAATCATTAGCGACGCGACGTCACCGCAGCTTGTCACGGCGTCATCTCATCACCGCGCGCCGGTCCGCAAAGCAATCGGCAAGCATCAGTGCATCTCATCGCGACGGCGCTGATTCGCTTAGCTCGCATCCCCGGAAACCGGGGCCCCTGCCTCCCGGCTGGGCACTACTCCGGCTGCACGCCCGTGATCTTAATCACCTTCGCGAGCTTGTCGTAGTCTGCTCTCACACGCTGGGCGAACTGCTGCTGCGTAGCCGGCCATGGATCGAGCGCCTGATCGGCAAGCGCCTTCACGACTGCCGGCTGCTTCATCACCTTCTCGAGCTCGCTGTGCAGGCGATCGACCAGCGCGGGCGGCATGTTCTTCGGGCCAAACACGCCGATCCACGAATTGAATTCGTAACCCGGCACGCCGGACTGCGCGATGGTCGGCACGCCCGGCAGCAAACCCGACGGCTTGTCGGCCGTCACGCCCAGGGCGCGTAACCGCGCGCTCTTGATGTGCGGCAGCACGGTATTGATCGTCGCCGTCGCGGATTGCGTTTCACCGGAGAGCAACGACGTAACGAGCGGCGCACCGCCCTTGTACGGGACATGGATCAACTTGATGTTCGCCATGTTGGCAAACAGCGCCATCATGAGATGCAGCGAGCCGCCGGGGCCGTTCGAACCGTACGTGATCTCGTCGGGGCGGCGCTTCGCGAGCGCGATGAATTCTTTCACCGTCTTCGCCGGCAGCGCCGGGTGCACCACCAGCACGCCGGGCTGCGCTACGAGCAGCGAGATCGGCGTGAAATCGTTGATCGTGTCGTACGGCACTTTCTTGATGAGCAGACCGTTGGACAGATGCGTGATGGAGTGCACCATCAAGGTGTAGCCGTCGGCCGGCGCCTTCGCGACCATTTCGGCGCCGATGACGCCCGATGCGCCGCCGCGGTTGTCCACCACGAACTGCTGCCCCATCTGCTTGGAAAGATCCTGGGACACCACGCGCGCGACGAGATCGTTGGATCCGCCGGCGGGGAACGGCACGACGACGCGAACCGGTTTCGTGGGATACGCCGATTGCGCATATGCGCCGCCGCACAGCATCGCCGCGGCAAGCACGCAGCCGGCCTTCGCGGCTCCTCGAATTATGCTCATTGCTATAGCTCCTGGCTTATCGATGTCCTGCATCCGCCGCCACGCACAGCTGCGCGGTGGGGGAATGACGAGGTGCGCAAGAAGAGAATTGCGATGTGCGCACCGGGCATTATACCAACGAAGCGCCCTCCTTCTCGACGCAAAAGCTCCAAAACCATAGACAGGATTTACACGATTTACATGATCACAGGATTAAGGCGAAATGCTGGACGTTCTTGTCTTGTTAATCCTGTTAATCCTGTCCATTTTTCGTTTTTTTGAGACCGCTTGTAGTCTCAGGGCTTCACCGTTGCGCAGCTCCTGCAATATGGTGCGGCGAGCGGCTCTCCGATGAATACGCCCTGCGCAGGCCAGGCCACGCTCTTCCAGTACGCCTCTATCGCCGTCGCACCCTGCAGATAGTGCTTGAGCAGCACCGACGGGTGCGGAAATTTCTGCCAGTACGAGCACGGCTCGGACACCGTCCCGTACGAGGCGGTCGCACCGGCCCGCAGCCATCTCAAGCTGCTCATCTGCGACTGGCCGAGCAGATCCCCTCCCAATGAAGTCATGTGATCGGCCAGCGCGCCCGGCAGGAATTTCAACGTCTCGAGATGGGAAACCGATACGGCGCCTATCTCGTAGATCATCACGTCGTCACGATTCGCGATGCTGTCGGCGCGCAGCGTCTTCACGTCGAGCAGCTTCGCCGGAATGCGCTGCGTCGGCGGATAGGACGAGGTTCGCGCGTTGCGCGCCGCATCGGACGTGATGACGAAATACGCGCTCGCCTCGGCCATGCGAAAGCCGCTCAGGCGGCCGCGATCGACCACCGCTTTCGCGAGCTCCACATCGTCCGACGGCAGCAGCATGGAGAGTCGCATGCCGATTTCGCGGTACGGGCGCCGCGCCATCGTATCGAAATAGGGGTTGGCTTTGCCGGGCGTGCATGCGTTCGTGCAGAGCGACAGATCGAGGCCCAGACTGTACGCCGAGGTGATGGAGTTGCATTCGACCGCATACGGCGCAGTCCATGCCATGACCACGACCTCGATGTCGGAAGGAAGTGCGGCATCGATACGCCGCTTCAGCGCGTGGAAATCGCCGGCGGACAGGACCCGCGGGCTGCCCGGTATGGTGACGTGAACAACGTTGCGCGGCGGCACGTTGCGCGCGTCGCGGTAATACTCGCCCACCGCAACGCTGGTCGCATCCGCGTCGTTCACGACCACGGCGACGTTCTGCGGCCGCAACACCGATTCCTGCGCGTGCGATGCAAGAGCCACGGCACCGAGCAGCAGCGACAGCGACAACCGTACGAGCATTGCAGCGATCAGCGGTACAGCAGCACGCTCGCGCGCTCCTCGCGCCACGAGGCTTCGTCCGGTTGGGTCAGCGCGTCGAGGTCTTCGGCGGTCGCGTTCCGATCATCCACCCACTGCCGCAGCAGCGCGCTGCCGTTGATGACGTCGATCGCGAGCCGCTCGCGCTCGTACTCGTACGGGAAATCGCGCCAGAGCGGGTAATCGGGCCGCTCCAGCTTGAGCGCCTTGAACGCGAGCGCCATCAGCCGCCAGGGATGGAACGCATGATGGTCGTACGACGGATCGTCGACATGGATCTGCAATCCGGCGCAGAGCGTGCCCACGTGCTTGTGAAACGTCGGCTCGAACCAGCACGCGCGCAAACGACAGCCGCGCAGCCAGTGCGGCGCGAGCGTTTTCATCCGTGCCACGAGCGCACGCGCATCCACGTCCGGCGCGCCGAATACTTCGAGCGGCCGCGTGGTCCCGCGCCCTTCGGACAGCGTGGTACCTTCGAGCATCACCGTGCCGGCATAGCAGCGCGCCATCGCGAGATTCGGCGCATTGGGACTGGGATTCACCCAGCTGCGCTCGCCGAGCGGCCAGCCGTAACCCGGCGCGGCGTCCGGCTGCCAGCCTTCCATCGCGACGACCTTGCACTCGAGATCGAGCTTGAGCGTGGCGACGAACCATTGCGCGAGCTCGCCCAAGGTGAGCCCATGGCGCATCGGCATGGCGCCCGCGCCGACGAAGCTCTCCCAGCCGGCGCGCAGCTTGAGGCCTTCCACGGGCCGACCGACGGGGTTCGGACGATCCAGCACCCACACCGCCTTGCGATGCCGTGCAGCGGCTTCGAGCACGTAGCGCAACGTCGTGACGAAAGTATAGATGCGGCATCCGAGGTCCTGGAGATCGACGAGCAGCACGTCGAACGTGTCCATCATCGCATCCGTGGGACGACGCACGTCGCCGTAGAGGCTGAAGACCGGAATGGAATGGACGGGATCGACGAAATCCTGCGATTCGACCATGTTGTCCTGCTTGTCGCCTCGAAGCCCATGCTGCGGACCGAATGCCGCGGTGAGATGGACGCCGTCCAGCGCGGCGAGCGCATCGAGACTGTGCGTGAGATTGCGCGTCACCGAAGCCGGATGCGCGAGCAGAGCGATGCGACGCCCGGCGAGCGGCTTGCGCAATTGCGGATCTTCGAGCAGGCGATCGATGCCGTTTTTCATGCGAGGCAAAGGAACGTGAACAGTGAGGCGTATGGTACCGCGTTGCGCGCAGAGGCGCTCATAGCTCGAGCGCGAAAGTGTCGGCGTGGTGAAAGTCCGGTTTGCCCGGCGCGTGACGCAATGCCCAGTACGTGATCGCGCCCGTCGCCTCCTCCACCACGGCGGTAAGGCCGACGTGCCAAGGTTCGCGCGCCTCGAGCGATGCGAGCGCGGCAGTCGCTATCGTCGCGCGCAGCTCCAGCGCGTCCGAACCGTATGCAATGGCTACGCAGGGATCGAAGTCTGCGGGCGCCGCTGCCGGCTCGCGGTAGCCCCGAAACGCATACCCCGCCCACGCGCGCGACGGCGAAAAGTTGAACTCCAGGTAGGCGCTGCCGTTCGCTCGGATGAAGCATTCGAAGCAGGTATGACGCCACAATCCGTCTTCGCGTTGCACCGCGCGCAGCGGCGGAAGCTCGATGCGCGACATGTCGCCGCGCAGGACGAAGCGCAACGCGAGCTCGCCAACCGTACCGCGCCGGACCGCCGCTTCGACACTGCGAACCGCGGTCGTACGCGACGCTGAATGGCAAGCGAGCTGCTGCATGTCGTCCATGGCTTACCGGTAGTCGATGCCGATGTCGCCCGATGCGACAGGCGCGCGGCAGACTTCGGTGTGCGCGCCGAGCAACGTCGCCCTGTCCCGCGCCGCATAGATGCGCACGGCCATGGCGTATTCGCGCGGGGTGATGCCTTTCACCGGCGCGGACAGTATGCGCAGCTCCCGCTCGTCGCCTTTCACCTCGCGCGTCACCACCAGCGGCTTGTCGCGCTCCAGCGGATTCTCGAAGCTCACCTCCACTGCCGCACCGGCCGGCAAACGGCGTCGTACGGTGAGATCTATGCTGAAGCGCGCTTCTTTGGTACGCCCGTCGAACACGACGCCGCAGAATTTCGTGGCGAGATAAGGCGCTTCTGTCGCTGGCGGGCGGCTGTTGTACCAGCCGCACCCCGTGAGCCAGAGGAGCGCGGCGGAGGCGAAAACGAGGAACCGTGCAGGCATGAGAGCGGATCGGCGAAAAGCGAGCCTCGCACGATAGGCGATTTCCGCTCCGCCGTCACGCTGCGCATGCTGCCCCGCCGATCCGCGGCAGCGAGTGCTGGAAAAGATGGAAGTTGCGTGCTACGCGAGAACCTCGTTCACCTGCTCCTGGCGCAGCAGCTCGTAAACGAAGCCTTCGAGCTCGGGTCCGAGCGCGTCGCGGGCAGACACCATGCCGACTACGCAACCGTCGTGCTCCACAACCGGCACGTGGCGAAACTTGCCGTCGTGCATCATTTGCAGCGCCTGCGCGAAGTGGCAGTCGGGCGCAATCGTCTGGGGCTCGCGGGTCATGACTTCGGCCAGGGTACTCGTTTTTGCGTCGAGCCCGTGCGCGGCGACGCGGAACAACGCGTCCCGCTCCGTGAACACGCCGACGAGGCGGTTGTCGTCGACGACCATGATCGCGCCGACGTTCGCCTCACGCATCGCCTGCGCGGCCTGCATGACGGTCGTGGCCACCCCGGCGATGACGGGCTGCCGCCCTTCGATGATGCTGCGTATCGTGCGCTCGGACATCGACGGCTCCTCCTCACGTGCGCTGGATAAAACCATCCTACGCCGGAGGATGAGCCGCGGCAAACGCCGCGCAAACTACAGAAATTCCCACCGGCTGAAACACGCCGCCTGGCCGGCGTACTGCCCGTCGACCCGCGTCACGTTCCATACCGTCGCCCGCCCGATACGAAACTGCCGGCCCGAGCTCGCGACCCGTATGCCGGAATAGTTGTCGATGTAACCTTGGCGCGTGACGACCTCGAGGAGCTGCTGACGCTCGTCCCGGTGCGTGGGTCCGGCCGACAGCCGTGACGGCAATCGCACGAAGCCGTCCCAGTCGAGCTCGAACAGGCGCTGCGCCGCCAGGTTCGCATAATTGAATACCGGATCAGCCGCCGTGTCGTGCGAGACCACCACGAACGGCGCTTCGTACAACGCCCGCGCGCACGCGATGCGGTCGCCGCGCGGAACCAGCGGCAGATGCAGCAGCCGCTCGTAGCTCGCGAGCAGCAGGCCAGCGTGGTCCGCGAGCCAGTCGTTTTCCGGCGCAGGGGCCATGGGCCTCAGTACGAATCGCCGTTCTTGTGGAGAAAGCGCCACTTGCCGTCGTCGCCCAGCACGGCTTGGAGATCGTCGTCGGGATACGACGCAGTGTCCCCCGGCGTACGATCGCCGATCTCGAGATACACGACGTCCTCGGTGGAACGATTGACGAGATGGTGCGCGTCCCCCGTTCCCGCTTTGAAACCGGCGCACATGCCGGGCGACAAGCGCGTCTCGCCGGCATCGGTGATCAGCGTCGGCTCGCCCTGCAGGATATAAATGAACTCGTCCTGCCTGGCGTGAGCATGACGCAGCGCCGAGACGGCGCCCGGCGGCAGCCGCGTCAAATTGACGCCGAAGTTCGTGAGCCCGAAGAGATCGCCGAGCGGTCGCTTCACGCGCGCAGCCATCATCGTCGCATAAGGCTCGGGATAACTCGACGCTTTGGCGCGCACCGGCGCTTCGGCCGCGTCGATCGCCACAGGTGCTTTGTGTTTTTCCATGAGGCAACTGTACCACGGCGCTGCGTAACGGCGCGCGCAGCGGCTACAATGCGGCCTTCCTCACGATCACCATTCCATGTCCAACATACTGTCCGCCTGCTCTGCGCTGCGTCACCGCGACTTCCGCTGGTTGTGGGCGGGCACGTTCTGCGCGACCGGAGGGCAATGGGTGCAGCAGGCAACCTTGGGCTGGGTCGCGTACGAGCTCACCGGCTCCGGCACGCTGCTGGGCGCAGTGCTCGGGATGCGCGCGATTCCCATGCTCCTGCTCGCGCCGGTTTCGGGACTCGTCGCCGAACGATACGATCGGCGCCGCGCGCTCGCGGCAAGCCAGATCCTCGTATGCGTGATTTCGCTGCTCCTTGCGCTTGCGATTGCGCTCGACGCACTGGAGGTCTGGCATCTGTTTGCTTTCACGCTGCTCGCCGGCGTGGGAGCCGTGTTCGACCGCACGCTGCGCAGCGCGCTCGTGTTCAACGTCGTCCCGCGCACCGAAGTGGCGAATGCGGTCGCGCTCAACAGCGTCGCGTTCAGCGTCATGCGCGCCATAGGACCCGGCGCGGCGGGTCTGCTCATCGCGTACATCGGGCCTGCGTGGAATTTCGGCCTGCAGGCGCTGCTCTATCTCGCCGTCGCGGGAATCGGACTGATGATCCGCGCAACTTACGAGCCGCAAAGCACCAAGCCGCGCGACAGCGCATGGTCGGAGCTCGTGGAAGGCGCGCGCTTCGTCGTGACGCATCCGGTCGCGCGCATGATGCTCGTGCTGGGGCTCGTTCCCCCGCTGTTGCTCATCCCGTCATTCAGCGCACTGATGCCGGTGTTCGCCGTGAACGTGTTCCATGGCGGGCCGGAGGTCCTGGGACTGCTGCTGTCGGCAGTCGGTGTCGGCGGCGTCGCGGGCGGTGTACTCGCGGCGTGGCTCACGCAATACGACCGCGTCGGCTACGTGCAGACCGGCGCGATACTCTCGTTCGCCGCAGGGCTCATCGGGTTCGCATACAGCCCGACGATCCACGTCGCGGTGCTCTTTCTCGTCGTGGCCGGCATGGCGGAGATGGTGCACGCGACATCGCACGTCACGACATTGCAGATGTGCGCCACGGCCGAAATGCGCGGACGCATCGCGAGCTTGCTGCCGCTCTTCCCCGCGTTCATATCCGTGGGGTCGATGACCTCCGGCGCCGGCGCGGACGGCATCGGTCCCGCGCTCACGGTTCTGCTCACTGCGCTGGGCGCAGCGGCGATCGCCATCGGCGCCTGGCTGCGCTCGCGGGCGCTGCGCGAAGTGACGCTGTCCGGCCTCGTCGCTCGTACGTCGTGACTCGAACTCACCTCAAAAATGCCCGCAAACCATAGACACGGTTTACAGGATTTACAGGATTGAGGCGAAAAAGCTGATCGTTTTTATCTTGTTAATCCTGTCCATTTTTTGTTTTTGAGGCCCTTGTAAGAAGGCCGCTTCTAAAGACGCAGCACGCGCCGCGGGTTCTCCTCGACGATCCGCGCGACATCTGCGGCATCGAAGCCCGCGGACTTGACGGTGCCGAGCGGATCGCGATCCATCGGCGGAAACGGGTCGTCGCTGCCCAAGACGATGCGATCGGTGCACACCTTGTCCGCGAGGTAACGTAACGCTGCGGCGTCGTGCAATATGGTGTCGTAATGAAAGCGCCGCAGATATTGCGACGGCGGCGCAGCAGCGACGTCATGCTGATCGCCCTTTTCCATGCGGGCGTGCATGACGTCGAAGCGGCCCACGAGATAAGGCAACGCACCGCCGCCGTGCGATACGATGAGATCGAGGCGCGGGAATCGGTCCAGCACGCCGGAAAAGATCAGCGAGCCGAGCGTGAGCGTGGTGTCGAACGTGTATTGCACGATGGGATTGAGCGCATAGCGATGCGTGCGCGCGACCGGCGTCGGCTGCGCCGGATGGATGAAGACGGGCACGTTGAGCTCCTGCGCGGCGGCCCAGTACTCGTCGAGCGGCAGGTCGCCGAGGTTCTCGCCCTGGACGTTGGCCGCCACCACGCCGCCCACTGCTCCCAGCTCGCGCACGCAGCGTTCGAGCTCGCGCGCGGCCGCGGCCGCATCGGGCAGCGCGCCGGACGCGAACCACGAGAACCGGTCGACATGCCGGGCGCACACCGCGGCGAGCGACTCGTTCATGACGGTATGCCATGCGCGTGACTGCTTCGCCGGCATGCCGTAGCCGAAAATATCCGCCCACAGCATCAGCGCCTGCCGGTCGATGCCGATGCGGTCCATTGCGGCGATGCGGGCATCTTCGCTTTCCAGCAGCCGCGGGAAGAACGGGCGCACTTTCAGGCCGTGATCGTACTTGAGGCACGGACATGCGCCCACGCGATCCTCGACGTCGATGCCGAGATCGCCGCCGCGATCGCGAAGCACCTCCAGTATGCGGGGCGGAACGTAATGAGCGTGTACATCTATGGGCATGATGCCTCCTCGAAAGCCCGGCGACGATAGCATCCCGGCTCTTCTGCGACAACGGCACCCTGCGGCGTTCCGCGCGGCTTATCATGCTGCATGCAAACCCATAGGAGGCGGGGCAATGAGTACCAACAATGGCAAGCATGGTCCGCTGGGCCGCTACTCCCTTCTACGCGCAGTGCCCATGGGCACCGGCAAGATGGTGTATGTCTCCGGCCTCACCTCGGGGCCCGATGCGCCGTTCGACGTGCGGGCGCAGACTCGAATCATATTTGCGCGCATCGGTGAGCTGCTCGCGACCGAAGGCGGGGAGCTGAGTAACCTGGTGAAAATCACGGCCTATCTCGTCGACATGCGCGAGTACGGGGCGTACAACGACGTGCGCAACGAAATCTTCGCCGGCATCGCGACGCCTCCGGTGAGCGCAAGCGTCGGCGTGAACGAGCTCGTGCGTCCGGAAGCGCGCATCGAGATCGAGGGTGTGGCCTACATCGAGCGCTGAAGCTTGCCTCGCGCAAGATCGAAAGCGGCATGCTCGGTGGCGCCGGCATCTTCATGGGGCGCGAGCACTGCCGCAGCGCGAGGCGGATCGAGATCGGGAAAGTAATACATCGCTGCCGTGCTGCCGGGTCCGCCGCCGGTATGGCCGTAACAAGCCCCGAGCGAGGTATCGAGATCCAGCATCAGTCCGAGTCCGTAACCGGGCCGGCGCCACGGACGGCCCGGCAGAGGCGAGTCCTGGACCGGGAAACGCGTACGCATCGCGCCCTGCATGGCGGGGTTCAACAACTTACCGGTCATGAGGCGGTAGACGAACAGCGCCGCTTGCGAGGCCGGGATGACCCGTGGAGCGACGACGTGCTGGTACGTCCGAGCAGCACGATGCTGCCCCTGATGCGATTGTCCCCGCTGTCGCTGTACTCGAAGTCGTACGCGCGCTGGAGCTTGATGCGGCCGTCGCTGCCGCGCGTAAGACGCATGCCCGCGATGGCCACGGTGTCGTCCAGGAGCATCAGCCCCTCCGCTTCGCAGGCGTCCCGTGCCGCGGCAACGGCAGCATCGCGCGCGCGCAAGCTGTCCAGCCAGAGCCAGGCGAGCAGCACCAGGGCGGTGGCGGCCAGGAATTCGAAGCTCGGCATGCGGAGATGTGTTCTGTGGCGGTTGTCCGATTGTAGCGCGCCGGCGCCGTGGTTCTGGCCCGAGCGGCACACGACTTGCTGCTCATAACATGCGCAACGTGTGTACCTCTCCTCAACCACCGATAGAGGATTGTATGGCATCGAAAACTTTGGCAATCGCGCTTGCTGCGGTACTGGCCGCCGCCAGCGCGTCGATCATGGCTCAGTCGAGTACTTCCGGCACGACGGGCAGCGCCACCACCGGCAGTCCGCCGCCGGGAGAGCCGGGCGGCCCGTCGGGCTCGGCCAACAAGGGCACCGCCGAAAATCCGGGCGTCGACAATCAGCCCGGTGCAGCAACCAATGCCGGCCGAAGCGGCAGCATGTCGCGCAGCGGAACCGGCGCGACTACCGGTCGCAGTTCCGCCACCGGCGCGACGAGCGGCGGCACCGACGCCGATATGTCGACGCGCGGCAGGCGCGCGGCACGCGGCGACCGCGGCTGATCGCACGGAGTACGGAGTATTTTCGCAACCGGGCGTCCGGCAGGCCGCCCGGTTTTGTTTTTCGTAACGATGGGCGTCAGCGCAACCGGGTCGCCGGCGCCTCGCGCAACATCCCTCGAGTCGCCGCCTTCGTATAGCCTGCGGCACGCTCGCGTTCCTGCGCATCGCTCACGGCGCGATCCTCGACGTCGTACGCGCCGAACACCGCCTGCGCCGAACGCGTCTCCGGAAGCACGTACACCATACCTTTCGTATCGCGGTATGCCGGCCGTATCACTCGTTCGAAAAACGAGACCGGAACGTTGATGCAGCCGTAAGAAATGCGGTTGTCGAGCGGCGTGGGCGTCGCCAGCCGCTGCAGGCGACGCTCGTTGCGATTCTTCGTCAGCACGCGATGCAGCGACAGTCCGGAGTCGTAATCGACCCACAGGACGTCCTCGCCGCGCAGGTTGTAACCCAGCTCGGCGACGTAGCGACCCGCTGCCGTGATCCGTTCTTCGACCGGTATCGCGGAGAGCGGCTTGTCGCCCACGTGCGGCGGATTGTCGTCTCCTTTAGCAAGACCGAGCAGCACGGGCGCGGCGCCGATCACTTTGCCGTTGCGATCGAAGGCGTAGGCCGTCGCGGCCGGTTTGTCGATGATGACGAACGGCGCGTTGCGGTTGTCGCCCGAGTCGACGACCCAATCGGCAATGCGGCGTGCGTCGTCGCCCGGTCTTAACTCTCCGAAGTCCGCATGGCGCACAGGCCGCGGCGCAGGAGCCACTGGCTGTGCAGCCGTCGGGGCCGGTGAGACCTCCATATGCTGTGCGGCTGCAGAATCCGCCGTCTCGGCCTGCACTTCCCGACGGTCTGGGGCACATCCCACGAGCGCGAGCGCCGCCACAGCCGCACATGCGGCGAAACGGGAATTTACCTCGCCGAATTTCGGATCGCTCATGAGGGCGCCGATGGGAGCTTCTCGGAAGCAACGATACAAGGGCCGTGCCCGGATGCCGGTCTTGCGCAAACCGGAAGTTGCCTCAAAGCTCTCAGGAGCCACAGATGAACACGGATTAACACAGATAGAACACCATCTAGTGCCATCGTGCTGCCCACGCTCGCATCGTGCTTGACCAACGCATACGCTGCCAGCAGGTGGTGTGCTGGGCAGCCGCGAGGCCGCCGGACGTGACGCCCGCTTCCGATGGTTATAATCGTTGCGGCCCGGTCAAGGCTGCAGAACCCGGCCGCCCGCAAATCGCTCCAGCAAACACCTGTGAGGAGTCTTAAATGCTGACGCTTTACTTCAGTCCAGGCGCCTGTTCCATGGCGTCGCATATCGGCCTCGAAGAGGTCGGTGCCCAGTACGAAGAACGACCCACGCTGCTCGCGAAAGGTGAGCAGAAGACGGAGGCATATCTCAAGATCAACCCGCGCGGGAAAGTGCCGGCCCTGGTCGTCGATGGACATGTAATCACGGAGAACACCGCCATCCTCACCTACCTCGCACGCACTTTCCCGGAGAAGAAGCTGCTGCCTGTCGATCCCGTCGGCGAAGCGCACTGCATCGGAACGATGGCATGGTTCTCCAACACGGTGCATCCGGCCTATCAGCGCTACGCGCGCAGCGAGCGCTTCGCGGAAGGCGAGGCGGCGCAGGCCAGCGTCAAGGACACCGGCAAGAAGGCGTTCTGGGATGCGTTGAGCGAAATCGACCGACTGCTGGGACCCCGGCAGTGGATGATGGGCGATCAGTACACGGTGGCCGATCCATATGCGCTGGTCTTTTACGGCTGGGGCGTGCGCTCGGGCTTTCCCATGCACGAGCTCAAGAACTACACGACGTGGAAGGATCGCATGCTCGCCCGTCCGGCCGTGCGCAAGATTCTGGAGAGCGAGAAGAACGTGCTCGTCCAGCCTGCCTAAAACGCCATTCGCGCGCCCGTCGTTCGCGCGGCGGGCGCAGGCCCGGATTTTTCTTCGCCGGGCGTACCTCCGTACTGCCCGTTTGCAATGCCCAGACCGAACAACGACGAAGTCGAGAAGCTCTTGAGCCCGGCGGCCCGCGCAGAGCTGCCGTTCGGGCGCCTGCTCATGCTCTATTTCGATCCTTTCGCCCTGTTCAAAGACGCGAGCGCAGGCCCGGACAGCGTGCGCCAGCGCGCACGTTCGTACAATCGCTCGCTGCGCTGGATACTGCTGCCATACGTCCAGCGCTGGACCCTCATTGCCGCCGTGTTGTTCGCCTGCGTGATGCCGGCCGAAGCCCTCGCCGCCAATGAGCCGATCTTCAAGATACCGGCCGCTGCCTGTGCCGTGGGATCGTGCATCGCCATCACCGTGATTCTGTGGATAGTGGTCTCCTACTTCCTTCTTGCCACGCGGGACTGACCGCCGGATGCCGCGGGAATGGATGATATCGCGGCTTATGAGTGTTAGCTGCTAGGCACACCGTTCGACGTGCCCTGATCGACTCCATTCACAACCGGAGACCACGACATGACCGACCGCATCGCGTTGCTTTCGTTTTTTGCCACCCTCGCCGCCATGTTCAGCGTTCAGGCGCAGGCAGCACAACAGAATCCGATGACGTTCTTCGTGACCAGTGTCGGCAGCGGTAAAGGCGCCGATTACGGCGGTCTCGCCGGCGCCGACCGCCATTGCCAGTCGCTTGCGCAGGCCGCCGGCGCGGGAAACCATACCTGGCGTGCCTATCTCAGCACGCAGGAGCAAGGCGGCGCAACGGCCGTCAACGCGCGCGATCGCATTGGCAAAGGTCCGTGGTACAACCACAACGGAGAGCTCATCGCGAGAAACGTCGACGATCTCCACCGCAATCCCAACATCAACCGTCTCACGGCGCTCACCGAGAAAGGCGAGAAAGTAAACGGCCGCGGCGACACGCCGAACATGCACGACATCCTCACTGGCTCCCAGCCCGACGGCCGGGCTTTCCCGCCGGGCGAGGATCGCACCTGCGGCAACTGGACGAAAGGCGGGTCGGAAGGCGCGGCGCAGCTGGGACATCACGACCGCCTGGGGCTGCGCGACGACGACGCATCGCGCTCCTGGAATTCTTCGCATCCGTCACGCGGCGGATGCAGTCTCGACGCATTGAAAAGCAGCGGCGGGGCGGGACTGCTTTATTGCTTCGCCGCCAAGTGACGGCGCGATGCGATCGCTTGGCGGTATGGCTGCTAACGGGTAGCGCGACATCGCCAGCGCAGCGGCGACGTCACGTTCCGTATCGCACGTGCGAAGTGTACTGCCTGAATGCAGCGAGCGCGCTGTACGCCGCGAGCATTGCGGTCTTCGGATTGTCGGGGAAAGGCACCGACTGGAACTTAAGGGCGATCGTCCCCGACTTGCCGCGTATCGTGACGTAGTGCGTGTTCAGCGTGAGCGCCGGGTCCGCGACGACTTTGAGCCGGGTGCGGTCGAACCCCACGCCTGCCATGCTGAGGACGGCAGCGATGTTCACGTTCGCCGGGAAATGCGGCACGCCTTCGCGTGCGGTGCCCTCGAACAGCGTCACTGCGGACTCCAGGCGATCGAGGTCGAGCCCGAGGCGCTCTACGTATGCGATGTTCTTCCACGCATGCGGCGGCTTGGTGACCGCAATTTCCACCGAATCGACGCCGGCAACGCACGCCGCCTTCAGTGCGTCCAGTCCGCCGATCCCGCCTGACGGCACGTACAGCATGGTCTGGGAACGCGCCGCTGCCGCTTCCAGCCGGCCACGCAATGCATCGTCGCACAGCGCGCCCCCCGACAGCACGATGAAGGCGATGCCCCGTTCGAGGACCGGCGGGCCGTACTCGCGCACGGCATCATGCGAGGCCGCCTCGACCACGACATCGGGTTGCGCAGCGAGCAGGCCATCCACCCCCAACACGAAAGGAACGCCATAGCGCTCGGCAAGGGCTGAGCCTCGTGAGCGCCCATCGCGGCCCGCAATCGCAACGACGCGTGCCTGCCCGAGTCCGCCGCGCGCGCCGTGCTCCAGGAAAAGACGCGCGATCTCTCCGCCACCGACGATGCCGATCTTCATATCGTATATCCCGACAAGACGAGGGCATTGTGGCACAGCGCGCACCAACGTGACGATTATGGATCGACCTTCTGGTGGTAACCTACGCAGCTTTCGGATCCAGCGCGTAGCGCCATGTATAAAAAACTCGTTCCTGCGACGCTTCTTCTCGCCATGCTGGGCGCTTGCGCCTCACCAGCGGTCCGCTACATTGACTCCGCGGGCAAGGAGTACCCGGGCGCCATAGAGCCTTTGACCAACTCCATCACGGCGCAGATCGGCAGCAAGGCATACCGTGGTCCGTTCACCGTCAACGAGTGGGGTCAGGCGAAGTCGACGCTTACTGCGACGGGCGGCGAGCCGCTCTACTGCAACTTCCAGTATCGCGCGCTGAAAGTGAAAGGCACGTGTACGGACTTAGCCGGCAGCGAATTCACTCTGCAAAGCCGCTGATCTCATCGATGCGCAGGCCGCCGCCGGTGGAACGCGCCGACTCTCACGCAGTCCCACGAGGAACCAATCCGCTGGAGCACGCATGACCGAACGGCTCACCGCATGGCGGTGCATAGGCTGCGGCCGCCTCGAGGCTGCACGGCCCTGCATCGGCGTATGCCAGGACCGTCCCGTCGAGCTGGTTTTCGCCGACGATCACGATGCAGCCGTGGCGCAGCTCGCCGCAGCGCGCGCGCAAGCCGAAGCGCTCGCGCGCTTCGTCCGGGAGTTCGCCTGCACCACGCCGCGCGAAGGCGAATGGGAACGCTCGTACCGCGCCTTGCAGCGGCGTGCGCGCGCCGCTTTGCGTTCGATAGCGAAGGGCGTCGCGGTTCCGGACGAGCTGCTCGTCGACGCAGAGAAAACAGGCGACCGCTGACCCCATCCGGGCGTCGTGCTTGCGCGCAGGTCTCTTCCGCTTCATCATCGCGCACAAGCGCGAACAACCGGAGGAGTCGCCATGCGCAGCACGCTCGCGGTTATCCTGTTTGCCTGCTTCAGCCTGCTGTCGTGGAGCTTTGCCCACGCGCAGTCAGGCGCCAAACGGCCGATCCGCCTCCTCGTCGGCTCGCCGCCGGGCGGCCCTTCGGACACGCAGGCACGGTTGGTCGTGCCGCGCATGTCGGAAATTCTCGGACACAGCATCATCGTCGACAACCGGCCGAGCAACAACGGCGTCGTCGCAAACGAGATCGCCGCGCGCGCGGCACCCGACGGCTACACGCTCATCGTCGGGAACAGCGGCACGCACGCCGTGAATCAGACGCTGTACAAATCACTGCCGTACGATTGCATCAAAGATTTCGCGCCCATCACGCAATTCTCCACGACGGGCCTCGTGCTTGCCGCGAATCCTCGTCTCCCGGCGAATACCATCCCCGAGCTCGCTGCGTACGCGAAAAAAGAGCCGGGAAAGATCAACATCGGCATACCGGGGGCGACCGGTCAGCTCGCGGGCGACGCCCTGTGGTCCATGCTCGGCGTCAAGATGAACAACATCAACTACAAGGGCAGCTCGCCGTCGGAGATTGCGTTGCTTTCCGGCGAAGTCGACATCGTGGTTCTCACCCCGCTCGCCGCGATGAATCATCTTTCCACCGGAAAGCTCAAAGCGCTCGGCATGACGAGTGCCGAGCGGCATCCTGCGTTGCCCAACGTTCCGACCGTGGCCGAGCAGGGCGTCACGGGCTACGACTTCCAGTTCTGGAACGGCATGTTCGCGCCGGCGCGCACGCCGCCGGCACTGGTGCGGAAGCTCAACGAGGCGGTCGTCGCCGCGCTCAACAGCGCCGAGGTCACGGAACGGCTGATGCAAATGGGCCTCGTGAAGTCCGCGAACTCACCCGAGGCATTTGCCGCCATCGTGAAGAACGACGTCGAGCGTTTCCGCAAGGTCATCATCGAATCCGGCATTCCGCGCATGTAGGCTGGCGGCGCGCGCGAATGGCGCGCGTCGTCATGAGCGATCAACGACAGGGAGATGAACGTGGCCAGTTCCAAACTGCCCGAAGGCGAGCTTGCTTTCAGCTACTTCCCCGACAACTACCGCTGGTCGCACGGCGTGCTGATCGCGCTCGGTGGCGCCCCGTGGGGCGGCGCGGAAATCGACGAAGTGCATCGCATCGGCCTGCGGCTTAAGAACCGCGTCGGCGACGACGTCGCCTGGTTCCAGGAATGGGCCGGCGAAGCGGCGCGCATCGAAAACATCGGTCATCAGCATGCCGCTCAGGGTCGCTCGCACACCGCCGCAGCGTTTCTGTTCCGGGCGGCGCATTACTATCACATCGGCGAGCGCTTCGTGCAGCCGAAACACGCGGAAAGTCAGGCCGCCTACAAGCGCGGCGTCGAGGCGTTTCGCAAGGCCGCAGAGCTCGTGCGCTATCCGCGCATAGAGCATGTCGAAGTGCCGTACGAGGGCACCAGCCTGCCCGGCATCATCGTTCACGCCGACGCTGCGCCCGGACGCACCGGCAAAGGCCCCGTCATGGTGTTCCTCGACGGCTTCGACGTCACCAAGGAGATTCAGTACTTCCGCGGCGTTCCCGATCTCGCGAAACGCGGCGTGTCGTGCCTGATACTCGACGGTCCGGGCAACGGCGAGGCGATACGTTTCCGCAATCTCTATCTGCACCATGAGACGGAGCGCCACGCCGGCGCCGCGTACGACTATCTCGCGCAGCGCCCCGAGTTCGACCCGAGACGCATCGGCATCATGGCGCTCTCCCTGGGCGGCTACTATGCGCCGCGCGCCGCCTCCATGGACCACCGCTTCGCGTGCTGCATCTCGTGGGGCCCGGAGTGGGACTACTACAACAAGTGGAAGGAACGCCTCGCGCGCATAGAGCGCGGCGAAATCCTGTCGTTGTCGGTGCCCTGGCAGCACCTGCTGTGGGTGTTCAACGCCAAGACGAAGGACGAAGCCTTCGAGAAGCTCAAAGGCTTCCAGCTCGATGGCGTGATCCAGAAGATGCGCTGCCCATATCTGCTCATGCACGGCGAAGGCGACCAGCAAGCGCCGTTCTGGCACGCGCAAAAAATGATCGAAGCCTGCGGCTCACCGCGCAAGGAACTCAAAGTGTTCACCCGCGAGGAGGGCGGCTATCACCACTGTCAGGTCGACAACGTCAGCATAGGATCCGCGTACATGTGGGATTGGGCCGCGGCGGTGCTGCAAGCGTAGCGCTCCAGCGCGCCCGCGCATCACGCCTGAACGCGCACGCGGTCGCGGTAGCCCGTTCTCTCCATGCCCATGGTGCGCGCGCGGTAGACGAGCAACACCAGCATCGCTACGTACGCCGCATACACCACGTTGTAGCTTTCCGTAAGCGCGGACACGCCGAGACTCACCCAGCCCACCGCGACGGCGGCGCGCCCTCCCCCGGCGGCGAAGCCCTGCAGTCCCTCCGCGTCCGCGCGGCCGCGCCATTCGTGGATCCACAGTGCGGTGAGCACGCACGTCGTGAGCAGCACCGATGAGGAGATGATGGTCGCGAACGCCGTATGTCCTTCGTGATACCCCTCGTAAACGGCCACCACGCCGCACAGATAGAAATGCAAGAAAGCCAAAGCCTTGAAACCGTTGCTGTCCATGGTCCCCCCACTGGTTGTAGCCGCTCGCGGCGCTGCCGCCGACGACCGGCGCAGATGCTCACTCTCCGGTATAACGGCCGCTGCGATGCCGGCTTTAGCCCCGATGACCGCAAGCGTGGCGAAAGCCCTGGACACCGATCGACAGTATCCGGCCCGAGCACGATGGGATAACTGCAGCGCATAGGCAGTCGCCGCGCGTTCGAAATAATCATCAGGTGGCCGTCATGCCGAAGACCAGGCGAGTTTTGTGCTTGCAATACAAGGGTATCGGCAAGCGGAGCACGCAATGCCCATCATTTCATACCCGGATCGCATGGCGCTCACGCCAGCTTCGACTGGCGCTTGCGTATGACGCTGCGCGCCCGAAGCAGCGCTGACGCATCACATGGCAAAGCCATCCAACGCGACGGTCATATGGTGCCCAGGACGGTGCTTCCGATCATAACGGCGTGCGCGACCGCGCTTGCGCTGGCGGCATGCGGCGAGACGGCGAAGCTGCCGGTTGCCGCCGGCATCGGACCGCAACCCGAGCTACCGGAACCGAAGCGCACCTTCTTTCCCACCGTCAACGTAGCGCCCGCGCAGGGATGGCCCGAGAACGGCAAACCTACGCCCGCAGCGGGGCTCGCCGTCACGGCATACGCCACGGGCCTCGCACATCCTCGCTGGCTGTACGTTCTCCCGAACGGCGATGTGCTGGTAGCGGAAACGGACGCGCCGCCGAAGCCCGAGGACTCGCGCGGCATACGCGGCTGGTTCATGAAGCACTTCATGAAGAAAGCGGGCTCGGGCACGCCGAGCGCGAATCGCATCACGCTCCTGCGGGACGCCGATGGCGACGGCGTGCCCGAAACACGCAGCATATTTCTCGACAAGCTCAATTCGCCCTTCGGCATGGCACTCGTCGGCAACGAGTTCTTCGTCGCGAATACCGATGCGGTGGTGCGGTTCCCGTACGTGCCCGGCGAGACGCGTATCACGGCCTCCGGCACCCAATTCGTGGCACTGCCGGCCGGGCCGCTCAACCATCACTGGACCAAGAACATCATCGCGAGCCGCGACGGCGCGCGTTTGTATGTGACGATCGGCTCGAACAGCAACGTCGCCGAGAATGGCATGGCGGCCGAGGAAGGCCGCGCGGCGATCTGGGAAGTGGACCGGCAGACCGGCGCTCACCGCCTATACGCTTCGGGATTGCGCAATCCGAACGGCATGGCGTGGGAGCCGACGACGGGCGCGTTGTGGACCGCGGTCAACGAACGCGACGAGCTCGGGAGCGATCTCGTCCCCGACTACATGACATCCGTGAAGGAGGGCGGCCACTACGGTTGGCCGTACAGTTACTTCGGGCAGCACGTCGACGACCGCATGCAGCCGCAGCGTCCCGACCTCGTCCAAAAGGCGCTCGTGCCCGATTACGCGCTCGGGGCGCACACGGCTTCGCTGGGGCTCGTTCATTCGGCAGGCAATGCGTTGCCGACACGCTTTGCCGAGGGCATGTTCGTCGGGCAGCACGGCTCCTGGAATCGCAGACCTCACAGCGGCTACGAGGTGATTTTCGTCCCGTTCCGGGAGGGCAAACCATCGGGGCAGCCGATTACCGTTCTCACGGGATTTCTCAGCGCAGACGGTAAAGCGTATGGCAGACCGGTTGGCGTGGCGATCGACAAGCGCGGCGCATTGCTGGTTGCCGATGACGTCGGCAACACGATCTGGCGAGTGACCGCCGCGGCGCGGTGACGGACCCGGGAAGTGCGCGCTGCGACGACGTTGGCATGAACCTCACCACGACCGCGCGCTTCGCAGCAACGCCGGCCTCACGCCTCACCGGATGGCAACGGTTTTTTTCTTCGACGTCGGCGCGATGACGATGCGATCCAGCGTGTAGCGACCTTTGCGCACGGGCGCCCTGCCGGTCAGCAGCCGCGCTTCGCGCTTCATGCGCCCCACCACGGCGGCGACATCCCTGTCGCTCACCGCAGGCCCTGCAAGCCGCAGCAGCGGACGTATGACGCTCGGCGGCGATGTGCCGAAGATCGCGTACAAGAGGTGTGCGACATCCTTGCCGAAACGCAGCTGCGGAGTGAGCTCACGAGTTGCGACCGGCGCGATGCGCGCGAGCTTTTCGTTGTCCGCGATGAACCGCTGCAGCGTGGCGAGCAGCGCTTCGTCGCCTTCGCCGCGCTCGAATCCCGCGCCGTCACGGGCCACGAGCAGGGCGAGCTCGTTCGCATGGCGTATCGCCTGTCGGCGGGTGCTGGCCGTCGCCTCGGGGAGGGGCGCGGACTCGGCCGAATACAAGCTTTCCATCGAATAGCACACGGCGGAAAGCAGCTCGAACCGCGCCGCATCGTCGGCCGCGACGCGGCGTGTGAACGCCTCCATCGCCTGAATGTAAGCCGGCTGCGCGACCAGCCAGCGATAAGCCGGCTCGTGCTCGAGCTTGCGCAGCCGCGCGGCGAACGCGCTGCGACGCCTCTCCTCGGTCAGCGTCGTGTCCTGGGCGATCTTCTCGAGTACGACTTCGCAGCGCATGATGGCGCTGCACAATGCCGCCCAATCGTGGGCCGACGGCGCCTTGTCACGAATGTTTTTCACGACTTTCCTCTGCCGGGTGCCGCGTTTATTGTGCAGGCATTGTAGCGCACAACCCGATGCGCCACGGAGCCCGAACAAGCATTATGCGTCTTACGCCATGCCGGCGGCATGACGCCGACCGCCGCCGGCCCCTTCGCGGGTAGATCCGATGAAGGCCTCTAGATGAAAACGCGGATGCTGCATGCCGCCCGAACGCCGCGCCGCGGAGAGCATTCAGGCACGTAAGCTGCCTCCCCTCGCCTACGACGAAATGACGACAGTCTCTCGTATCGTCCACGCGCCCCCCGGTGCATTCGTCAAGGACAGGCCATTCCGGCCTTTCGACTTATCCCCACACGTGAGGAGTTCCCGCATGAACAGGTTGTTTGCTGCCACGATCGCCGCCGCTGTTGGGCTCGCTTCCAATCTCGCCCTTGCCGCCAACGCCGAGCGCGCAGAGCAGAAAGCGGAACGCCAGGAAATGAAAGGCGAACACAAGGCGGAAAAAGCGGAAAGCAAGGCCCAGCGCAAAGCCGAGAAGCACGAGAGGAAAGCGGACAAAGCCGCGGCGCGCGGCAAGGAAGAGAAGGCCGAGAAGCACGAAATGAAGGCGGAAAAGGCGGAAGAAAAAGGCGACGCGAAGGCGGCGAAAGCGAGAGCCGATGCCGACCGCAAAGCCGCCCGGACGCGCGAAAAAGCGCAGTGACCCGCCGCGCAGCGCGACGCTGCGCCGTATTTTCACCGGGGCGCCCGTAACGCTCGCCAAGGGCAGCCCCGGCTTTCCTTTCCGATCTATGCGCGGCTCGCACCGTTCGAGAACGCGGGGGATGGATGCGCAGGCCGGACGCGGGCACACTGTGTGCTCACGAGCCACCTGATTTCTGCCGAGACCCCATGCAGCGTCCCGATCGCCCGCGGCATTTTTCGATGATCCGCAGCTTTCATCTGGCGGATCTCTTCACGCTCGCAAATGCCGGCTGCGGCGTCGCTGCAGTGTTCCTCGCCATGGCGTACGCAGGCAGTCAGTCGCTGGTGCATTTCTACGCCGCGGCCGCCATGGCGCCGGCATCGCTCATTTTCGATGTCCTCGACGGCCGCATCGCCCGCTGGCGGCACACGCACTCGCCCATGGGGCGGGAGCTCGACTCGCTGGCCGACGTGATCTCCTTCGGCGTCGCGCCCGCGGCGCTCGGCTTTGCGGCGGGAATGACCGGCGGCTGGGATTGCGCAGCGCTGGTGTACTTCGTGTGCTGCGGCGTAAGCAGGCTCGCGCGCTACAACGTGACGGCGGAGACTCTCGCCGCCGGTAGCGACAAGGTTGCGTATTTCGAAGGAACGCCCATACCGACGAGCGTCGTGCTCACCTTGATCCTGACGATAGCCGCAATGCAGAACCGGCTGGGCGACGATCTCTACGGCATGGTATGGACCATCGGCCCGTGGGACCTGCATCCGCTCGCGCTGCTGTTCGTACTGTCCGGGTCGCTGATGATCAGCAAAACGCTGCGCATTCCCAAGCTGTAATCGGCCGTTGCATTGCCAGCCGCATCGTCACATGAGCAGCGCTGCCCGTCCGACGACCTCGCCGCGCTCGACCTGCTCGTGCACGGTTTCGGCTTCTTCCAGCGGCCGCACCAGCGTGACGAGCGGCCACACTTCGCCGCGTGCGACCACGTCGAGCGTCTCCAGGATCTCCGCACGCGTCACGTAGCGGCTGCCGAGCACTTCCTGCTCCTTCAGCAGCAGATCGACGGCCGAGACGGTAAAAGGCTCGCCCGCCGCGCCGAGCGTAACCAGCCGCCCCGCACGCCCGAGCGCCTTCGCGCCCGCTTCGAGGGTCGCGCGTGCAGAGACGTAGTCGATCGCGACATCGACACCCGCACCGCGCGTGAGATCGAGCAGCGCCGCCGCGACATCGGTGTCCGACGCATCGATTACTTCGTCGGCGCCGGCCTCGCGGCAGGCGTCGAGCTTTTCGGGCCGCACGTCGATCGCGATGACGCGCGCATGGGCCCATTTCGCGAACATCACCTGGTGTATGCCGACACCGCCGCCGGCGCCGAACACGGCGACGGTCTCCCCTGCCTTGATATGGGCGCGCCGCAGCACCTTGTACGGCGTGGCGAGCGCATCCATGACAACAGCGATCTCTGCGGGATGTTTGCGATAGTCGAGTGTCGGCGGCAGCTTGATGAACATGTGCCCCGGCAGCTTCACGTACTCCGCATAGCCCCCGTTGCAGTCGCGCCCGACGTTGCCGCCGCCCTCGTTGCACAGCGGCTCCAGGTTCGCGAGGCACCAGCGGCAATGGCCGCAGTTAAGGTAATAATAGACGGTGACGGGATCGCCGATCGCAAGGCCGCTCACGCCTGCACCGACGTCGACGATCTCGCCGACGATCTCGTGTCCAAGCACGAGCGGAAACTTCGCGGGCCGCCGCCCCGCTTTGAGATGCTGTATGGTGAGTCCGGAGCCGCACGCGAGCACGCGCGCTACCGCTTCGCCGGGACCAGCAACCGGATCGGGAAGCTCAACCGGCCGGAAAGGCTGGTTGGGACCGTCGAGCATCATGGCTTTCATACGTGCCTCTCTTGTCTGAGTCCGCGTCGCATCGCAGCGATGATAGCAGCGCCGGTCATCGCACTCACGCAGCGCAGCGGCGCTGCAGTTGACAAGGCGGCGGCACTTCGGACACATTGCCCGCTACACAAAAAGCGGAGGAGGCAACATGTGCACGAAGATCAAGGCTATCGCATCGGCGCTCGCCCTGCTCGCCGTCCCGGGGCTCGCGTCCGCGCAGGCGTACCCGAGCAAAACCATACGCATGATCGTCACCTTCCCCGCGGGCGGCGGCGTGGACTTCATGGGACGCGTGGTGGGTCAGAAGCTCTCCGAGCGGCTGGGCCAGCAGGTCGTCATCGACAATCGCGGCGGCGCGAACGGCATCACGGGACTTCAGGTGCTGATGTCATCGCCGCCGGACGGCTATACGATATGCGCGTCGTCGGCCGGCCCGCTCGCGGTGAACCCGCACGTGTACAAGAGCCTGCCGTACGATCCGCTGAAAGACTTCACGCTCATTTCACGCGGCGTCGATTTTCCGCTGCTCCTTCTCGTGCATCCCTCGTTGCCGGCGAAGAACGTCAAGGAGCTCATTGCGCTCGCGAAGAAGAACAAATTTTCGTTCGCGTCCTCCGGCTCGGGCAATGCGGACCATCTGGCGGCGGAGCTTTTCAAGTCGATGGCGAAAATCGACATGATCCACGTCCCCTACAAGGGCGCCGGTCCCTCGACGGTCGCATTGCTCGCCGGCGAGGTGCCGCTCATGTTCGCGAGCATTCCGCCGACGCTGTCGCATGTGCGCTCCGGGAAGCTGCGGGCGCTCGGCGTAGGCGGCGCGAAGCGCATTCCGACGCTCCCCGATCTGCCCACGATCGCAGAATCGGGATTGCCCGGCTACGAGGCCTATTCGTGGGGCGGCTTTCTCGGCCCGCTTAACATGCCGAAAGACATCGTCGATCGCCTGAACAAGGCATTCACCGAAGTGCTGACGACCAAGGAGACCATAGAACGCCTGCAGGAAGGCGGAACGGTCGCCACGCCGTCGACGCCCGAGGAATTCCGCGCGCATCTCGCTGCCGAGCTCAAGAAGTGGGGCGAGGTCGCGCGTTCGGCGAACATACACGCGGACTGATCGCGGCGCACGAGCTGCAGCGCGAGCGCCGAATGCCGGACGGCGAGCAAGCGCTTTACCGCTCGTGCCGGTGTTGCTCCCTGGTTTCTCCGGTTGCCGGTCTCGGCGTGTTGAGCGCTACCGGCGAGGTGCGCGACACACCGCAACGTGCGCTTTGTGTTCCGGCTCATCGCCTGCACGAAATCGCTGAGCGAAAACGGTGCGGAGCTGAACTCGAGCGTAAAAACGGTCAGCACTTGTGCACGCGTGCTGGAGAAAATGGGCATGACGCCCAACGCCGATCTCCCGCAGTATGCAACCCACACCGCCTGGTATCATCACTCGTCCTTGTAGGACAAATACCGACAGGCAAATGGCCACCTCCCCTGCATCCGCGCCAGACGGCCGCCGCTACCGTTCACGATACGCGCGCAGCATAGTGTACGCATGACTGCATCGCCGCCACGCGCGCAAAACCGTGATCTCACGCATGAGACCGAGCGCCCGGTGTCCCGCGCCGGCGCACGGCCGTTGATCGACCACGTGCGGACGATGCATCCGGCTTACTTTGCGCTCGTGATGGCGACCGGCATCCTCGCCGTTGCGTGCAAGCTGCATGGTCTCGAGCCGCTTCCGCGGCTGCTGTTTGCCATCAATGTGCCCGCCTACGTCGCGTTATGGCTCCTCACTGTCGTGCGGGCCATGCGCTATCCCACGCCATTCTGGTCGGACTTCCGCAGCCATCAGCGCGCGCCGGGGTTCTTTACCATGGTCGCCGCCACGAGCGTGCTCGGCGTGCAGTTCGCCGTTCAAGAACACGCGCCGGGAGTCGCGCTCGCGCTCTGGTGGTGCGCCGTCGTGCTGTGGCTCGTGTTGACGTACGCGATCCTCACCGCGCTCACCGTGAGCGCCGACAAGCCGGATCTCGCAAGCGGCATCAACGGCGGATGGCTCACCGCGGTAGTGGCGACGCAATCGCTCGTCGTCCTTGGCGCCACGATCGCGCCGGACATCGGCAGCCACGGAGAACTGGTGGCGCTCGTGCTCCTCTCGCTGTGGCTTGCGGGCGGCATGCTGTACATCTGGATGATCGCGCTCATCTTCTATCGCTACACCTTCTTCCGCCTCGCACCTTCCGATCTGCTGCCGCCGTATTGGATCAACATGGGCGCGATGGCGATTTCCGCGCTTGCAGGCGCGCTCCTCACGCGGTCGGCGGCCGCCTCGCCGTTGCTCACGTCGATATTGCCCTTCGTCAAGGGCTTCACCCTGCTCTACTGGGCAACCGCGACGTGGTGGATTCCCATGCTGCTTGCGCTCGGCGTGTGGCGCTACGTACTGCACAAAGTGCCGCTCACGTACGATCCGCTGTACTGGGGCGCGGTGTTCCCGCTCGCGATGTATACGAGCGCCACGTATCGCCTGGGCGAGGCGCTGGCGCTTCCGTTTTTGCTGCTCCTTTCACGCTGCTTCGTCGTCGCAGCGCTCACCGCATGGCTCATGACGTTTCTGGGATTCGTGATGTCGTTCGCGGTCCGGCCGCGCATGGCGGCATCCGGGTCTGTTACGCAGAAGAGAAGGTCCACATGAGGTCCACTAACGCGAGAACGTCTCCGGCGTCGCCGTGGGAACGGGGGCAAAGCACCGACCCATCCGAGACCGGATCGCGCTCGGAGCAAGGCCGCCGCGCGATACTCGCGGGCTGGCTCGTCACGATGGCCGGCATAGCGGGATATATCGCCGCCATGAGCCGCGCAGGGGAAAACGCCGACATAACCGATGGACTGCTCCACCAGGGACCGCTCGGGTGGATTTCGGGCGCGCTGATGCTGGTTGGCGTGGTGACCTGGTTCATCGGCAACTACGCCTGCCTGCAGGACGGCGCCGAGATACCGGCCAGCCGCGAGGAGTAGACGCAGGTTGCAGCGCGGAGCTGCGCCAGCAGAACGCCAACGCGGGCAGCAAGACCATCAAAAAAAGAAAAGCCCCGCCGAGGCGGGGCGACGTCTTTAGCCGAAGCGCGAAGTCAGCGCACCGACCTCGTGAACGGAAACACCTTGGTAAGACCGAGAATGTCGGTGATGAGCAGAATGATGAACACCGCGAACAGCACACCGAGAATGCTGTCGCCGCCGGCAGGCAGCGTGTCTATGCGTCCGGCAAGGTTGCTCACTTCTTCGTCGGTGAGCGCATCGACCCGGGCGCGCGCGGCATCGGCATCGACCCCCAGGCCTTCCATCTGCGCGCGGACTTCGGCGCGGTCGAGGAAGCTACGCACCTTGTCCCGGTCGCCGGCAGCCTGAACTTGATCGGTGGTGACGATGCCCGCTGAAGCGGGCAGCGGCATGCCGACCGCCATCGTGCAGACAATGAGTACGCGGGCGAGGCATCGATAGAAACGATTCATGGTATCTCCTTGATGATGAATGTGCGCGCACTGCACGTGCGGCAGACGCTGCTGAGGCATTATCCATGCGCGCTTTCTTGCGTCAAAAGCTCTGATGCGCCGAGCGTGACGTAATCCGCACTAGCTGATGACGCATGCATTTCTTGCATTCGTCATGT
>JBLNBW010000123.1:0-5129 GCA_050260255.1 Rhodospirillaceae bacterium | reverse complement strand
CGCGGACTTCACGACTGCTTTGCGCGCCTTCTTCTTCGCGCCTACCGCCTTTTTCGTGGCCTTGCGCTTGCCGCTTGCCGCAAGCGGATTTCTACTGCTTGGCTTCGCTTTCTTGCCGGATTTCTTCACCGCTCTTTTCTGTGCCATGGCTGTCCTCCTCCACACGTGATGTCTTTAGGTGCTCGTGCGCGTCACGCCGAGAACGCGAAGCTGCAAACAGCAGACCCGATGGACGATCGTGGAGGGAAACGCTCGTTCTTTTCAATCCTCCCTCGCATCGTGCGAGGAGAACGCGATGACGCATGGCCGGTCGGAGCGGTTGCTCCAGGCGTGATTGGTGCCGCGCTGAACGACCGTGTCGCCGGCCTTGAGCTCGACTTCCTCGGTGTCCAGCACCAACGTAATCTCGCCTTCGAGCACGAGACAGAAATCGAGCGTGCGCGTCTTCTGCATGTACGGATGCGGCGCATCGGGGCTGTACGTGGACGCGCGCGGCGAGCCCATGCTCGCGAAAAACGCCTGGACCTCGCGCGCGCCGACTTTGTGGCTCGCATCCGGCGGAAAGGTGACGACGCGGCACACGGAGCCGCCGGGCGGTGGTTCGAGCGTATGCGGCATATGAACCGTCTCGCGTATGCCCTCGATGCGGGCGGGCGTGCGATCGGTGACCCAGATGCGCGTCGCGCGGTATCCGGGGCGTGCGGGATCGATCCGCACGTCGGGCGACGGTCCGTCCGCGATGGCGCGCGATCGGCCATCCTCGTCGTCGATGGAGACTATCCTGCGTATCGGCTTGGTCGAGATGGTCATGAGGATCGTTACTCTTACTGGTTACTGGTTGCACGGTGCACTTGTAACGTGCAGCGAGTCACTCGCGATACTTGGCCCCCATCATGACGAAAGCCATGAGGCTGCCCTCGCGGGGATTGGTCCAGCCGTGCCAGTTCCCGAGCTGGACGACGACGTCCCCCGGCTTCATGACGTACTCGCCGTCATCGAGCAGGAGCACGCGCTCGCCTTCGAGCATGATCCCGTAATCCACCGTTTCCGACTTGTGCACTGGCGAGCTGTACGCGTTCGCCCCGCCCCGGTCCCACGTGCCACCCTCGCGCTGGCGCGGCTCGTGCAACGGAATCGCGGTCTTGTCGTCACGCGGATCGTAGTTGGCCGGCTTGGCCGGCGACTGCACGATACGCAGGTGGCCGCCCTGCTCCGGCGGTTCGAAGCTGAACGGCAGGCGGCCGTCGTCGCGCGCGCCGCCAATCGGCGCCGGGCAGGACGTGTAGACCCACACGTCGGTCATGCACGTGCCGGGACGTATAGCGCCGGGATTCACGTTGGGCGCCGCGCTGTCGTACAACACCCGCGAGCGGCCGTGCTCGTCATTGCCGGTCACGACGCGGCGTATGGGCTTGATGGCGTTCGACATCCCTGCTCCTTTTCAGTTGGCCTTCAATGCGAGCTTCTGTATGACGGCGCGCCATTGCGCGATGTCGCGCCGGACGATCGCCTGCGCGTCCTCCGGCGTATTGCCGATGATGGTCGCCCCTTCGGCCGCCAGGCGCTCGGAGACTTCCTTCGTGTGCAGGGCATCGACGACGGTGCGGTTCATGCGCATGACGATGTCGCGCGCCACCCCGGCCGGAAACCACATGCCGTGCTGGCCCGTAGAGTCGTAACCCTTTGCGCCGCCTTCATCGAAGGTCGGTATGTCGGGCGCCCCCGGCGAGCGCGTCGCGCCGGATTGCCCGATGGCGCGCAGGCGTCCGGCCTTCACCATGGGCAGCCCCGCGATCATGTTCACCATCATGATCTTCACCTGCCCACCGATGACGTCGTTCATCGCCGGCCCGGCGCCCTTGTACGGGATGTGCTGGATATCGATGTGCAGGTTGTCCTTCAGCACTTCCATGGCGAGATGCGGGCCGGTCCCCGTGCCGCCCGAAGCGTAATTGAGCTGTCCCGGCTGCTTCTTCGCGAGCGCGATGAGCTCCGGCAGCGAGCGCACCGGCAGCGACGGATTCACGACCAGCAGGTAGGGAGCGCCCGCGAGCACCGTAATCGCCTGGAATGCCTTCGCCGTGTCGAACGGAAGCTTGGGATAGAGCGATGCATTGATCGTCAGCGTGGAGACGCCCATGAGCAGCATCGTATAGCCGTCGGGCGCCGCGTTTGCGGCAAGCTCGGTGCCGAGCGTGCCGCCCGCACCCGGACGGTTGTCGACGACGACGGTCTGCTTGAGCGTCTCGGTCACTTTCGCGGCGACGGTCCTCGCGAGGATGTCGCTCGGCCCGCCGGGCGCGAGCGGCACGATGAGGCGTATCGGCTTGGTCGGATACGACTGCGCGTGAGCGGTTGCTGTGACGGCTGCGACGGCAAGCGCAACCGTGCAGCCGATGGTGCGTGCTCTCATGGCTCCTCCTCGATGTTGTGGTCAGTGTCGACGTCGGACGTCACAGCCTGCCTACGAGACTCAATGGCGTGCGGCAGCAGATCTGCTCGCGCTCCCCAGCCGTCAGCCCTTTCACGCTGCGCACGGACTGCTCCGGTGATTCGTCCCCCATGTCGAAGGGCGCGTCGGTGCCTATCGTGACTCGATCGGCGCCAACCAGGTCGATGAGGTAGCGCAGCGCGCGCGGATCATGCGTGATCGTGTCGTAATAGAAGCGGCGCAGATACTTGTTGGGCGATGTTTTCGTGAGCTCGCGCGTCTCCTTGCGCACCTTGTGGCCGTGAACGAACCGGCCGATTTGATACGGGACGAAACCGCCCCCGTGCGCGAGGCAGATCTTGAGCTGCTTCAACTCATCCAGCGCGCCGCTGAACATGAGGTTCGCAACCATGATGGTCGACTGCAGCGGATTGCCGATCAGATTGCGCAGGTAGTACTTCTCCAGGCCCGCCTCGCCGCTGAACGCATACGGATGCGCGAAAACGAACACTTTGAGTTCCTGCGCGCGCTTGAGCACCGGTCTGAAGCGCGGCTCGGCGAGCTGCTCCTGCTCGACCGACGTGCCAAGCTCGATCGAGCGAAAGCCGTGGTCCTTCACGACGCGCTCGAGCTCGGCGACCGCGGCGTCCGGATGCTGCATGGGCAGCGTCCCCATGCCGCGCAAACGGTCCGGGTACGCGGCCGCCATGTTGGCGATGCCGTCGTTGATGATTCGCGATGCTTCCAGTGCCGTATCGGCATCGAGCCAGTAGAAGAACACCATGGGTGCGGGAGAAATGAATGCAACGTCCAGCCCCCGCCTGTCCATGCTCGCCACCTTTGCAGCCGGATCGGAGAATTCCTTGAATACCGGGAACGTGTGCCCGCCTTCGCGCACGATGCGCCGCTTGCCGTCCTTCTCCTGGAACGACATCTGATAGCGCGCCGGGTCGCGCTCTATCGCCTGCAACATCTCCAGCGGTATGACGTGATTGTGCACGTCGATGCGCGGATTCGTTTTCTTCTTCCCCTTGCCCCGTGATGCGACCGCTTTCTTCTTTGCTGCCATCTCTCCTCCACTCGCTTCAATCGATCTTGACGTGCGCTGCCTTGATGACCTTTTTCCAGCGCGCGATGTCCTCCCGCACGAAAGCGCCGAACTCCTCCGCCGTGCTCGCAACCGGCTCGAAGCCCAGACCCACAATGCGGCCTTGCATGTCGGGCAGCGCGGTTACTTTCGTGATTTCGGCGTTGAGTCTCTCCAGCGCGGCCTTGGGCGACCCTGCAGGCGCCATCAGTCCATTCCAGCCCACGACCTCGAAGCCCGGCACGCCGGATTCCGCCAGCGTCGGCAGCTCAGGAACGATGCGCGAGCGCTTCGCCGTGCTCACCGCAAGCCCGCGCACCCGCCCGCTTTGGACGTGAGGTATGCCGACCGGACCCACCGCGAACATCATCTGGATCTGTCCGCCGATCACGTCCGTAAGCCCCTGCGCTGCGCCTTTGTACGGGACGTGGACGATACTGATGCCGGTCATCATCTTGAGCATCTCGCCCGCGAGATGCGGCGGCGTGCCGTTGCCCGCGGATGCGTAATTGATCTGCCCCGGCTTCGCTTTCGCGAGCTGTATGAGCTCGCTCACGGTCTTCGCCGGCACGGACGGCGTGACGACGAGTATGAAAGGCACGGTGCCGAGCAGCGAGATGGGGGCGAAATCGCGCACGAGATCGTACGACTGCTGCTGCAGGCTTGCGTTAATGGTGTACGAGCCGGTCGCGAGCAGCAGCGTATAGGCATCGGCAGCTGCTTTCGCCACCGTTTCCGCAGCGATGGTGCCCCCGGCGCCGGGCCGCTGATCGATCACGACCTGCTGACCCCATGCGTCGGTGAACTTCTGCCCGTACACGCGCGCCAGCGCGTCGGGTCCCGGTCCTACCAGAATGCGTATCGGCTTGACCGGATACTGGCTGGATGCGCCATGCGCGGCAGCGGCAAAGACTGCTGCGGCGATACAGACGACAAAGCGGTGCATGGTTCTCCGACTCTTCCTCGTTGCAGTGCTTAACGCGCGTTCGCTTTCGCTGCCTCGGCGACCTTCTTCCACTTCTCGAGCTCCGTCTTCATGAAGCGTCCCATCTCGTCGGGCGGCAGAGGCATAGGGTCCAAGCCGAGCGTTGCGAACCGCTTCCCCACATCGGGTAGCTCGATGTCCTTCACGACTTCCTCGTGCAGGCGATCGATGATGGCGCGCCGCGTGCCGGCCGGTGCGATGAAGCTGTACCAGGCGGTCGCCTCGAAGCCCGGGAGTCCCTGCTCGTCCAACGTCGGCAGATCCGGAACGACGGGGGAGCGTTTGAGACTCGTCACGCCGAGCCCACGGATGCGACCGGCGCCGATCTGGGGCATCGCGGCCGTCGACACGACGAACATGGTATGCACCTGGCCTGCGATCACGTCGGTCACGGCCTCGGCGACCGTTTTGTACGGAACGTGGACCATGTTCACGCCCGTCTGCATCCTGAACATCTCGCCGATCAGATGGGCCGGCGAACCGGTGCCACCGGAGCCGAAATTGAGCGCGCCGGGCTTCTGCTTCGCGAGCGCGATCAGCTCCTGCACCGTATGGGCCGCAACGGACGGATGCACGGCCAGCACGAACCCGGTCGCTGCGATGCCGGTCACAGGCGTGAAGTCGCG
>JBLNBW010000122.1:0-30666 GCA_050260255.1 Rhodospirillaceae bacterium | reverse complement strand
GCGGGGCTCGCGGCACGCATCGCTACAGCGCGCGCGACACGACCGGTACACCGGCTGCCCGCGCTCTGGGCGGAGGAGATGCTCCATGACGACATTTCGCTATGCGTTGTTCGACTACGGTTCCCCGCGTGGCATGCAACGCGGGTACTTTGGGACCATACACGGCTACCCTGAGCGCAGAGTCGTCGAACCCGGTGAATGCATGCCGGTATGCGTGCGCATCGGCGCGGTACCGAGGTTGATGGCAGCGCAATGGAGCAGCGCCGGCACCACCGCCCACGCACGGCGCCGTTCCGGACGGCCGGGTCACGGCCTCACGCCGCAAATGTTCGCGCGCAGCAGGACTTACGGTCCGCTGTATCACCGCCGCCAGCGGTGCCTCGTTCCAGCCAGCGGATACTATCGAACACGGAGCTCGGGCAGCGACGGGAGCGCGGTCTATGTCCGCAGCCGCGATCGCGGTTTGGTGGCATTCGCCGGGCTGTGGGAGCAGCGCATCACACCCGAGGGAACGATACAGCTCGCGTTCGCGATCGTGACGCGCATGTCGGACAGCGGAATCGAAACCGACGAACCGTTGATTCTCGCGCCCGAGCAGTACGACGCATGGCTGGACGACGAGGATCCGCGCCATCTGCTCACGCAGCACGCCGCACACCTCGTCACTGTCGAGGCGCCGCGTCCGGACATCGTTGGGCTTTCCGGCGTGCCGGCCCATACCGTTGCCGGCAGTCCCGCGGCGCGGGGCATGAACCCCTAGGCGACGGCCATTGGGCGGGCGGTGATCCCTCGTGCAGGTCTTCAGTCGCCCGGCAGTGCTCGTCATCAAGCTCGTGCTGCTCGGCGCGATTGCGATCGCAGGCACGGCACTCGCGATAGGGGCATGGCGCATGTCGCCGCGCAACACGCCGTATCGCATCGTCGCGCAGCCCATACCGTTCAGTCACAAGCACCACGCCGGTGACGACGGCATCGACTGCCGCTATTGCCATACCAGCGTGGAAAAGAGCCGCTACGCCGGTCTGCCCACGACGGAAATCTGTCTCACGTGCCACTCGCAGCTCTATCAAGACGCGCCCATGCTCGCACCTCTGCTCGAGAGCGAGCGCGCAGGCACGCCGATCGCGTGGACGCGCGTGCATGACCTGCCCGACTTCGTGTACTTCGATCACAGCATCCACGTCGCTAAAGGCGTGGCCTGCATCGAATGCCACGGCCGCGTGGATCAGATGCCCGTCACATGGCGTGTTGCGTCGCTGGAAATGCAATGGTGCCTGGCGTGTCACCGGGACCCCGGCCCGCACCTGCATAGGCCGGACGACGTGTACGCCATGCATGCGCGGACGGCGCTCACCGAACCGGAGATCGATGAGCTCGTGAAGCGGTACCGCATCCAGCCGGTCGCGCGTCTCACGGACTGCTCCACCTGCCACCGTTGATATGTCACGCGACACACACAGCGGCCTCTGGCGATCGATGGAGCGGTCCGACGATGCTGCAGGCGATGCGCTCGAAGGCCCTGAACGTACTACGCGACGCGACTTTCTGAAGCTCTTGTCCGCAGGCCTCGCCCTCGGCACCACGGCATGCAGCCGCCCTCCGGTCGAGAAAGTCATGCCTTATGTCCGCGCACCGGAGGGACCCACACCGGGGATACCGCTGTACTACGCCAGCGCCTATGTAAAAGCCGGCTATGCGCATGGCGTGCTGATCGAGAGCAACATGGGTCGCCCGACCAAAGTGGAAGGCAATCCGCTGCATCCGGCGAGCCTCGGGGCCACCGACGCGCAAACCCAGGCTGCGGTGCTCGAATTCTGGGATCCCGACCGCTCGCAAACGGTATATCGCGGCGAGGTCACGTCGGATTGGTCCGAGTTGCTCGCCGCGCTCGACGATGCGATGAAGCGAGCGGCAAGCGACGGCGGCCGCGGATTGCGCATACTCACCGGCAGCGTCACATCGCGTACGCTGACGGCGCAGCTGCACGCACTGCTGAAGCGATATCCGGAAGCGCGCTGGCACAGCTATCAACCGCTGCACGACGATGCCGGCGCGCACGGCAGCCGCCTCGCATTCGGCAGGCCGCTGGACGCGATTTATAACCTCGACCGCGTGCGCACGCTGGTGTCGCTCGATGCGCGCCTCCTTTCGCGTTTGCCGGGCAGCGTGCGCTATGCGCGCGAATTCATCGCGGCGCGGCGTAGAGGACTCGCCGGACAGCCCGTCCGCTTTTACTCGCTGGAAGCCGCGCCCTCGCTCGACGGTGCCGTCGCCGACGTGCGCATTCCGCTCGCGCCCTCGGATGTCGAACGGACGATGTGGCGCGTTGCTGCGCGGCTCAAGGCTGCGCCAGCAATGCCTGGTGCAGCCGACAGTGCAGTCGAGCGGCACGGGCGCGCACTGGCCGCTGCGTTGGCGCAATCGCGCGGCACCTCGCTCATCGTGGCAGGACGGGACCTCACGCCCCAAACCCATGCGTTGGTCCACGCCCTCAACGCGCACCTTGGCAATGTCGGCGAGACGCTGCGCTACATCGAGCCCGTGGAAGCTCAGCCCGTCGACCACGTTCAAAGCCTGCGCGAGCTCATCGATGACATGCACAACGGCCGCGTGACGACGCTCGTGATGCTGGGCGGCAATCCCGTGTACGACGCGCCGGGCATGCTCGACTTTGCGGACGCGCTGCGACACGTGCCGTTTTCGCTGCACCATGCGCTCTACCGCAACGAAACCTCGCGCCGGTGCACTTGGCACGCACCGCTTGCGCATGGCTTCGAGAGCTGGAGCGACGCACGCGCGTACGACGGCACGGAGACCATCGTTCAGCCCGTCGCCCAGCCTTTGTATGCCGGTCGCTCATGGCATGAGCTCATCGCCTGGTTGAGCGAAGCCGGCCGGCACTCAGGTTACGACATCGTCCGCGCACGGCACGCTGCGACCGCACGTAGCCGCTTCGATGATTTCTGGCAAACGAGCCTGCGCAACGGCGTGGTCCCCGGCAGCGCCGCTCCGGCGTCCCCAGCCCCGCAGCCTAAAGTTCCCGCGCCCCCGATGCTGCGCGAGCGCATCCTGGAAGCGCTGTTCGTCGAGGACGACAGTGCAGGTTGCGGCGACTATGCGAACAACGCGTGGCTGCAGGAGCTGCCGCGCCCGCTCACGAAGCTCACCTGGGACAACGCGCTCTTGATCGGCCCGACTACCGCCGATCGGTTAAAGCACAGGACCGGCGATGTCCTGCGCGTGACCGCGGGCGAGCGCAACGTGGAAGCGCCGGTGTGGGTGCTGCCGGGCCTCGCCGACAACACGCTGGTGCTGCCCGTAGGCTATGGCCGCTGGAGCGCCGGCCGGGTCGGGGACGGCATCGGCTACGATGCCTACGCGGTGATGGCCTCATGGGAGCTTCGCATCGAGCCCACCGGCCGCCGGTATACCTTCGCGACGACGCAGGCCCACGGCAGCATGGAAGGCCGCGACATCGTGCGTCGCGCACTCTGGAACGAGTATCGGCAAAATCCACGCTTCGCCAACGACGACCCGCGTGAGCAAGTACCGGACGAATCGCTATATCCCCCTTACCCCTACGACGGCTACCGATGGGGCATGGCGATAGACCTCAATGCGTGCATCGGATGCAGCGCCTGCACGATCGCCTGCCAGGCGGAGAACAACATCCCGGTCGTCGGCAAGAACGAGGTGCGACGCGGCCGCGAAATGCACTGGATACGCATCGACCGCTACTACGAAGGCTCCGCAGCAGCGCCTCGCACCCACTTTCAGCCGGTGCCGTGCATGCACTGCGAGAGCGCACCGTGCGAAGAAGTGTGCCCCGTGGGCGCGACGGTGCACGACAGCGAAGGCCTCAACGTGCAGGTCTACAACCGCTGCATCGGCACCCGCTTCTGCTCGAACAACTGTCCCTACAAAGTGCGCCGGTTCAACTTTCTCCAGTACGCCAACACCGAGATCGAAAGCCTCAAGGCGATGCAGAACCCCGAGGTGAGCGTGCGCCGCCGCGGTGTGATGGAGAAATGCACCTACTGCGTACAGCGCATCACGCGCGCCCGGCTGGAAGCGGAGAAGCAGGGACGCAGGCTGGGCGACGGTGAGATCGTTACCGCCTGCCAGGCGGTGTGCCCGACGGAGGCGATCGCCTTCGGCGATCTCAACGATCCGCACAGCGCCGTGTCGCGTGCGAAAGCTTCACCGCTCAACTACGCGCTGCTCGCCGAGCTCAACACGCGTCCGCGAACGACGTATCTCGCGCGTGTCATCAATCCCGACGAGGACGCCTGAACATGGCAAGGCGCGACCCGCCCGTCTCGCACGACATCGGCGTGCTGCGTGCCGGATGGGGCTATGCGAGCGTAACTGACAAGATCGCCGACCTCGTGTTGACCCGCCCGGTGCGCTGGCCATGGCTCACCGCTTTCCTGCTCACGTTGTGCACCACGCTGATTTTCTTCTCGTCCATGGCCTATCTCTTCGCTGTGGGCGTAGGCATCTGGGGCGTCAACATACCGGTCGCGTGGGGCTACGCCATCGGCAACTTCGTCTGGTGGATAGGCATAGGCCACGCAGGCACGTTCATCTCCGCATTTCTGCTGCTTCTGCGTCAGAAGTGGCGTACGTCCATCAACCGCTTCGCCGAGGCGATGACGCTGTTCGCCGCCGGCATCGCCGGCATTTTTCCCATTCTGCACCTGGGACGCCCGTGGTTTTTCTATTGGCTCGTGCCGTATCCCAACGTGATGGCGCTGTGGCCGCAATGGCGCAGCCCGCTGGTGTGGGACTTCTTCGCGATCGGCACGTATCTCATCGTGTCGCTGCTGTTCTGGTACGTCGGCCTCATTCCCGACCTCGCGACGCTGCGCGATCGCGCGCATACGCCCGGCAAACGGATCCTGTATGGCGTGTTTGCACTCGGCTGGCGCGGCGAATCCCGGCACTGGGCCCGTTACGAGACCGCGTACCTGCTGCTCGCCGGGCTTGCCACGCCGCTCGTCATTTCGGTGCATTCCGTAGTCTCGCTCGACTTCGCCATCGGCAACACGCCCGGATACCACTCGACCATATTTCCTCCGTACTTCGTAGCGGGCGCCTTGTTCTCGGGCTTCGCGATGGTGGTGATGCTCGCCATACCGCTGCGGCACTTCTTCGGCCTGCATGACTTCATCACAGCACGCCATCTCGATCACGCGGCGAAAATCATGCTCGCGACAGGCAGCATCGTCGCCTACGGCTACGCAATGGAAGCATTCATCGCGTTTTACAGCGGGGACCAGTTCGAGCAGTACGTGGTGATCGACAGGGCTTTCGGTCCGTATGCCGCAGTCTACTGGGCAATGCTCACGTGCAACGTCCTCGTGCCGCAGCTTCTGTGGTTCCGTGCGGTACGCCGCAAGGTCGTCGCCCTCTTTGCGCTCAGCGTCGTCGTGAACGTCGGCATGTGGATGGAGCGCTTCCTCATCGTCGTCGCGAGCCTGCATCGGGATTTTCTGCCATCTGCGTGGGGCATGTTCTATCCCACCGCATGGGACTGGATCTTCCTGCTTTCCTCCATAGGGATGTTCGTATGGTTGTTCCTCGCCTTCGTGCGCGTGCTGCCCGCCATCTCGATCGCCGAGATGCGCGAGCTCGTGCGCGAAAGCGCCGGGAGTGCGCGATGAGGGCGATGTACGGAGTGCTCGCCGAGTTCAAGACGGCCGACGCTCTCATCCATGCCGCTCGGCGCGCACACGACGCGGGCTATCGGGGCATCGAAGCCTATACGCCGTTTCCCGTGGAGGGACTGAGCGAGGCGGTCGGCTTTCCGGACAACGGCGTGCCGCTCATAACCCTGCTGGGGGGCATCACCGGGGGTCTCGGCGGCTACTTCATGCAGTGGTACTCGGCAGTCGTGTCGTATCCCATCAACGTCGGCGGACGGCCGCTGCACAGCTGGCCCTCGTTCATTCCCGCAACGTTCGAGCTGACCATACTGGGTGCCGCGCTTGCCGCCGTGTTGGGCATGCTGATCGCGAACGGTCTGCCCCGGCTCCACCATCCGCTGTTCGACGTGCCGGAGTTCGAGCTCGCGACACGGAACCGCTTCTTTCTCTGCCTTCGCACGCAAGACATCGCGGCCGCGCAGGACTTCATCGGGGATCTCGATCCCCTGTTCGTGCGCGAGGTGCCGGCGTGAGGATGTGGTGCATGGCGCTTGCGGTCTGCGTGCTGCTCGGTGCCTGCGAGCGCGCGAAGCGCGACATGTACGATCAGCCGCGCTACCGGCCCTATCGCGCAAGCCCCCTTTTTGCCGATGGCAATTCCTCGCGCCCGTCGCCGCCCGAGAGCGTCATCCACAGCGCAGGGAATCTCGCCGGTACGACGAGCGGGCGCCACGGTGCCGACGACGTGCTCGACGCCGAGGCGGCGCAACGCGCTCAGGCGATGCCCTTGCCGGTGACGCACGAGCTGATGGAGCGCGGGCGCGAGCGCTACGACATCTATTGCTCGCCGTGTCACAGCATCGCGGGCGACGGCGACGGGCTGGTCGCGCGACGCGGCTTTCCCCATCCACCGTCCTATCACATCGAGCGCTTGCGCAAGGCGCCGGACCGGCACTTTTACGACGTCATCAGCAACGGCTACGGTGCGATGCACTCGTACGCCGACCGCGTTGCGCCTCGTGACCGTTGGGCAATCGTTGCCTATATCCGTGCATTGCAGCTCAGCCAATCGGCGCCGATGTTCGCGCTGCCCGATGACGTACGCGCGCGCCTCGCCGGCAGTGAAGGAGCGCGGCGATGACATCCACACACTCGACGCCGAGACGCGTCCTGTATGCGGCGCTGGCGGCACTCGCCCTATCGCTTCCCGGCTGGTGGATCGCCCCGGCGGCGTATCTGGCGGCGTATCTCGCCGCCTGGTGGTTCTGCCTGGGGATCGTCCTCGGCGGACCGGCCAATGTCTGGATACACACCCTCACCGGCGGTCGGTGGGGCGAGCCTTTGCGCGAGCCGTTGCTGCGTGCCGGCACGCTGCTGCCGTTGCTCGCAGCGCTGTTCGGTCCGGTGCTACTCGGGATCGCGACGGTCTATCCGTGGGCCGCCGATATCGAGACGGCACGCTGGGCGGGCAAGCTCGCATCGCCGGGATTCAAGCGTTTCTGGCTTACGCCTTCGTTCTTCGTTGCCCGCGCCTTGGGCTACCTCGCCGTGTGGATGCTCCTCACGCACCTCGCCCGACGAATGACCTTGCAGCGCTCGCGCGCTTACGCTGCCGCCGCGCTGATTCTCTACGGCGTGACGCTCACGCTCGCCAGCGTGGATTGGATCATGTCGCTCATGCCGCGCTGGTACTCGGCGACGTTCGGGCTGCTCCTCGGCACGGGCCAGATGCTGACCGGACTTGCGTTCGGGGTCGTGCTGCAGGCGAGCCGACATACCCGGCCGGAGCGGCAGCTCTTCGTGGACTGGGGCAACCTGCTCCTCATGTACGTGCTCACGTGGGCGTATCTCGCATACACGCAGTACCTCATCGTGTGGGCGGAAAACCTGCCGCATGAAATCGCCTGGTACGTGCCGCGCGTACAGACGGCGTGGTGGTGGGCAGGCTGGGTACTGATCCTCGGCCATTTCTTCCTTCCCCTGCTGATACTCCTCTCGCGTGCGATGAAGCAGACGCCACCGCTGCTCGGGGCGCTTGCGGCGGCGCTGCTCGCAATGCAGCTCGTGCACGTCTGGTGGCTCACGCTGCCTTCGCTCGCGGTACAGTCCCATGACGCGTGGTGGTTCGCGCCGCTCCTTGCGATAGGCATGAGCGGTGTCTTATATGCGCGCTGGGTCGCGAGAGCGCCTGTCGACATCGCGAACCGCCCCCCGGTTACTCCGGAGCGCGCTCATGTTTGAAACCCGTGCCGAGGCGGCCGACGTGAACGCGCGCGCCATCGTGCGCGCCGGCTTAGCCCTTATCGTCATGGTTGCCTGCATCGCAGGCGCCGCCTACGCGCTCCTTCGGCACTGGGGCGCCAGGGCGGAAGGCGCCAACGCGCCGTTGGATTTTGCGGTGCCGGCGCCAATGCTCGAAAGCGCGCCGCAGGTCGATCGTGCGCGCTACGACGCTGAAAAGCGGGCGCTGATCTCGAGCTATCGCGTGGTGGATCGCGAAGGCGGCATTGTCCGGATTCCGGTCGACCTTGCCATCGACTTGCTGGCGGCGGACAAACGCGCGCCCGAATCGCGATGAAGTTTGCCGTCGTAATGTTCGCGCTTTTCGTATCGCATGCGGCCGCAGCACAGCCGCTGGCGCTGCCGCCTCAGCCGCCAGTCGAATTCCGGCCCACCATAGGCCATGCGCTGCCGCTGGATGCGGTGCTGCTCGACGAGCACGACAGGCCAGCGACGCTCGGACAGTTCTTCGGCAAAGGACCGGTGGTCCTCGTGCTCGGCTACTACCGCTGCCCCAACCTCTGCGCGACCATCATGGACGGGATCCTGCAAGCGCTGACCATCGTCCGTGTCACCGATTATCAGGTCGTTGCAGTGAGCATCGACCCTCGCGACAGCGGCGCCAGTGCGTCACGAAAAAAGCAGGCCTATGCCGATGCGCATTCACAGTGGCTTTCGCGACTGCATTTGCTGCACGGTGACGCGCAGCCGATTGCCCGCATTGCGCGCGCAGCGGGCTTCGAATACGCCTACGACGCACAGCATGACCAGTACGTGCATCCCGCGGGTTTCCTCATCGCAAGCGCCGACGGCCGCATCACGCGCTACTTCCCCGGCGTGGTCGCCGATGCGCGCGATCTGCGCCTTGCGCTCGTCGAAGCCGCCCGCGGTCATGCGGGCTCGGTAACCGATCGGCTGACGCTGCTCTGTTCGCACTACGATCCCTCGGCGGGGCGCTATACCGTTGAGATTATGGCGATCGTGCGCGTCGTGTGCCTGCTCGCGCTCGCCGTCTTCGCCGTGTGGCTGATGCGCCGAATACGACGCGGAGAACGCCCGTGAACGGTGCCTTCCACTGGCTGCCGCCCGGCGCCTCGACGCTCGCCGGCCGCTACGACACGCTCTTTTGGTCCATGGTCGGACTCACCGGCACGGTCGCGCTCGGCGTTCTCGCCCTGATCGTCTATTTTTCCTTCAAGTATCACGCGAGCGCTGCAGTCGACCGCGCTGCACCGCCGACCGGCAACCGGGTACTCGAGCTCGCGTGGACCGCGACGCCGCTTCTCGTCTTCATCGCCATCTTCGCCTGGGCTGCGCACGACTATGCCGAGTTGTACAAAACGCCGGCCGACGCGATGCCCGTATTCGTCGTGGCGAAGCAATGGATGTGGAAGCTCCAGCATACCAACGGCCGCCGCGAGCTCTCCGAGCTGCACGTGCCCGTGGGACGTCCGGTGCGCTTGGTCATGACGTCGCAGGACGTCATACACAGCTTCTTCGCGCCGGCGTTCCGCGTGAAGCAGGACGTCGTGCCGGGCCGTTACACATCGGTATGGTTCACACCGACGCAGGTCGGCGAATACCACCTCTTCTGTGCGGAGTACTGCGGCACCGACCACGCCGGCATGCGCGGCCGCATTATCGTCATGCATCCGGCGGAGTACGCGCGATGGCTGGAGAGCGGCGCGCCGGCACCGGGTCTTGCCGAGCAGGGCTACGCGTTGTTTCGGCAGTACGGCTGCAGCGGCTGCCACGATGCGCGCTCTTCGGTGCACGCGCCGGATCTTCGCGGGTTGATAGGCCGCCGTGTTCGGCTGCAGGACGGGCGCGAGCTCGTCGCGGACGATCAGTACGTGCGCGATTCCATGCTGCTGCCGCGCAAGGATATCGTCGCGGGCTACAAGCCGATCATGCCCTCGTTCGCCGGTCAGTTGAGCGAAGAAGACATCCGTGCGCTGATCGAATACATCCGCTCCACCGGCCGCGCGACAGGGAATCGATGAGATGAGCTATCTCCGCGCCGGCTACAGCTTGACGTCATGGCTCACCACGCAAGACCACAAACGCATCGCGGTGCTGTACATGGTGTCGATCACGGCGTTCTTCTTCGTCGGCGGGGCGGCGGCGACGCTGATGCGGCTCGAGCTCGCCACCGCACCGGGCGATCTCGTGCAGGCCGACACCTACAACCGTCTCTTCACAGCGCACGGCATCATCATGGTGTGGCTGTTTCTGATTCCTTCCATACCCAACGTGCTCGGCAACTTTCTCGTGCCGCTCATGATAGGCGCCCGCGACCTCGCCTTTCCGCGCCTTAACCTCGCGAGCTGGTATCTCTACGTCATCGGCGGCTCGGTGGTGCTGGCGGCCTTGCTGGCCGGCGGCATCGATACCGGCTGGACTTTCTACACGCCTTTCTCGACGCTCTTCTCCAACTCTCACGTGGTGATCGCGCTCGCCGGCGTCTTCATCGTCGGTTTCTCGTCCATACTCACCGGCATCAATTTCATCGTGACTGTGCATACGATGCGGGCACCGGGGCTCACCTGGTTCCGGCTGCCGCTTTTCGTCTGGGCGAATTATGCGACGAGCGTCATCCTCGTGATCGCGACGCCCGTGCTCGCCATGACGCTGACACTCGTGGCACTCGAGCGGTTGCTGCAGGTCGGCATTTTCAATCCGCTGCTGGGCGGCGATCCGCTGCTCTTCCAGCATCTTTTCTGGTTCTATTCGCATCCCGCGGTGTACATCATGATCCTGCCCGCCATGGGTATCGCGAGCGAGATCATTCCGTGCTTCGCGAAGCGGCCGGTGTTCGGCTACCGCTTCATGGCGTACGCCATCCTCGGCATCGCGGCGATCGGCTTTCTCGTATGGGGGCATCACATGTTCGTGAGCGGACAGTCCGCGTACGCCAGCCTCGTCTTCTCGCTGCTGTCGTTCATGGTCGCCGTGCCGTCGGCGATCAAGGTGTTCAACTGGACCGCGACGCTCTACAAGGGGGCAATCACCTTCAGCGCGCCCATGCTCTACGCGCTCGGCTTCGTCGGTCTCTTCACGATAGGCGGTCTGACGGGCCTGTTCCTCGCCGCAGTCGCGCTCGACGTGCACCTCACCGACACGTACTTCGTCATCGCGCACTTTCACTACATCATGGTGGGCGGGGCAGTCACCGCGTACTTCGGCGGTCTTCATTTCTGGTGGCCGAAAATCACCGGACGGATGTATTCGGAGCTATGGGGACGTATCGCCGCCATCGCCATCTTCGTCGGCTTCAATCTGACGTTCTTTCCGCAATACCTGCTCGGGTACGAAGGCATGCCGCGCCGCTACCACGCTTACCCGCCGGAATTCCAGGTGCTGAATCTGCTGTCTTCCACGGGCGCCGTGGTGCTCGCACTGGGGTACGTGCTGCCGCTCGTGTACTTCGCGTGGTCGGTGTTCCGAGGCCGGCCGGCGCCCGCCAATCCCTGGCAGGCGACGGGCCTCGAATGGCAGACGCCGTCACCGCCGCCCACCCATAATTTCGAGGCGACGCCGACGGTCAGCGGCGGCCCTTACGCGTACACACCGCAGGTGCGTGCATGAGCACGCCGGCCCATGCACGACCGGCTGAGCATTTGGCGTCGTACGCGCAGCAGAGGCATGCCGCGACCCTCGGCATGTGGGTGTTCCTCGCGACGGAGCTCATGTTCTTCGGCCCGCTGTTTCTCGGCTACACATATGGCCGCGTGCAGTTTCCCGACGCCTATGCCGAAGCGAGCCGTCACACCGACGTAGTGCTCGGCACGATCAACACGGCGGTGCTTCTCACGAGCAGCGCGTTCATGGCGGCTGCGGTCGCGGCTCGGCGCGCCGGATCGCGACCGGCTTCCCGCAGACTGCTGTGGGTCACCGCCGCGCTCGGCATCGTTTTCCTCTGCATCAAGGGCGTCGAGTACGCGCACGATTGGAGCGCTTATCTCGTGCCCGGCTTGCGCTTTGCATATAACAGCCCACATGCCGGCGCCGTCGAGAGTTTCTTTTATTTGTACTTCGCCATGACGGGCCTGCATGCACTGCATCTCGCCATCGGGATCACGATGACGGTCGTTTTTGCGCTCGCGCTGCGCGGCAGCGGCGGCATGGCGAACGCAGAGCGGCTCGAAATTGCAGGCCTTTACTGGCACTTCGTCGACGCTATATGGATAGTGCTGTATCCGATTCTGTACCTCGTGGGGCGCAACGCATGATGCTGTCGCGCGAGTACCGCCGCTGCGCGGCCGTATGGCTCGCCTTGATCGCTCTGCTCGCCGTCACGTGTGCGAGCGCATTTCTAGACCTCGGCCCCTGGAACAGCATCGCCAATCTCGGCATCGCTGCGGTGAAAGTGCTGCTCGTGGCGCTGTTCTTCATGCATCTTAAGACCGGCAGCGCCCTCATCCGCATTTACGCGGTCACCGCCGTGTTTGCGCTGTCGCTGCTGTTCGCGTTGAGCTTCACCGATTACGAGACGCGCGTCGTGTACCACGCGCCATGGCAGCAGCCGCACGCCGACACAGCGCGCGCGCCGAACCCGAGGTGAGCATGGAGACAAAAGTGGTTGCCATCACCGGCGCCTCCGCCGGCATAGGCCGAGCCGCCGCCATTGCATTCGCGCAGCGCGGCTGGCGCGTTGCGCTCATTGCCCGCGGCGTGGCAGGGCTGGACGGGACGCGCCGGGACGTCGTGCGCGCCGGTGGACAAGCGCTGGTGCTGCCCACCGACGTCGCGGATCACCAGCAGGTCGAGGCGGCGGCCGAACATATCGAGCAGGAATGGGGCCGCATCGACGTGTGGATCAACAACGCCATGGCGACCATATTCTGCGAGTTCCTGCGCATCGCGCCCGCCGACTTCAAGCGCGCCACCGAAGTCACCTACCTGGGCGCGGTCTACGGAACGCTCGCCGCACTGAAGCGCATGCATTCACGCAACGAGGGCGTTATCGTGCAGGTCGGCTCCGCGCTCGCGTACCGCTCCATACCTCTGCAGTCGCCGTACTGCGGCGCGAAGAGCGCGCTGCGCGGCTTCACCGATTCGCTGCGCTCGGAGCTGCTGCACGACGGCAGCAACGTGCATGTCACCATGGTGCATCTTTCCGCGTTCAACACGCCGCAATTCGAATGGGGCCGCAGCTGCATGACGAAGCGTCCTCGACCGATGGGTACGATCTTCCAGCCGGAAGTCGCCGCCGAAGCGATCTACTATGCCGCCCTGCATTGCCGGCGGGAGCTGTGGGTCGGCTGGCCGGCAGTGCAGGCGATACTCGGCCAGCGTCTGATACCCGGCGCCCTCGATCGCTACCTCGCACGTACTGCTTATGAGGGACAGCATACCGACGAGCCTGTGCCAGCCGGGCGCCGCGACAACCTGTACGAGCCGGTGCCCGGCGATCACGGCGCACACGGCCGCTTCGATGCGCAAGCCACGGGATCGAGCGCGCAATGGTGGGCCAATACGCATCGCTGGCTCATCGCCGGCGCGGGCATGGCGGCCCTGTATCTGCTCGGACGGGCGCGCCGGACGATGCTGGGCTAACGATAGTGGCGCTTCATTCGGCGTAGGCGATGGTGGTGAGCAGCGCGAGCTCGGCCTGCCGGCTGTCGAGCCGCGTGTGCTGCACGATGATCGGCACATCGGACTCGATGACGCTCGCGTAATCGGTGTCGCGCGGCACCGGCTCGGGATCGTCGAGATCGTTGAAGCGCAGATGGAGCGTGCGGCGCCCAGGAACGGTGACGCGATAAGGTCCGGCCGGCTCTCTGTCCTTGAAGAAGAGTGTGATGGCGACGTGCGCGTCGGCGTCTCCGGCATTGAGCAGGCACGCCGTCTCGTGACTCGTCAGCGCGCGGCCGCTGCCGGTGCTCGTCGGCGGGATGTAGCCTTCCGCGATCGCCCAACGTTTTCTACCGATCGGCGCCATCGTCCGCTCCTGCGGGAGAGAGGGCGAGCACTTGCGCGAGATGGAGTGGCTCCCGCCGTGTCGCCTGCACGATCTGCTCCCTGCAGCTGAAGCCGTCCGCCACGATGAGCGTTTCGTCGTCCGCTGCCCGAACGGCCGGCAGCAGCACGCGCTCGGCGCACCGCATCGAGACCTCGTACTTGCTGCGCTCGAAGCCATACGAGCCCGCCATGCCGCAGCAGCCCGAGTCGAGCACCCGGAAATCGAGGCCGAGCCGCGCGAGCGTTTCGCGCTCGGCATCCATTCCGAGCACGGCGGCGTGATGGCAATGCGCCTGCACCAGCGCGCGGCGTGCGAGTTGACCGAACGGAAAGCGCGGCGCCTTGCGCATCAGAAACTCCGACAAGAGCAGCGTCTGCCGGGACAGCCGCTTGGCCTGCTCGTCGAACGGAAAGAGATTGGGCAGCTCTTCGCGGAACACCGACACGCACGCCGGCTCGAGCCCGACGACGATCGTGCCGGCGCGTATGTCGTCGTCGAGCACCTGCATCACATGCTGGAGATAGGCTTTGGCCCGATCGAGCATGCCCTGCTCGTACAACGGTCGTCCGCAGCACACGTGCCCAGCCGGCACCTTGACGCGGCACCCGGCCCGTTCCAGCGCTTCGCATCCGGCCCGCGCGATGTGCGGATGGAAATAGTTCGTGAACGTATCGGGCCACAGGATGACGTCCGGCCCGCCGTCCCCGCGATGCGCTCGCCGCTCGAACCAGCGCGTAAAGGGCTCTGGTGCGAAACGCGGCAGCGCACGCTCCGGCGCGACGTTGACGAGGCGCTTGCCGATCGCGGCAATGGCTCGGGTCTGGGTGAGGAAGTTGGCGAGCGCCGGCGCGTGCGATGCAAGCCGCGCCCAGCGATCGACGAGACCGAACGCGTACGCGCTGAGCGGCCGCAGACGTCCCTCGTAATAATGCGCGAAGAATTCGGCCTTGTACGTCGCCATGTCCACGCGTACCGGGCATTCCCCTTTGCAGCCCTTGCACGACAGGCACAGGTCGAGCGCCGCCTTCACCGCCGGCTCATGCCAACCGCCGCGCAGCACGTCGCTGCGCGTCATCTCGAAGAGCAGCCGGGCGCGCCCGCGCGTCGAGTGCATTTCCTCGCCGGTCGCCATATAGCTCGGACACATGACCCCGTGCTGCTTGCGGCATTCGCCCACGCCGACGCAGCGCAGCAGCGCGCGCTCCAGGTCGCCGTCGTCCCCCGGGTAGGCAAAATGCGTGGCAAGACGCGGCGGATCGTAGCTCGTGCCGAGACGCAGGTTTTCATCGGCGCGATACGCTTCGACGATCTTGCCGGGATTCATCTTGCCCGCGGGATCCCAGATGCGCTTGAACTCGCGGAACGCCTCCGTCAGGCGCTCGCCGTACATGATCGGCAGCAGCTCCGCCTTCGACTGGCCGTCGCCGTGCTCGCCGGAGATCGAGCCGCCGAGGCTCACGACGAGATGCGCGGCATCATGCAGGAAAGCGCGGAACGTCTTGATGCCGTCGGCCGTTTCGAGATCGAAGTCGATGCGCGTATGCACACAGCCTTGGCCGAAATGGCCGTATAGATCACAGCCATAGCCGTATCGCTCGAACAATGCACGCAGCTTGCGCAGGTACTCGCCCAGCTTTTCCGGCGGCACCGAAGAATCTTCCCAGCCTTCCCAGGTGATCGGCTTGTTCGGCACATGGGCCGTGGCGCCGAGGCCGGACTCGCGCACTTTCCACACCAGCGCTTCCTGCGCGGGATCGTCGTAGAGCTTCATCGATGGCGCATCGGGCGTGCGGCGCAATGCATGCATTGCGGCACGCGCGTGGGCATCGGCTTCGTCCTTGTCCGCTCCGCCGAATTCCACCAGCAGCCAGCCGCGCCCGTCGGGCAGGAGCTTCAAATTGTCCGGGTGCAGATGGATCGCCTTCATGTCCTCGATCAGCCGGTCGTCCATGCCTTCCAGCGCGATCGGCCGGTGCGCGAGGAGCTCCGGCACGTGATCGCCCGCCTCGTATACATTCTTGTAGCCGAGGACGAGGAGCGATCGCGCGGGCGGGTTGTCGACGAGGCGCACCGTGGCTTCGAGGATGACTACACAGGTGCCTTCGGAGCCGACCAGCGCTTTGGCGATGTCGAAGCCGTTTTCGGGCAGCAGCGCGGGCAGGTTGTAGCCCGACACGCGGCGGGGTATCGGCGGGAAATGCGCGCGGATATCGTCGGCGTACCGGTCGCGCAGCGTGCGCAATGCGGCGTAGATGGCTGCGCGGCGATCGCCCGTTCGCGCGCTCGCCTGCATCGCATCCTCGCTGGTCGCGTCGACGGTCATCCGCACGCCGTCGTAGGTGAGCACGTCGAGCGCAATGACGTTATCCACCGTCTCGCCGCCCATCACGGAGTGCGCGCCGCACGAGTTGTTGCCGATCATGCCGCCCAGCGTGTTGTGGCTGTGCGTCGAAGGGTCCGGCGCGAAGGTGAGGCCATGCGCGTTCGCCGCTTCGCGCAGCCGATCGAGCACCACTCCCGGTTGCACCCGCGCCGTCTTCTTACGCGGGTCGATCTCGACGATGCGGTTGAGATATTTCGAAAAGTCCATCACGACCGCGACGTTGCAGCACTGCCCGCACAGACTGGTCCCGCCGCCGCGGGAGAGCACCGGCACGCCGTGACGGCGGCACACCGCGACGGTCTTGATGACATCGTCCACGCTGCGCGGCAGGACCACGCCGATCGGCACCTGGCGATAATTCGAGGCGTCGGTCGCATAGAGGGCACGGCTGCCTGGGTCGAATCGCACCTCGCCTTGCACCACCGTGCGGAGCTCGGCGGCGAGCGCCTGCCCGTCGAGAGAAGCCGGCTCGCGCACGCGGCGCCCGCCGGTGGGCGGTGCTAGACCCTGTAGCATGCGGCGTCCTGGTCCTTGAATTCGAAGCCGAGTCCCGGCCGGCTCGCATCGCAGGCAATCATGCCGTCGCGCGCGACCGCAGCGCCATCGAAGTAGCGCTGCTCGATGCGCACGTGATCGTGGAAGTATTCGAGATGTATGGCGCGCCGTGCCGCGCAGCACAGCGCGGCGTGCAGCGACGGCGCGCAATGGCTGGACAGTGGAATGCCGTACGCGTCGCACAGGGCCGCGACGTCGAGAAACCCGGTCACCCCGCCGCAGCGCGTCGCATCCGCCTGGAGCACGTCGACCGCTTGCGTTTGCAGCATCCGGCGAAAATACGGCAAGTCATACCCGTATTCGCCGGCAGCGATGTCCATTCCGCCCGGCGATCGGTCTCGTAGCAGCGCAAGGCCTTCGAGGTCGTCCGACGACACCGGCTCTTCGAACCAGGCCACGCCGAGAGACGCAAACTGCTCGGCGAACGCCAGCGCCTGCTTACGCGTATAACCGCCGTTCGCATCGACGAACAACGCGACCTCCGGTCCGATGGCCTCCCGTGCGGCGGCAACGCGTGCGCGGTCGTGAGCAGGTGTCCGCCCGATTTTCATCTTCACGCGCCCGATGCCTTCCGAAGCCCAGCCGCCTAGCTGTGCGCACAGCCGCTCCGTGGTGTAACTCGTGAACCCTCCGCTGCCGTAAGCCGCAATCGATGCGCGCGCAGGGCCAAGCAGCGCGACAAGCGGGGTATCGAACGCCTTGGCTTTGAGGTCCCACAACGCCGTATCCACCGCGGAAATCGCCATCGATGCAATGCCGGGCCGGCCAACGTTCCGCACGGCGCGCGTCATGTCCATCCATCGCGCGTTGATCGCGAGCGCGTCGCGATGCTCCAGCACGGGTGCAAGATGATCGGCAACGACGGCGGCGGTCGCCCGATCGGCGTAGGTGTATCCCAGCCCCGTCAACGCTCCTGCGAACACGCGCACGACAACGAGCGTGGTCGCGTCCCACTCGAAGGTGCCGTCCGACTCGGGTGCATCCGTCGGTATGCGATAGGCGGCGACGGCAATGCGGTCGATGCGCATGGCGCCGCATCAGGCATGCGTGGTCGTCGGCGGAAAGAGTCCGTCCCACACTTCCTTCACCGACGCGCGAATGAGAGCGAGCGCATCGGCATCGCCATGGATCAGCGCCGACATGTATGCGCGCGCCTGCTTCATCGAAACGTGCGGCGGAAGCGGCGGGACGTTCGGGTCCGTCACCATCTCGAGGAGCATCGGGCGATCGGCGGACAGCGCTTCGTCCCACGCGCCCGCGATGCGCTCCGGCGCATCGACCCGGATTCCGCCCAGGCCCAGCATGCGCGAGTACTCGGCGTACGGAAACTGAGGCAAAGACTGCGACCCCTCGAACCGCGGGTCGCCTTCCATCGCACGCTGCTCCCAGGACACCTGATTCAAGTCGCCGTTGTTGAGCACCATGATGGTGAGCCGCGGGTCGGTCCATTGCCGCCACAGCCGCGCAATCGTCACCAGGCCGTTGATGCCATTCATCTGCATGGCCCCATCGCCCAGCAGCGCAATGACGTGCCGGTCGGGATGCGCGAGCTTGGCCGCGATGGCGTACGGCACGGCCGGGCCCATGGTCGCAAGCCCGCCCGAAAGCGACGCCATCATGCCGCTTCGGATCTTGAGGTCGCGCGCGTACCAATTTGCCGCCGAGCCGGAATCGCAGGTGAGGATGCAGCGGTCCGGCAGGCGCGGCGAGAGCTCCCAGAACACGCGCTGCGGATTGATGGGATGGGCTTCGTTCATCGCGCGCGCCTCGAGCACGCGCCACCAGCGCGCCACTTCGCTTTCGATATGCTCGCGCCAAGTACGATCGGTATTGCGTTTCAGTTGTGGGAGGAGCGCGCGCAGCGTCTCCTTGCTGTCCCCGATCAGCCCGACTTCCATCGGATAGCGCAGATTGAGCATTCGGCCATCGATGTCGATCTGGACCCCGCGCGCCGCACCTTCTTTGGGCAGGAACTCGGAGTAGGGAAACGCCGAGCCCACCATGAACAAGGTGTCGCACTCCGTCATCATGTCCCAGCTCGCCTTGGTGCCCAGCAGGCCTATGGCGCCGGTGACGAACGGCAGATCGTCAGGCACGGCCGCCTTGCCGAGCAGCGCCTTTGCTACACCTGCGCCCAGCCGCTCCGCCACCTCGATGATCTCATCGGTGGCATGCAAGGCGCCGGCGCCGACCAGCATCGCGACTTTGCGGCCGGCATTGAGGATTTGCGCGGCACGCTTAAGGTCCGCTTCGCGTGGGACCGTCGCACGGCCGGTGTAGCCTATGCCGGTATGCACCGTGCCATGCTCGCGCGGCGGCTCCTCGACGGCGTCCTTGTCCTGCACGTCGTTGGGGAAAACGATGCAGGTTACCGTCCGCTGGTCGCGCGCGATGCGCACCGCGCGATCCACCAGATGCCGCACCTGATCCGGGGTGGAGACCATGTGCACGTATTCGTGGGCGACATCCTTGAAGAGCGAAACGAGATCGACTTCCTGCTGATAGTCGCCGCCCAGCGCGGCGCGCTTCTGCTGCCCGACGATGGCCACGACCGGCTGGTGATCCGCTTTCGCGTCATACAGGCCGTTCAGCAGATGGATAGCCCCCGGACCTGAGGTCGCGAGACACACGCCCACCTCGCCCGTGAACTTGGCATGCGCGCAAGCCATGAACGCGGCGAGCTCCTCGTGCCGCGCCTGGATGAATTCGACATTGCCGCTGCCCCGGCCGAACGCGCCCATGATGCCGTTGATGCCATCGCCCGGATAACCGTACACGCGGCGCACGCCCCACGCAGCCAGTCGCGTCAGCAGGAAATCCCCTACGGTGGTCGCCATGTCGTCGCCTCGCTCATCGTCAATCTATGTTTGACGGCGGGTGTACGCGGAGTTTCACAAAAAAAATCTGCCGAGCGCGCGTGCGAAGCGCTTCGCAAGGGCGCGTATTTTGCGTGGTGGGTGCGAACTCCTTCTTACAGTCATGCCGCTACACTTCGCCCGCCGCCGCTCGCCATGCCCGATCTGAGCGCCGACGCCGTCCAGCCGGCCGACGTGCCGGCTTCCTCGTATCCGCCGCTTGCCGACTATGCCGCCATTGGCAACTGCCGCACGCTTGCGCTCGTGTCGCGCTCGGGTTCCATGGATTGGCTATGCATGCCGCATTTCTCCGGGGCGACCTTCTTCGCGGCATTGGTCGACGCGCGGCACGGTGGACGCTTCGCCCTTACGCCGCGCGACATCGTGACGAGCGTGCGCACTTATGTACCCGATACGAACGTGCTGCAGACGCGCTGGCGCTGCCGCAACGGCGAGCTGGTGTTGACCGACTTCATGACCGTCCGGTCGGGCGACCAGGGTGCGATGCTGGAGCCGGAACACGAAATCATACGTATCGCCGAATGCGTGCAAGGCACGGTGATGCTGGACGCCGTCTATCAGCCGCGCCCGGGGTATGCGCAGTTCATTCCCCGCCTGTACCAGCGCGGCAAGCTGGGCTGGATGTGCACGCATTGCGGCCTTGCCGCCAACCTGCTCAGCGATCTGGAATTCGTGCCTTCCGGCGAAGCGACATTGACCGCCACGGCGACGCTGCATGCGGGGCAGCGCCGCACGGCCGCGTTGAGCCTTTGCGAGAACGATCCCGTCATCATCGCGCCGCTCGGTGACGCATGCTCGGCGCTGCTCGACGAGACGGCGCGCTGGTGGCGAGGCTGGTGCCGGCTATGCACATACGCCGGCCCGTACGCGCACGCGGTAAGGCGCAGCGCGCTCACGTTGAAGCTGCTCACCTACAGCCTTTCGGGCGCAGTGGTGGCGGCGCCCACCACCTCGCTGCCCGAATGCCCGTCGGGCGATCGCAACTGGGACTACCGCTACTGCTGGCTGCGCGACACGTCGCTGGTGCTGCAATCGTTCGTCGACCTCGGCTATGTGCGCGAAGCGAAGGCCTTTCTCGCATGGCTGCTGCATGCCACGCGCCTCACCCAGCCCAGGCTTCAGGTCATGTACGACGTGTTCGGCGAGACCTCGCTCGAAGAACGTGAGCTCGCTCATTTCGAGGGATATCGCGGGCTCGGTCCGGTGCGCATAGGCAACGCCGCGCACAGCCAGCTGCAGCTCGACATCTACGGCGATGTGATTCTCACCGCGCACGGGTACGTCAAGCGCGGCGGCGGCATGGACGCGTTCGAAAAAAGACTGCTCGTGGGTTTCGGACGCTCGGTACGCGAGCTGTGGCGCTGCCCCGATCGCAGCATCTGGGAGATACGCGTCGCGCCTCGGCACAACACCTATTCGAAGCTCATGTGCTGGACGGCGCTCGATCGTCTGCTGCAGCTCGATGCGGCGCTTGCGCTCGGAATAGACCGTGACGCGTGCACGGCCGAGCGTGAGCGCGTACGCAGCGACATCGAGGCGCACGGCTTCAACACGGCGCTCGGGAGCTACGTCGGCTATTACGGCGGCACTGCGGCGGATGCCAGTCTGCTGCTCATGGCGCGGTACGGGTACATCGAGGCGCACGACCCGCGCATGCTGGGCACCTGCCGATACATTGAGCGCACGCTTGCCGTGAACGGACTGCTGTACCGCTATCCGCCGGGCGGCGCATACGATGGCGTGGCCGGCGAAGAAAACCTCTTCGCGATCTGCAGCTTCTGGATGGTGGACTATCTTGCGCGGCTGGGCGACGTCGATCGCGCCACGGCACTGTTCGAGCGGCTCCTCGCCCTTGCCAACGACGTGGGCCTGTATGCCGAGGAGCTCGATGCGCGTACGTTGTCGCCGCTCGGCAATTTTCCGCAGGCGTTCACGCATGTCGGCCTCATCACTGCGGCGCTCTCGATCGATCAGGCGATACGCGGCAAGCGCGGACAGGAGATTGCGAAATGACGCCCGTCGCGGCCGGCGTCGTCGAAATCATGATCTGGGGCATGATCGCCGCGCTGTCGATGATCGCGCTGCTTTACGCCAGCCAGAACCTCGGCTGGACCCGGCTCAATCTGCCGTTTCTGCTGGGTGCGATGTTCACCGAAGACCGGCGCGCCGCGAACGTGCTGGGCTTTTTGCTGTACCTGGTCATCGGCTGGTTCATCGCGTTCTTCTATTACCTCGTCTTCGAAGTCGTCGGCGGGGCCACTTGGTGGGTGGGGGCGATCACCGGATTCGTGCACGGCATGCTGCTGCTCACGGCATTCTTTCCGCTGCTGCCCTATCTGCACCCGCGGGTGGCATCCGAGTACGATGGTCCGGACGTGGTCCGGCGGTTGGAGCCGCCCGGCTTTCTCGGCCTGCACTATGGCTACCGGACGCCCGTCATCGCGCTCCTCGCACAGGTCCTGTACGGCGTGATTCTGGGCGCGGGATTCTCGCTTTGAGCCGCCGAAAAGGCGCCCGAGCGACTTTTGTTAAAATGGCGTCCTATCCGTGGCGCCCGAACTTTACGCGCGGCGCCTGCTCCGATGTAATGCCGGGGACGCGATATTACTGTCCATCGGCCATTTTCCCTTGATGCAAGTGACTAAGTACTTAATTCGATATATCTTTTTGGCCCTGATCGGGCTGGCGGTGACCGGCGCGGCGGCGCAGCTGCTGCACCAGCGGCAGCTTCCGGGCACCGGTAAGCGCGGCGAACTGGGCGAGCCGTTGCCGCTGCCTATGGTTCGAATCGGACGCGAGGTCCTCCGGATCGCACCCGGCGGCGTGATCTACGACGCCTCGAATCGCGCGATTCTTCATTCCGCGCTGCCGGCCGCCGGCGCGGTCTTATACACCACGGACGCGAACGGCGACGTGCAACGCCTCTACATACTGACGCCGGCCGAGCAGGCGATGCTCGACCGCATGCCGCGCAAGTGACCCCGGCCGACATGGCGACGAAGAAACTTTATATCCGCACGTTCGGCTGCCAGATGAACGAGTACGACTCCGACAAGATGGCGGACGTACTGGCCGAAGGGGACGTCGAGAAGACCGACGATCCGAACGAAGCAGACATCGTTCTGTTCAACACCTGCTCGGTGCGCGAGAAAGCGCAGGAGCGCGTGTTCCATGATCTGGGGCGCGTAAAGCTCTTAAAGCGCGAGAAGCCCCATCTCATCATCGGTGTGGGCGGCTGCGTCGCGAGCCAGGAAGGCGCAGCCATCGTGAAGCGGGCGCCGTACGTGGACCTCGTGTTCGGACCGCAGACGCTGCACCGCCTGCCGCAGATGATCGAAGCACGGCGCGCGAGCGGGAAACCGCAAGTCGATATCTCCTTTCCCGAAGTGGAGAAGTTCGATCATCTTCCACCGGCACGTGTCGACGGCGCGACCGCCTTCGTCTCGATCATGGAAGGATGCAGCAAGTACTGCACGTTCTGCGTCGTGCCGTACACCCGCGGCGAGGAAGTGTCGCGTCCGTTCGACGACGTGCTGACCGAAGTAGCGGAGCTCGCTGCGCAAGGCGTGAAGGAAGTGACCCTGCTCGGGCAGAACGTAAACGCTTATCGCGGCGCGATGGCCGGTGGCGAGACGGCGGAGTTCGCCACGCTGCTCGAATACGTCGCGGAAATACCCGGCATAGAGCGTATCCGCTACACCACTTCTCATCCCAAGGAGTTCACGCAGCGCCTGATCGACGCGTACGCCGCCATTCCGAAACTGGTGAGCCAGGTGCATTTGCCGGTGCAGTCCGGATCCGATCGCGTCCTTGCTGCGATGAAGCGCGGCTACACCGCGCTCGAGTACAAATCCATCATCCGGCGCCTGCGCAAGGCGCGTCCGGATATTTCCATCTCGTCGGACTTCATCGTGGGCTTCCCCGGCGAGACGGAAAGTGACTTCGAAGCGACGATGAAGCTCATCGACGACGTCGGCTTCGACGGCAGCTTCAGCTTCGTGTACAGCGCGCGACCCGGCACGCCGGCCGCCGATTATGCGGACGACACGCCACGTGAAGTGAAGCTCGCGCGGCTGCAGCGCCTGCAGAGCCGCATCGACGAGCAGACGCAGGCCGTGAGCCGCGCCATGGTCGGCACGCGTCAACGCGTGCTGGTCGAAGGCACGGCGCGCAAGGACGCGCAAGAGCTCGCCGCGCGCACCGACAACAACCGCGTCGTCAACTTTCCCGGCCCGGCACGGCTCGCCGGCGAGTTCGTCGACGTGACGATCACCGCTGCCCTTCCCCACTCGCTGCGCGGAGAAATCGCGCTTACATCTTGAAACCGCTCGAAGTCAGTTTTGCCCCGGTAGACAATCAGCGCCTCGCGAACCTGTGCGGCGCGCTCGACGAGAATCTCCGCCAGATCGAAGCGGCGCTCGACGTGAACATCTCTCGGCGCGGCGAACGCTTCGCGGTGAGCGGCAAGCACGCCCGCACCGCGACACAGCTGCTCAAGGATTTCTACGCGCGCGCCCGCCACCCCCTGAGTCTCGATGACGTGCAGCTCGGTCTCGTGGAAGCGGGGCAACCGAAGCAGCACAAACCTGAAGATGCGCCGGTGCTCATCACGCGCCGCGAAGATCTGCACGGGCGCACGCCGCGCCAGGTCGAATACCTGCAGAACATACAAAGGCACGACATCACCTTCAGCGTCGGCCCTGCCGGCACGGGCAAGACGTATCTTGCCGTCGCCTGCGCCGTCGATGCGCTGGAGCGCGACACCGTAAAGCGTATCGTGCTCGTGCGGCCGGCCGTCGAGGCAGGCGAACGCCTCGGCTTCCTGCCCGGCGATATGGCGCAAAAAGTCGATCCGTACCTGCGGCCGCTGTACGACGCGCTCTACGACCTCATGGGCTACGATCGCGTCGCGAAGATGTTCGAGCGCGGTGCGATCGAGATCGCGCCCCTCGCCTTCATGCGCGGCCGCACGCTGAATCATGCGTTCATCATCCTCGACGAGGCGCAGAACACCACGCCCGAACAGATGAAGATGTTTTTGACGCGCATGGGCTTCGGAAGCAAGGTCGTGGTCACGGGCGACGTCACGCAGGTCGACCTTGCCAAGGGTCAGAAAAGCGGTCTCGTCGACGCTCAGCAGGTGCTGCACAAGACGCGCGGCATCGCGTTCACCTACTTCGGCAGCGAAGACGTGGTGCGCCACCCGCTCGTGCAGCGCATCGTGAACGCCTATGAAAAGCACAAGCCGTCGCGCTCGGCGGACGCGCCCGAGCGCGGCGCGTAGCCCCATGGCAGCACCGCGATTGGAGCTTGCCGTACAGTACGGCGTGTCGTCGCCCAACGTACCGTCGCGCGCGCAGTTTCGCCGCTGGGTCCGCCGGGCGCTCGATCGGGACGCGCGCATCACGATACGCATCGTGGGACAGGCGGAAGGGCGTGCGCTCAACCGCGCCTTCCGCGGCAAGGACTACGCGACCAACGTGCTGACATTCATTTTCCGGGAGCGCGCGCCCTACGATGGCGATCTCGCGATTTGCGCGCCCGTCGTCTCCCGGGAAGCGCGCGAGCAGAAGAAGAGTCTCATCGCCCATTATGCGCATTTGACCGTGCATGGCGTTTTGCACCTGCAGGGGTATGATCATGAAAACGACGCCGACGCTGCCGCCATGGAAGGCCTGGAGACCGACATCGTGACCGGATTCGGGTATCCGGATCCCTATGCCGTCGAACGGCAGCCCTCGCGGACACCCACAAAGCAAACAACAGCCAGCCATCATGTCCGACCACGCTGACCCAACCAGCAAGCCCTCGCTGCTCGAGCGCCTCTCGGCGTTCGTCATGCGCGAGCCCGAGGACCGCGAACAGCTGCTGGCGCTGCTGCACTCCGCCTATCAGCGCAATCTGCTCGACGCGGACGCACTCGCCATGATCGAAGGCGTGCTGCAAGTCTCGGAAATGCAGGCGCGCGACATCATGGTGCCCCGCTCGCAGATGGACGTGATCGACGTCAACGAGCCGCCGGACAAGTTCATTCCGTTCGTCATCCAGACCGCGCACTCGCGCTTTCCCGTCATCGGCGACAACAAGGACGACGTGATCGGCATTCTCCTCGCGAAGGATCTGCTCCGTTATTACGCCGGCGAGGAAGAGTTCAACGTGCGCGAAATGCTTCGTCCCGCGGTGTTCATTCCCGAATCCAAGCCGCTCAACGTGCTGCTGAAGGAATTCAGAAAGAACCGCAACCACATCGCCATCGTCGTCGACGAGTACGGCGGCGTGGCCGGGCTCGTCACCATCGAAGACGTGCTGGAACAGATCGTCGGCGATATCGAAGACGAGTACGACTTCGACGAGGTGGAAGACAACATCATCCAGGAAAAGGGTGGCGTCTTCCGCGTCAAGGCCGGCACGGAGATCGAGGATTTCAACGAGCGGTTCGGCACCCAGTTCAGCAACGAGACGTTCGACACGATAGGTGGTGTCGTGATGAACCGCTTCGGGCGCGTGCCAAAGCGCGGCGAGCAGACCACGCTCGAAGGCTACAACTTCAAAGTGCTCCGCGCGGACAGCCGCCGCGTCTATCTCCTTCAGGTCAGCAAGAAAGGCCCGGCCAAGGCATGAGCGGGCCGGGCGCCGCGATCTTCGCCCGATATTCGCGCGGCCGCCTCGGCCCGTTCATCGCGTTCGTCCTGGGCGCAGCGACGGTCGCCGGGTTTGCGCCGCTCTATCTTTTTCCCCTGCCCGTCATAACGCTTGCATTGCTGATGCTGCAATGGCACGGCGCAGAATCGCCGCGGCGCGCGGCGTGGCTCGGCTGGTATTTCGGCTTCGGCTGCTTCATCACGGGTGTCTCGTGGGTGTACGTGAGCTTGCACACCTTCGGCGCGATGGCCGCGCCGATCGCCGCGTTCTTTACCGTTGCCTTCTGCGCCTACCTTGCGCTGTTCCCGGCAGCCGCCGGCTACATCGCCGCGAAGCTTCCGATCCGCACGTCGCTTAAGTACGCGATGCTCGTACCGTCGGCCTGGGTCTTGCTCGAATGGTTGCGCGGGTGGCTCTTTACCGGCTTTCCGTGGCTCGCGCTCGGTTACTCGCAAGTGCCCGCGAGCCCGCTGGCAGGATATGCGCCCGTGCTCGGCATAGGAGGTGTGACGCTCGCTACGGCGGCGGCGGCCGGTCTCGTCGCGACATTAATGAGCGCGGTCGTGCGCGGCGCATCGCTCGTGCGCCAGCCGGGACTCTACGCGTTGGCGATCATTTGGCTCGGCGGATACGGGTTGTTGCAAATACAGTGGACACACCCTGCGGGCACTCCATTCAGCGCGGCGCTGCTGCAGGGAAACATCGCGCAGGACATGAAGTGGCAGCCGCGCGCCCTGCGCAGCACGCTGGAGACCTATCTTGAGCTTACGCTCGCGACCGAGAGCCGATTGGTCGTGCTTCCGGAGACCGCGCTGCCGCTGTTCCTGCGTGATGTCCCGCGGGATTATCTCGAGCGATTGGCAGCGCACGCGGCACGCCATGGCGGCGATGTGCTGATCGGCGTGCCGGAAGGCTCCGGCGACATCGGGTATTACAACAGCGTCATTTCAATCGGGGCATCGAAGCCGCAGGTCTATCGCAAGTGGCATCTCGTGCCTTTCGGCGAATTCATACCGCTGCGACCGGTGCTGGGCTGGATCGTGAACACGCTCTCGATACCGCTGCAGGATTTCTCGCGCGGCAGCGAACGTCCGCAGCCGCTGGACATCGCAGGACAGCGCGTCGCGGTCAACATCTGCTACGAAGACGCATTCGGTGAGGAGATCATACGGCAGCTGCCCGAGGCGACCGCGCTGGTAAACGTCAGCAACGTCGCGTGGTTCGGCCGCTCCATCGCCCCCTATCAGCACTTGCAGATCTCGCAGGCCCGCGCGCTGGAAACCGGCCGTTACATGCTGCGCGCCACGAACACGGGCATGACCGGTGTCATCGACCCACGCGGCATGGTGGTCGCGCTCGCACCGCAATTTACGCGGGCGACGGTGACGCAAGACGTTCAGGGCTATGCCGGCGCCACGCCGTACGTACGCTGGGGCAACGCCGCAGTGCTCGCGCTGTGCATGCTCATCGGCGCGATCGCGTTTCTTTCCGGCCGCGTGCGCGGCTGACCCGCCCGCAAGGTCACGAGAGGGGTAAAACCCTGTAGAATTCGCGGTTTGCAAGCGGGCGCATCATGCTCACCTTTCAGCAGATCATACTGAACCTCAATCAGTTCTGGGACCGTCACGGCTGCGCGCTGCTGCAGCCGTACGACATGGAAGTCGGCGCCGGGACGTTTCACACTGCGACGTTTCTGCGCGCCATCGGTCCGGAGCCATGGCATGCGGCGTACGTCCAGCCTTCGCGCCGCCCGAAAGACGGCCGCTACGGTGAAAATCCGAACCGGCTGCAGCACTACTATCAATATCAGGTGGTGCTCAAGCCTTCGCCGCCCGACATCCAGGACTTGTACCTGCAGTCGCTCGAAGCGCTGGGCATCGATCTCAAGCAGCACGACGTGCGTTTCGTCGAAGACGACTGGGAATCGCCGACACTGGGCGCCTGGGGACTCGGCTGGGAAGTCTGGCTCGACGGCATGGAAGTCACGCAGTTCACCTATTTCCAGGAAGTCGGCGGGCTGAAATGCAAGCCGGTCCTCGGTGAGATCACCTACGGGCTCGAGCGCCTGGCGATGTATCTGCAGGGCAAGGACAGCATATACGACCTCGTGTGGACGCCCGGCGTGAGCTACGGCGACGTGTATCACCAGAACGAGGTCGAGCAGTCGCGGTACAACTTCGAGCTGTCGAACACCGAGATGCTGTTCACGCACTTTTCGCAATACGAAGCGGAAGCCAAACGCCTCGTCGAAGCGGAGTGCGTGCTGCCGGCGTACGAAATGGTGATGAAGTGCTCTCACACGTTCAATCTGCTCGATGCGCACGGTGCGATATCCGTGACCGAGCGCGCGGCGTACATCGGCCGCGTGCGCGCGCTGGCACGCCTCATCGCGCAGGCTTATTACGACTCGCGCGAGAAACTCGGCTTCCCGATGCTGCCGGCCGCGAAACAGGTGGCGTGAGATGAGCGAATACCTGCTGATCGAGCTGCTCACCGAAGAGCTGCCGCCCAAATCGTTGAAGCAGTTGAGCGTTGCCTTCGGCGACGAAATCGTGAAGGGCCTTGTGCGCAACGATCTGCGGGCGTCGGACGCCCCAGACCCGACGCTGTACGCGACGCCCCGGCGCCTCGCGGTGCTGGTGCCCGGCGTGCTGGCCGAAAGCGAAGAGCGACGCTCCGAAGTGACCGGCCCCTCGGTCAAGGTGGGCCTGGATGCGAACGGCGCACCGACGCCGGCATTGCTCGGCTTCGCGCGCAAGAACAACGTCCCGGTCGAAGCGCTCACGCGCCGCGACACCCCTAAAGGCACCGTCTTCGTCGCCCAAGTCATCGTTCCGGGCAACACGCTTGCCGGCGCGCTCAGCGGCATCGTGGAAGAGGCGCTGAAGAAGTTGCCCATCCCGAAGGTCATGCGCTGGGGCGACGGCGACGCGGAATTCGTGCGCCCCGTCCACGGGCTCGTGATGCTGCACGGCTCGCGCGTAGTGCCCGGTCTGGTGCTCGGCCTCACCTCCGGCAACACGACGGAGGGGCACCGTTTTCTCGGGAAGCGGTCGATTGCCATCGCGAACGCCGCAGGCTACGCACGCCAGCTGGAGGCGGAAGGTTCGGTCGTGGCGAGCTTCGAAGAGCGCCGTGAGCGCATCGAGAAGCTGCTGCTCGCAGAAGCGGCGCGCCAGCACGCCACTCTCGGCAGCTACGGCGATCTGCTGGACGAAGTGACCGCACTGGTGGAGCATCCGAGTGTATACGTCGGTGCGTTCGATGCCGGCTATCTCGACGTGCCGCCGGAGTGCCTGGTGCTCACCATGCGTCAGAACCAGAAGTATTTCCCGCTGTTCGATGCGCGCGGGGCGCTGTTGCCGCGGTTTCTCATCGTGAGCAACATGCGCGTGGACGACCCGGTGCATATCGTCAACGGCAATCAGCGCGTGGTGCGGCCGCGTCTCGAAGACGCACGCTTCTTCTATGTGCAGGACAGGAAGCAGCGATTGGAGGATCGCGTTCCGCAACTCGCTAAAGTCGTGTATCACAGCAAGCTCGGCTCTCAGCTGGAACGCGTCGAGCGCATACAGCTCTTGTCCGGCGAAATCGCGCGCCGTCTCGGCGGCGACCATCTGCTCGCGCAACGGGCTGCGTGGCTGGCCAAGGCCGATCTGCTCACCGGCATGGTGGGCGAGTTTCCGGAGCTGCAAGGGGTGATGGGGCGATACTACGCGATCCACGACGGCGAGCCCGCGGAAGTAGCGGCGGCCATCGAGGCGCATTACCGCCCGCGCTACGCCGGCGACACGCTGCCCGAGGGTGCGACCGCTTGCGCCGTGGCGCTTGCCGAGAAACTCGATACGCTGGCGGGGCTGTTCGGCATCGGCCAGCAGCCAAGCGGCGAGCGCGATCCGTTCGGCCTGCGGCGTGCTGCGCTCGGGGTGCTGCGCATCCTGGCGGAACGCGAGCTGCCGTTGTCGTTGCGGGAGCTGGTGAACGAAGCGTTCGCGACGTTCCGCGGCAAGGTGGCGGACGCGCACGCGGACCTCGAAACCTTCATCTACGAGCGTTTCGCCGGCTATTTGCGCGATCGCGGCTATACCGCACGCGAAGTGGACGCGGTGCTCAGCATGAGACCCGCGCGCATCGACCTCGTGCCGCGCCAGCTCGAAGCGGTCCGTGCATTCTCCAGGCTGCCGGAGGCCGACAGCCTCGCGGCGGCGAACACGCGCGTCGCGAAAATACTCAAGCCGGCGCAAGCGAAAGGCTAAAGCTTTGCGGAAACGGCCGCCACCCACCTGCGCGAGCCGGCGGAGCGCGCGCTGTACGATG
>JBLNBW010000121.1:0-11707 GCA_050260255.1 Rhodospirillaceae bacterium | reverse complement strand
GCGCGATCGGCGGGATCGGGCGCACTGGTTACGATACTTTTGTTGGACGACGCGTCGGGCTGAATGCGCACGGTAAGCGGCACTCCGCCGCCCATGGCACGCGGCGCACCGGCGGGCAGTTCCCGCGCGAGCCAGATGTGAACCATCAGGGAGGCGCCGCATGCGAGCGCGAAGCGGTGCTGCCACCGGTGCACCGGCGGCTGCCACAACGGGTGATACGTATAGATGGCACGGCCCATGCCGCACTAACGCCGCATGGACCGGGCTGTTGACGCTTCAGCGGGCGGCGGTGCTGAGCGCCTGCTCGATCTTGTCCGCCGGGACGTAACCGCCGATCTGCTGGCCGTTGGCGAGATAGACGGCCGGCGTGCCGCGTATGCCGAAGCGCTGTGCGAGCTGCGCGTTCTTGTCGAAAGGCGTTTCGCAGTCCTTGCGTGCGGGCGCCGGCGTCACGCCTCTCAGCATCGCGTCGTCCCAGGCTTTGGCGCGATCCTTCGAGCACCAGATCGCTTTCGACTTGTCCGTGGAATCCTGCGAGAGGATAGGCAGCAGAAAGGTGTAGACCGTCACGTCGTTCATCTTCGCGAGCTCCTTCTGCAGCTCCTTGCAATAAGGGCAGTTCGGATCTTCGAAGGTGTAGATGACGCGCTTGCCGTTGCCCTTCACGCGCTTGATCGCGCCCTCGTTCGATTTGGCGAGCGTCTGCGAAACGATCTGACCCATGCGTTCGCGCGTCAAGTTACGCTCGGTGCCGCCACGCAGATCGAAAAGGTTGCCGCTCATGACGTAGTTCACCTTTTCGTCCGTATACACGATCTGCCCTTCGAACACGATTTCGTACAGCCCGCCGATCGGCATGCGGGTGACGCTGTCGATGTTGGCGCCGGGGAATCGTGCGATGAACGCCTGACGCACCGCAGCCTCGTTGGCGTGCGAGGGAGCGGCGATGAACACAGCAGCGGTAAGTAACAATGCAGCAAATGCGCGCGACATGACGTTCCTTTATCGTAAGTCAGTGCTGGCTACGCGATGGCGTGCCGTATCAGCAGATTCTTGAGCGGCGGCATCCGGCCCACCAGGTCGAGACCCATGTTGCGCAGCCTCGCAACCCAGACCATGTCCACGCGGAAAAGTTTCTGCAGGCCGTCGGTGACCGCGCGCATGGTGGCGATGTCTTCCGCGCGTGCTCTCTCGTAGCGGCGCAGCAGCAAATAATCGCCGCAATTGGTACGGCCGCCCGGGGACGCCAGCACCGCGGCAAGATCGCGTACGTCCCGGAATCCGAGATTGACGCCCTGGCCGGCCAGCGGATGAACGTTGTGGGCCGCATCGCCCACCAGCGCGACATGCGGGCCGACCAGACGCGACACGCGCTGCACTTTCAACGGGAAACCTGCTGCGGGTGTGATGAGCTCAAGCGAGCCGAGCGCATAGCCGCTTGCAGCGGCCACGGCGTCGGCGAGATCGTTCGCGCTCATCTGCATCAATTCCTCGGCGTGCGCGTGGGGCGTGGACCACACCATAGAGATGCGATCGCCCGGCAGCGGCAGGAGTGCGAGCACGCCCTGGCGTCCGAACCACTGATACGCAACACCGCCATGCGGGCGCGTCGTGGCAAAATTGGCCACGACGCCCACTTCGCCATAAGGCCGGCGCATGCTGCGTATGCCGGCTTGTTCCCTCACCCATGAATCGGCCCCGTCGGCACCCACGATTAAATCCGCGCTCAGCGTTTCTCCATCGTCGAGTTCGAGCGTGACGCTGCGCTCTTCCCACGCGAGGCTCGCGCATCGCGCCGGACAGTACACGCGTATCGCCGCCGACTCGCGCAGCCGCTCCCACAGCGCATGGTGAAGCACGCTGTTCTCGGCGATGTAGGCGAGCTCACGTAATCCGGCATCGTAGGCGCTGAAACGCAGCGTCGCGTTGGTGTCGTCGCCGTAGATCTGCATCGCTTCCACGCGGGTCAGCCGCTCGTGCGGCAACGTATCCCACGCGCCGCACGCCTGCAGGAGGGCCGCGCTGCCCGGCGTGATCGAATAGACGCGCGTGTCCCAGGAATCGATGCCCGGAAGGGGCGGCGGACCGTGCGGCTCGACGAGCGCGACCGAATAGCCGTGGGGCTCGAGCGCGAGGGCGAGGCTGGCGCCGACGAGGCCGCCACCGACGACGACGACGTCAAACTGTGTGGTGGACATGGCGTTCGAGTTTACTGGCCCCGGGGAAAGGCGGCAAAGGAACGCGGCGTTGCGCGCGCCCCCGGCGCAACGGCCCGTCAGAATCGCCGCTAAACGGGCGCGGTTCGTGCGTCCCGGCTTGACAATGAGGGGGGCCGCTCTTAGACTCCCGGCCTCCCCGTGGCGAGTTAGCTCAGTGGTTAGAGCAGCGGAATCATAATCCGTTGGTCCGGGGTTCAAATCCCTGACTCGCCACCATTTCTTTCCCGGTTCCGGCAGATATACCCGTGTGCCTTGAAGCATAAGAGTCGTCTTTTGCGCCTTTATGGTTCAAAGCACGATTTCGGCTCTTATGCTTCGATCACCATATCTTGTCGAGTAATCGACCGCGGAACTTGCTGTCGATGCGATTGATCAAGTCGCCCCGTTTCACCTTGAACTTGGGTTAGCAGGACAGCACCGGCGAATCGGACGCGTGATGGGGAACTGTCGATCGACCTTTCATCCTGCGGCTCATGGGTTCCCCTTGTTCACTCTGCTGCGACGGGATCGATAGCGAGCAACGTGCGCAACCGACCCAGCGCGTGTGCGACGACGCCCTCCTGCGCGTCGATGCTCGCGATGATCTCTGCCGGGCGTGCGCTCATTCATCATGGCGACCGCGTTGACCATCTTCAGATCGAACACCGCAGCGTCTATGGGCGCGGCCGCCGACTCCAAATCGCGGGCGGCTTTGTCCTTCGTCAGGAGCTGGACCGCGTAGAACAGTCAATCTGATCGCGTCGGCGCAGTCACCGCGATGAGGGAGGAGATGGCATTGAAGCAGACACTGAAGTTGCGCGCGTGGACAGCCATAGCTCTCTGTCGCACTTCGCCCTAACGTAAACCGATATTCGGGGGACCTGCATCGGTGCAGTGAGCGCCCCGCAAACCAGGAAGCGGGCAAGTCCACATCACCTGGCACTGCGCTTGCTCATGCGGTATCGAGCCGTTACGCCGTGGAGCATGAGGAGCTCGCGTTGACCGAGACCGGGAGCGCACCGCAGGGAATGCTTACCCTGCCGCAGTTACGGGAGCTCGTGGCACAAGGCGAGATCGAGTGCGTGGTGGTCGGCTTCACCGATCACTACGGACGACTGCTGGGAAAACGCTTCGATGCGGACATGTTCCTGGATGAGGCCGCCGAGGCGGGCGCGCACGCCTGTGATTACCTCCTCACGGTCGACATGGAAATGATCCCCGTGCCCGGCTATCGCTTTGCGAACTGGGAGCTCGGCTACGGCGATTTCCGTTTGGTGCCGGATCTGGCGACGCTCCGCCGGGCGAGCTGGCTCGAGAAAACCGCGCTGGTGTTGTGCGACTTGAAAGAAGAAGAAACGGATGAGCTCGTCGCCGTTGCACCGCGGTCGATACTGCGCAGGCAGCTCGCGTCAGCACACGCGGCGGGCTACTCGAGCTACGCCGCCTCGGAGCTCGAATACTATCTCTTCCGGAACAGCTTCCGCGACGCGGCTCGATTGAAATATCGGGATCTCGAGCCGGCCGGGTGGTATCTCGAGGACTACCATATTCTGCAGGGGACGCGAAACGAGATCTACACGGCCGCGGTGCGCCGGCACCTGAAGCTCTCCGGCGTGCCGGTGGAGAACTCCAAGGGCGAATGGGGACTCGGGCAGCACGAGCTCAACGTTCGCTATGCCGAGCCGCTGGAGATGGCGGACCGGCATGTCGTTTTCAAACAGTGTCTGAAGGAAGTGGCGGACGCGATGGGATTGAGCGTTACGTTCATGGCGAAGTTCGCCTCCGATCAGGCCGGGTCCAGCTGCCACATCCACTTGAGCTTATGGCGCGACGGAAAGAACGCGTTTGCAGGAAGCCAGCGGCTCGGCCGTGCACACTGCTCGGACGTGTTCCGCTGGTTTCTCGGCGGCTGGATGGCCCACGTCGGCGATGTCATGGTCTTTTACGCGCCAACGGTGAACTCTTACAAACGTTACGTCGACGCTTCGTGGGCGCCCACGCGACTTGCGTGGAGTTATGACAACCGCACCGCGGGCTTCCGCGTGGTCGGTCATGACGGGAGCCTGCGCATCGAATGCAGGATTCCCGGTGCCGACTGCAATCCATACTTGGCGTTCGCCGCGTCACTCGCCTCGGGCCTGGACGGCATAAGGAATCACATCGATCCGCCGGCGATCTTCGTGGGCGACGTATACGCGGCACGCGAGCTCCCGCGTGTCCCCTATACGCTCGCACAGGCTACTGATGCGTTCGCGAACAGCGAGTTTGCGAAGCACGCGTTTGGCGAAGACGTGTGCGAGCATTACACGCACTTCTTCCGCACCGAGGTGGCGGCTTACGACAAGGCGGTCACCGACTGGGAGCGAGCTCGATATTTCGAGCGAATCTGATTGAACGATCCGCGACGGCAGCAAGCATGAGACTTCAGAGCAAGGTTGCGGTCATTACTGGTGCCGGCAGCGGCATCGGCAGGCAGTCTGCGCTGCTGTTCGCGGCCGAGGGCGCCGCGATCGTCGTAACCGACGTGAACGACGAAGCAGGACACGAGACCGTCGCGATGATTGAAAAAGCCGGTGGCCGCGCTGCGTATTGCCGGACAGACGTCTCTGATGCAGCTGGGTGCGAAGGCATGATTGCGTTTGCGGAGGCGCACTTCGGCAAGCTCGATGTGCTCTTCAACAACGCCGGCATCATGCACCCGCAGGACGACGACGCGGTGTCCACCGACGAGCGGATCTGGGAGCTCACCATGGACGTCAACGCCAGGGGCGTGTTCCTGGGGTGCAAATATGGCATTCCCGCGCTGCGCCGCGCAGGCGGCGGTTCGATCATCAACACTGCTTCCTTCGTTGCCCGTATGGGAGCCGCGACACCGCAGATCGCCTATACCGCGAGCAAAGGCGCCGTGCTTGCTCTCACGCGCGAACTCGCAGTCGTACATGCAAGGGAGAACATACGGGTGAACGCCTTGTGCCCGGGTCCGCTGCACACGGAGCTGCTCATGGCTTTCCTCGATACGCCGGAGAAAAGGCAACGGCGTCTCGTCCACATTCCGATGGGCCGTTTCGGCGAAGCGAAGGAAATTGCCTATGCGGCGCTCTTTCTCGCCTGCGATGAATCATCGTTCGTGACCGGCACAGAATTTCTCGTGGATGGCGGATTGACGGCCGCATATGTGACGCCGCTCGACAAAACGCAATGACACAAACGATACAACGCACGGTGAGCCCGATCGACGGCAGCGTATATGTCGAGCGCGCACTTGCATCACAGGACGATATCGATGCGGCGCTTGCGAACGCCGTGTCGGCACAGCGGCAATGGCGACGGGTTCCCATATCCGAGCGGGTTGCCGTCTGCCGCAGCATGGCCGCATGGTGCATCGAGCATGCGGACATACTCGGCGAAGAACTCACGCGCCAGATGGGTCGGCCTATTGCGCAGAGCGCAGTGGAGTTACGTCGCGGCTTCAATGAGCGCGTGAGCTACATGACGAGCATCGCGGAGGATGCGCTCGCCGATCTCGCTGTGGAACCGAAATCCGGATATCAGCGGTTCATACGCCGAGAGCCGCTCGGAGTGGTGCTCGTGCTCGCACCGTGGAATTATCCGTGGCTCACTTCCGTGAATGCGGTCGTTCCTGCGATCCTCGCCGGCAACGCGGTGATCCTCAAAATCGCTCACCAGACGCCGCTCGTCGCCGAGCGTTATCGGGATGCATTCCGCGCTGCCGGTCTGCCAGAAGGCGTGTTCCAGTTCTTGCACATCGATCATGAACACGTCGCCCGACTGATCGGTGACCCACGCATCGGCTTTGTGGCGTTCACCGGCTCGGTGACTGGCGGACATATCGTGCAGCAGGCCGCAAGCGCACGCTTCGTCGGGACAGGCCTCGAGCTGGGCGGCAAGGATCCCGCTTATGTGCGGCACGACACAGCACTCGGCGCAACGGTGGAAAATCTGGTGGACGGAGTCTTCTACAATGCCGGCCAGTCATGCTGCGCCGTCGAGCGGATTTACGTGCACGATAAGATATTCGATGCGTTCGTAGATGCGTTTGTCGACTTCACGCGCCATTATCGGCTCGGCAATCCGCTCGACCAGGACACGACGCTGGGCCCGATGGTAAAAGCGTCGGCCGCTAACAACGTCCGCGCTCAAGTGGATGAGGCGCTGCACAAGGGCGCGAAAACGCTCGTCGATCGTGCCGGTTTTCCAGCCGATCGGGACGGCACTCCATACCTTGCCCCACAGGTGGTGATCGATGTCGATCACGGCATGCGCCTGATGACCGAAGAAACGTTTGGACCGGCGATCGGTATCATGCGCGTCAAGGATGACGAACAAGCAATCGCACTCATGAACGACAGCCGCTATGGTTTGACGGCTTCGATCTGGACTGCGGACACCGACGCGGCCTTGCGCATCGGCGACCGTATCGACACCGGCACCTGGTACATGAATCGCTGCGATTACCTCGATCCGGCGCTCGCGTGGACGGGGGTGAAGGATTCGGGACGCGGATGCACGCTATCCCGGCTCGGCCTTGAAGCGTTCACACGCCCGAAGTCGTTCCACCTGAGACTCAGCTTATAACACCGTTCATCGGTCTGCTGCTTCGTATGCACATCGGGCTGCTGGAATGCGATCATGTTCCGGAACGATATCGCGCAATCGCGGGCGGCTATCGCCAAATGTTCGACGCACTTTTCCGCGACCTCACGCCTCGCGTACGCTTCACGTACTACGATGTATGCCACGGAGAACTGCCGGACACGCCGAACGCTTGCGACGGTTATCTGTGCACCGGCTCGCGATATTCCGTCTCGGAGAACGAGGACTGGATCAAGCTCCTCAAAGCTTTCGTCCAGCGACTGCACGAGGGTGAAAAGCCGTTCGTCGGCATCTGTTTCGGTCATCAGATGCTCGCAGAAGCGCTCGGTGGGCAAGTACTACGCTCTGAGGACGGCTGGGGCGTAGGCGTGCATCGGATGCAAATCGCGCGCTCGGAAGAATGGATGCTCCCCGCGCTGGGCCTGTGTCGTCTGCAGTACATGCACGCCGATCAGGTGCGGCGTCTCCCGCAGGACGCAGTCGTACTTGGCTTCTCCGATCATTGCGAAGTCGCCATGTTCCGCGTTGGTGAAACCATGCTCGGCATCGAAGGCCATCCGGAATTCACGGCGGCTTACAGCGAAGCGCTCATGCAAAGTCGTATGGAGCAGATCGGTGCAGAGAGGGTGCGATACGGCCTTTCCAGTCTCAGCGAGCCCGCGGATAACGCCATCGTCGCGCGGTGGATTTTGAACTTCATTGCCCGGAGCCGGTGATAGCGACGTAGCAAATCGGACGATTCCTGCGTCACTGCATCGGAGTGACGGACCGAGTCGAACAACAGCGCGACCGCCACGGGACATCGTGCGCGGTGGCCGACACACTCCTTTATGCAATCCGCCGAATAGTTATGCCGGAGCGCGCGATGTAATGGAACGACAGACTGCGCCGGTTCCGACTGATGGCACACAGGGAGCCGACCCGATGACGATCGCCCAGCCGAAATCGAACCGATGCACGATCCATGCGCCGATCAGGCCATATACTGTGGAGAGCGGGATATGTGCCGCTAAGGTCGCGAATGCCGATTTCCAAGCCAAGAACCGACTCTCATGCTTGGAATCCGCCGCTTCTTATGCTTGAAGCCACACCCTCGTCGCCTGCAACGACTTCACGAGCGCCCGCAAGTCCAAAGTGCAGCACGCCGGTGTCGCACTTCGGAGCATTATGATGCCGGCAAGTTTCTCTAAATGACTCCGTAAAGCCGCCGAGGGGCCGGTGCTCGAATGAACCACCCGCATTCGGGCGGCGGTCTGCCCGCTTTTTACCGCCGCGTAAGCTCATCTTTCGGCGCGGCAGCACAGGGTGCGCCGCCGAATGAAACCCGCTTGATCGCGCCGCGCGAGGCAAGGAGCATACCGTGCGTCACGTACGCAAGTGTCGGGCAGAGCGACCGATTACGCGATCGGAATGTATCGGAAGGTTCAGGAATAAAACGTGCAACGCCTCACGACTCCGGGAAAGGCTACTGCTTACCGGCATACGCAATGTATTGTCGGTCGCGCTTTCTATCATGGGCGACTTCACGATGCCCGGCTGGGGCAATTCGGATTTTCTTGCGTCACCTCCGACCGCGTTACAGATCGCCGTCGCGAAATGGGTCATCATTGCCTCTGCGGTAGTGTTTGCAGCGATTGTTCCTTTCGCCAAGACGCCGCTTCCGGAAGTGGTCGCGTTCACTCCGGCATATCAAGCTGCACTCGTACTTAGCAGTGCCATCACCGCGACGCTGCTGCTCAGCAACGTCTACGCATCGCGCTCGCTCAAGCTCTTCATACTGGCGTGCGGATACATATTCGTCGCCATCATCGCTGTTGCCCATACGCTGACGTTTCCCGGCCTGTTTTCGCCCACAGGGCTACTTGCCGCCGGCGAACAGACGACCGCGTGGCTGTACATGTTCTGGCATGCGGCGTTCCCTATCTTCGTCATTGCTTGGGCGCGGACCGCAGAAGCACACGTCGGCCGACGCGCAGCGTCGATCGGTCTTATCGCGCTCGTGGCAAGCACGGCCGCCGTGATTCTGGCCGTGACGTGGGCTGAAAGCGCTCTGCCGCGCATCATGATCGGCAATGTTTATGGGCCGGCGTACCACGCTGTGGTGGCGGTGGTATGGGGCGCCAGTGTCGCCGGCATGTGGGTATTGTGGCAGGCACGCCCGCGTACGGCCCTCGCACTCTGGCTGTTCGTGGTGCTGTCGGTGTGGGTGTTCGATGTCGCGCTGGCTGCCGTGTTCAACGCCGGCCGCTTCGATGTCGGCTTTTATGCGGGCCGAATATACGGCCTGATTGCCTCGACCATTCTGCTGTTCCTTCTCATCTTCGAGTACACGACTTTCTACGGCCGGTTACGCAGCACACAGACGGAGCTCGAAACGGTGCGAGATCGCGAGGTGGTGCTTCGCCGGACGGACAGCGAACGCGAGCAGCTCCTGACAACCGAGCGCGCTGCCCGCGAGCGCGTGATAAACATATTGGAAAGCATCACAGACGCCTTCTTCGCGGTTGATCGGAACTGGCGGTTCACTTACGTGAATCGCGAGGCGGAACGGCTGCTGCGACGCTCCCGCAACGAGCTGCTGGGCCGGAATGTCTGGGCAGAGTTTCCGCAAGCAGTGGGCGCCACGTTCCAGCGCGAGTACGAGCGCGCGATGTCGGAGCAGCAGACGGTCCACTTCGAGGAATACTACGCGCCCCTCGGGATCTGGGTCGATGTGCGGGCCTTTCCCGCCGCTGACGGCCTCTCGGTCTACTTTCGCGACGTGAGCCGGCGCAAGCTCGCCGAGCAGAGCTTGCGCGAAAGCGAAGAGCGCTACCGGCTGCTCGCGGACATGATCCCGCAGCATATCTGGACCACGAGGCCAGACGGTCATCACAACTATTTCAGCCGGCGCTGGTACGAATACACGGGAGCGACTCCTGCGCAGACGCAGGGTGAGGGATGGCTCGCGCTGCTCCATCCCGAGGATCGTGAACGGACGATCGCGCGCTGGCAGCGCTCGTTGCGAACCGGAGAACCCTACTCCATAGAATATCGATTTCGCGGCGCCGACGGCAAATACAGTTGGTTCTGGGGCCAGGCGATGCCGCTGCGGAACGACGCGGGCGACATCATCCGCTGGTTCGGGACGCTCACCGACATCACGGAGCGCAAGCAGGCGGAGGAGGCTATGCGGGAGAGCGAGGAAAGATTCCGCGCGCTTGCGAACAGCATTCCACAGCTCGCCTGGATGGCCAACCCGACCGGGTGGATCTTCTGGTACAACGAGCGCTGGCACGAGTACACCGGCACCACACTAAAGCAGATGGAAGGCTGGGGCTGGCGCAAGGTCCACCACCCCGATCACGTGGACCGCGTCGTCGAGCGGATCCAGCACGCCTTCGACACCGGCGAGCAGTGGGAAGACACCTTTCCGCTGCGCAGCCGCACCGGCGAGTATCGCTGGTTCCTGTCGCGCGCGCTGCCGATCAAGGATGCCAGTGGAAAGGTGGTCCGCTGGTTCGGCACAAACACCGACATCACCGAACAGATTCAGGCTGCGGCCGAGCGCGAACGACTGCTCAACCAAGAGCAGGAAGCGCGCGCCGAGGCCGACCGGCGGCGAGCGGAGCTAGAGCTCGTGACGGAGAGCCGAGCGCGGCTCATACGTGGCTTCACCCATGACGTGAGAAATCCGCTCGGCGTGGCCGATGCCCAGGCCTGGTTATTGGAAGACGGCAAGCTGCTTGGCCCGCTATCAGACAAGCAGCGGGACGGTGTGCAGCGCATTCGCCGCTCCATCCGCACCTCGCTTCGGTTAATCGACGAGCTGATGGAGCTTGCGCGCGCGGAGGCGGGACAGATCGATATAAAGTGCGTAGAGGCGGATGTGGGCCAGCTGGCTCGCGAAGTCACGGAGGACTTTCGCGCGCAAGCAACGGCGGCTGGACTCGCCCTTGACGTCCGCATATCCGATGGCTTGAAGGCCGTGACCGATTAGATGCGGGCACGGCAGGTGTTGGCCAATCTGCTCTCCAACGCTCTGAAATACACGCCGGCCGGACGTGTTACGGTCGACGCTGCTCTGCAGCGGTCCGGCGCTCTCCGGCCGGGCTCGTGGATCACGGTAAGAGTCATCGACACCGGCCCCGGAATTCCGCAGAACCAGCACGAGCACATCTTCCACGAATTCACGCGCCTCGATCCGGAAGCCCAGCATGGCGCCGGCATCGGCCTTGCCATCAGCCGCCGTATCGCCCGACTCTTGGGAGGCGACCTCACCGTCGAAAGCGAGTTCGGGCACGGGTCCACGTTCACCTTCTGGCTTCCTACCGCTGCGCGGCATTAGCGCCATCCGGTCCGACGCGCGGCACCGATGATCGGCTCGTCACTCGGCGTTGCGCACGGCACTTACGTTACTTCTTGACGAGTTCTCCGGTGATCTTCGCGCCGCGCTGAACCGCCAGCGTGCTGTAGTACACCTGACCGTCGACGGAAGCGCCAGCGCTCAACGTGAGCTCACGGCAATGCGCTGTGCCGGAAAAACGTCCCTTCACGTGCAAGGTTTCGCACTGGATGGTGCCATCGACGACGCCTTTCGAGCCTATCGTGATCGTGCTCAAGGCGAGCTTGCCGCGCACCGTTCCTTCGACGTGCACCACGCCCGTGGAAATGAGATCACCCACGAGCTCGAAGCCCTCGCTGATGATCGAGGGCTTCATCAGCGTCGCATTCGACGCGCTGCGTTGCTCGGGCTGCGGCGCGGCCGTTTCCACAGCGGTCACCTTCAGCTCGACTTCCGGCGCGGTCGCTTCTGGCTTGCGTTTGGTGAACATGGCGTGTGCCGTCCGATTATTGAGCGAGTGGACGCTGCGGCGCGCCGCCTGCTGTAGCATCGGCCGGCGCTTCGGCTTCCT